>NZ_JAMYUY010000006.1:0-361165 GCF_040323385.1 Mesorhizobium sp. M0045
CGGTGGCGTTTTTTATAGCTACAGGCACAAGCCGCCCCCCCGCACGACATTCTCGAAACGCCGTTGCAGCTACTGGGGCCGGCTGCGGTAGGCTGAGGGCGGGGGGTTGTATACGCGGCGGGCCGAACCGGCCAAGGCCATGCAGGAACGCCAGGGCTGCCGCGATCAGGATCGTCAGTGTCAGCGCCAGGAACGGCGGCTCGACCAGAAGCTTGGCCAGATCATACTTCCGCCCCGCGCCGTGCAGCGTCAGATCGAACATCACGGGGCCGTCGTCGGGCTGGAGCAAGGCAATCAGCCCGAGCGCGGCTGCTGCCTTCTCGGGGTCCTTGAGGGCGGCGTTGTTGATCAGGTCGGGGTCGGTCAGGATATAGAACGGCTTGTCGTCCAGTTCGGTAAGCACAGCCTTGTCATTGCCGGCTGCGATGAGAGGGTACTTGTCGGCCACCCACTGCAATTCTTCGGGTGCGGCAACCATGTTGCCTTCGATGTCGAGTTGCTTTGCCGTGCTCTGGCCGGCACCGATCTTCGCATCGGCGATGCGGCCAAGCCATTCGTTCACCACCGAACCGGGCAATCGCCCGAATTTCATGTTCCAGCCTTCATGCCCCTGCAGCGGCAGGATCTGCCATTTGGGCAGCACGAAGAGCGTGTTCTGGTCCCGGCGAAGGTTGAGGATGTGGTCGAGCGCCTCCGGATCGCTGTCGGGCGAAATGGTGACGATCAGCAGCATGTCGGTGCCGAGATCGTCTTCGGTCCGCGCTATCAAGGGCGCTTCGCCGGTGAGCCGCAGCCATTCCGCCAGGCCGGCGTAGCCGACGCCGCTTTTCGACAGCGGCGTGGCGCCGCCATTGCCGGGTTGCCGGAAATCGGGGGCATAGGTGGACAGCAGGAAGAAACCGCCTGCCGCAAGCAGGCTGGCGAAAATCCCCCAAAACAGTGTCTTTCGATTGAACGGCTCCTGTGCCTCGACTGCCGGCGCGCTCACGTCCAGGCATCCCGGAAGGCGAAACGTTCATAGGCGCCGCGTGCTTGCCGCCAGCCTTCCGCGCCAACCGGCCGGCGCGCGAACAGCGCCGCCTCGACGATGCGGGCGATCTCGGTAAACGCATGGCGTGCCCTTCCCGGCAGGGAAGGGGCATTGGCGATGTCGCGCGCGGTGAGCGACGGGCGCAGGAAGTCCGGCAGCCGGCCGGCAATATCGGCGACGCTGCGCCGAAGCAAAAGGTGAACCGCCTCGTCATAGTCGCCGCGTGCGGCCAACGCATCCGCTTGCAACAACAGGATCTGCGCGGCGCCGGCGTCGGGGCGCCAGGCTTCTTTGTCTTCGACTTCGGGCCGCGCGCGCTGCCACGGCAGCCGCCAGGCGATGCCTTTCACCTCGAGGAAGACCAAAAGCAGGATGATTGCGACGCCCGATATCACCGCCCCCCAGAACAGATAGATCATGTAGGGACCGAGCCACGACAAAAAATCCTGCAGCGGTTTCAGCCACTCGGGCGGCTTCGGCGGCACATATGCCGGCAGGTCGAACTGGATCGACTCATCGGCGATCAGCTGCTTGTGCAGATTGGTCAGCCGTTCGGCTTCCGCTGTGCCTGGCTGTGCCACCGCCACCCGCTCCCCTGCAACCTGTGGTTCCCAGCCGACACTGACAATGCAGCACAAGAATTGCAAGTGGGCTGGACGGCGACCGTCAATCTTGGCAGAATTACTGTTAGGGCGCTGTGATACTGTTACGGCGAAACACGGGGGAAATCATGGCTTCAACGACACTGGAACGGCCTGAGAAATTCGAGATCGGCAGGGTGTTCAACAACAGCTTCGCCGTGATCGGCCGCAACATCGGCTTGTGCGTTGGGCTCGCGCTCCTGTTTTCAGGCTTGCCGGCGATTATTCTTCGGCTGTGGAGTCAACCGCAAATAGATGCGGTTCTGCATGGCGACCCCGGCGCCGCGGCCGATCCCTCTATGATGTTTCAGAATTCATGGATTACGGTTATTACGGGATTGCTATCGTTCGTTTTCGCGCTGCTGCTCCAGTCGGCGCTAGTGCGGGCGACTATCGAGGACTTGAATGGCAAGCGGCCGACGTTTGGCGACTGCATTCAGATAGCCATCCGCAATTTGCTGCCGACCCTTGGTATTGGCCTGCTCGTCGCCCTGGGTGTGGGCCTGGCGTCGATAGCCTTGCTGGTTCCCGGCATCATCTTATGGCTCGGATGGTGCGTGGCGGTGCCGGTTCTGATCCAGGAGCGGCTTGGCGTGTTCGGTTCGATGTCGCGCAGCCGTGTGCTGACCAAGGGCAACCGCTGGCCGCTATTTGGCCTGTTCTTGATCCTGATGGTCATCGCAATGGTCATCCAGTGGGTAATGCTTGCAGTCATCGTCATGTTGGGTGGGATCATTGCAGATGTGTTGGCAGCCTTGGTGTCGACCGTACTGTCGATGGTGCTGTCGGTGGCCACGGCGGTCAGCTATGTCGAGCTGCGTCAGGTCAAGGAAGGCACCAGCGTCGAAGAACTGTCGCAAATCTTCTCGTAGCGATCGTTCGCTCCGGCTTTTCACCGACGGCTCGGCTCTCGCGTTGCGCTCGAGCAGCCGAGCTTGTTCACAAAGCCTTTGTCTGCGCCGGTAACGCTGTGGCCAGCCGCTTCGCCCATTCCTCGATGCCGGAGCGGCCCGCCAGCAGGTCCTGCCTGATCTCGATTAGGACGGCGGGAATGCCGGGATCGTCGCCATGGACCGGTATGGCGTAGTCGCCGTCGCGGCTGATCACGTAGGGCTCGTTCGCGCGACATTGAGCGCAATGTCGGCGCGCAGGCCGGCAAGCGCTGCCTGGCCGAACTCGATTGCGTGGTCGTAAAGCACGCCGGCGTGCCAGGGCCTGCCAACACCGAGGAAGACCGGCGTGAAGGAGTGGATCGTCGCGATCCGCGTCGCTCTGCCCTGCTTCGCCCGGTCGTCGAGATGGGCGGCCACGCGGTCATGAAACGGCGCGAACATGATTTCGGCACGCCGGCTTCGTTCCTCCGGATCGAGGCCGACATTGCCGGGGATGTCCTCCGATTGCACCGGAATGCTGCCGCTGGAACCAAGCGGCCGTCCTCTGTCAGGCGCTGGATGATGGTGTGGATCATCTCGATGCCATTGGCCCGCGCCGCCGCCAGCAGGCGCTCCTGGTTGGGGGTCGTCTGCGACGCCGTCTGCCGGTAGAAATAGTGGTCTGGACCGCGCTCCGGATGCGCCGGATCGGCGCCGGGCTCGAGCCAGACCCGCTGCATGTCGACCAAGAGCAGCGCGGTTTCGCCGGCCCGGAACGGCTCGTTTCGTTTCGGCAGTGATGGCGGTCATGCTTGGTCCTGTGTTGCTTATCACAATCCGGCTGATTTAGCTGATTTTGGTCCGCGCGTCCTGCGTGGCGGACATACTTATTGGGAGTATTCGAAGTCGCTAATTTGAGTTAAACTTTGTTTTCGGGCGTGGAGACGGGGGTCTCTGTCATGATCGATTCAGACGTGTTCGACTTTGTCGAACGCTGCAGGAACCATACAGCCACCGGGCCGCTGCTGAGCGACCTTCTTGATACCGTGAGGAATCTCGGCTTCGAACATCTTATCCTGAGCGGTGTGCCGCTCAGTGGCCAGAAACTTGCGCCGATGGTCGAACTGAATGGCTGGCCGGCCGGCTGGTTCGAACGCTATGTCGAGGCCGAGCACGCCGCCGTCGATGGTGTTTGCATCTACTCGGCAAAAACCCTGAAGCCGTTCCTTTGGTCCGAAGTTCCGGCAAAGTGGTCAGATACGGAAGGTTCTCGCCGCGTCGCCGGCGAGGCGACGGAGTTCGGCATTTGTAGCGGCTTCGCCGTGCCGATGCTCAGCATTCACCATTGGCAATCCGTGCTGTCGTTTGCCTCTTCCGCGAAGTCCTGCACCCTCTCGCCGCGCCATCAAGTGCAACTGGTGACCATGGCGGTTTATGCCGGCATGTCGATCCAGGCGTTGTCGAATGACGGTGACAACGATGAAGGCTTGCTGACCGACCGCGAAAAAGAGGTGCTGTTGTGGGCCGCGGCCGGCAAGACCTCGTCGGAAACATCCCAAATCCTTGGTCTGACCGAGCGAACGGTCAAATGGCACTCCACCCGGGCCAGGGAAGCGTTTGGCGTCGCCACGACCACGCAGGCGGTCGTCGAGGCGGTGCGCCGGCGCCTGATCCATCCCTGAACGCGTCAACTGTCCCATCGGACAGGTGACGTATATTAGCGCGACTGCGAGTATCCCTTTGAGAACGGTCGGGGGATCGCGCCATGATAACGGCCCACGTAGTCAATGCGCATAACAAGCATCTCTACGAAAACGAATTCGACGAATTTCTGCGCCGGCGGCACGACTTCTTCGTGCACCAGAAACATTGGCGCCCTCCAAGCCCGGATGGTCGCGAGCTAGACCAGTTCGATACGGATGCGGCGACGTATCTGCTCGGTATTGAAGATGGTCGCGTGGTGACCTCGGCTCGATTGATCCCAACGAGCGAGCCGCACATGGTCTCGGAGGTTTTTTCTCATATGTGCGAAAGATCGGGCGTCCCGCGGCGTCCGGATTGGGCCGAATGGACCCGCACATTCGTCGTTCCCGACAAGCGAACTGCCGGACTGAGGGGAACGCTGACGCAACTGTGCTGCGCGGTGATGGAATACGCTCTAGACGAGGGCCTCAGCGCCGTCGGCGGCGTCCAGGAAACCTACTTCATGCCCCACCATGGCGCGCTCAAATGGCGGGCCGAGCCGATGGGCATGGCCAGGGAAGAAAACGGCGAATGGTACATCGTCGCGTACATCGAAGTGAACGAGGCGGCGCTGGCGAGTGTTCGGAGGATACTTGGGATTGAGCATTCGTTGCTGGTGAGGCGCGGTCCGCAACTGCCTCTCTTGGGCAGGAAAAGAAGTCTGTGGCAGACTACTTCGTAATAACTCGAAACGAACAGTGGTCGCCGAGGAGAAATACAGGCTTCCAACAGGTGAGGACAAATTTCTGGCGCCAATGACCACCAGGCTCACTGAGCAAGACAGCTACACTATTACTTTGACCCGGTAAAAAGAATCTGGGGATTGACGCAAAGTCAAATAATAGATACAGTGCGTTCACTACCTAAGCTAAACAGGCCAATATATCGTTTTTTTGTTAGCTTGCTCGCAAGTTGAACTTTGTGAGCGATAAGTATTAATCATCTACCTTTCAGTTCCCAGGAGAGTTGGACAGGAACAATGCCTGTGCTGCAGATAGAATCAAAGTTGAAGCCTTTTCTGCAGAGAAAACTCACGTTGAAGCGCAATATTCTCGCTTGTGCGTTGACGCTATTGGCATGCGCGACCACTTCATCGTCAACGGGAACTGAAGTGGCATTTATCGGACGTAACTTTACTCAAAGAACCGCAGTGGGACTTGAGTTTCCTAGCAATGACTACAAGATCTGTCGCACAAATGCAGCCGCAGACCTGAAGAAGATTTTCTTCTGCACCAAAAAGGAATGGCTGCGTATCACGAATAAGATATCGGAACAGGCAAACGTATACGTAGCAAAACTTTCGGATATTAAGTATACTATAGACTCAAAAAGGGAATTTCTTGAGGGTATAGTTCCAAAATACTATTTGTCTGATGTTGATTACGGAATGCGTGGCTATGTAGCTGATTTATTCGACTCTCAATCGGTAGCTAGCGAGACGATGTTTCAGAAGTACACCTTAGAGGCATCCTTCTACAAAGACGACGGCTCTTTTGAATGGGAAATATTCGACTACGCGACCGAAACAATTAATAGATCGCTTGTGACGCTGGAAGATCTCCAGAATAAATTAAAGAAATACGCCTATATCTCAGATAGATACGCATCTCTGATAAATAAAATTGGATTTCCGAAGAAGATTATACTGAATTTTTCACCATCACCAACATACGAATATACCCAGATGAGAAAGGTCGTGAGTGGCGAAGCAAGCCTGAAATTGGATGTTAAGCAAAAGCTTGTTGGCGTCAGGGAATATTTGATAACCGGGATATCTGTGGCCGTTTCTGCAGACAACCCTACGCCTTTAAGACTAACATTGGCAGTCGGCAAGAAGGGCGGAGCAACGATCGGCGGGCCGATTGGTATTGATATTGTACCAAATAGGGTCGGAGGCACTTTTTCACGATATACCAGCAAGGAGTGGAACGATAAGCGATATAAGTACCTCAATCTGCTGTTTCAATCGGTAGACGAGCGAGTTCTTCGGAGAATAAATTCGCGGCAATGGGACGGAATTGTACAGTTACGGGTCGACTTCAAGAGCGTTAATCCTGATCTTGATCCTGGAGAAAGAATGGAAATACATGACATAAGGGTTCACAGGATCGTATTGCAGGTCGAATACATACCCTTGTCTGGTCAGTGAACTGCACTACCTTGGAGGAGGAACAAATGGCTAATATTCTAACTGATTTTGATACGATGTGGCAAAACCTTGTGGCCCCCCATCTCGATGCGGGTGTTGTTGCTGTCGCGAACGGAGAGACTATCGCGGCACCGATACGGGCTGAAACGGTTGAACTGTCAGGCAAAATAGATGTCTCCCACAACCGAGCGACGAGCCTGATGAATGCGAGTGGGCTGATTATTTGCGGAGAACTGATTGTCAAAGAGCGCACAGTGTTGCGAGGATTAGGACCGGTTCATATATTTGCGCGCAGAGTAACCGGGCCGCTACTTGAGATCAATGTATCCGGAGAGGATGGGCCGGATGGCCAAATTGGAGTGGCCGGCGCCGAAGGAACCGCTGGAAGAAACGGAAGCGGAGGAGCAAATGGCAGGGATGCGGACCTTACTAGTGGGTCGTCGAGCGGAGGTTCGGGGGGGGCTGGTGGGTCAGGAGGCGGCGGTGGCAATGGATCACAAGGTGGGGATGGTGAGTCTGGCACCGATGGCAAACAGGTCGAGCTGTATGCATCTCGATATGCGAGCTATACGGGCGTAGTAATTAATGCTCGTGGTGGTCGCGGAGGGCACGGCGGGCTCGGTGGCAACGGAGGAAATGGAGGAAGCGCAGGCAATGGAGGCGGGGGCGGAAATGGTGGGGACGCGTATGGATTTAATGACGCTTCGCGCGGCGGCGACGGAGGCTCGGGCGGCAACGGCGGCAACGGCGGCAACGGTGGCAGCGGTGGTAGCGGTGCAAATGGCGGACACGGAGGTAGCGTCGTAATTTACAATGTCGAAGATGGACCTGGATACATTTCTGCGGCCGTCGATGGAGGTCCCGGGGGGCCGGGGGGAAATCCTGGAGGAAGTGGCGGCGGCGGTGGCGCGGGACAAGGAGCTCCTGGGGGTAGAGGCGGCGATGGGGGGGTGTGGCACGACGACGATCCCTATGGTGGAGGCGGGGTTCCAGGCCGGAATGGGCTTCCGGGACAGCCGGGCGCAGTCATCGGGGCCCAAGGGCTAGATGGTCAAAAGGGTACTATTGCCTATAAAGATGTGGGTCAGATAGATGTCGTGACTTTTGCAAATTCGATAGCCCGTTTCCTCCCCGGGGACGCTCTGATATCTGCTCTGCGTGATGAGGGAGTTCTGCTCTTCGAGTTAGGGAAGCGTCCGCGTCGAGGTTCCTAGGAGTGGGCCTGGCGACCGCTTGGATGCGGTCAAATGACCCCCATGCCTCTACCAACGATTCGCAGCCCGGCTTTATCGCATGAGGAGCTTGCTGCTGGTCGACGCCCGTGGCCCGTCGGGCAGCCGAGCGTGTGGCGTCCTGCACATGTGCTGCGCGCCCCGGGCTCATAACTGCTCGGCGACAGCTCGATTCGAGGTCAACTGCACATTGCGCGACGGGGGCAAGGACTATCCTCAAGACAAGCTGAGAACTAGATGTTATGGGGAATTCTTCTCGATACAATCCCACAGATGTGCAAAGTAACGCCGTGAATAATTATGGGAGGAGGAAAGAATGGCAAAAGATGGAAGCATATCACTAGCAGAAGCGCTAACCTCACAGGGGCAATTCCGCTTGTATGGGATACCCGTTCGTGACTTTCCAGCGGAGGAAATATCAAATTATGTAAGCAAAAACCTTACGTCTTTTGCGCACGTCAAAGGGTATGGGTTAGGTGATTTTTGCAAACGTCTTCCCTTCCCAGTGCTTATGCTTGTGCCTGGGGCGGGACAGAAGCCTGATGTTAATGACAAATGCGCGATCCCTGATGAGCTTGTTTGGAACGTTTTGCCCAATGATCGAACCCTCGCTCTAACTAGCCATATCGGAGCGTTTACAGAAATACTTGACGACATTTCTACGCGAGGTGTCGATGGTAATGTTCAGCTGCTCAATCCCCGCATCGAAAATGGCAAGGCTTGCGTAGATGTGCGAATCTGGGCAAAGATCGAAATCTTAGGCGCAAAAGTCGAGTTCGACGAAAGATTTCCGGTATGCATTCCTTTGGAAGGCTGCCACACCGTCTGGTCTATAGGGTGGGCTGGGCTCGAGATTTGCTTTCGTGCACCAAAATCGCTTTGTGCAAAGCTTTGTGTGGGCAAGTGGGGCATAGAGAAATGCTGGGACTATTGTGTTGACCTGCCATTGCTCACCAGTACTTCGTCTACTTCAGGCGGCTGCGACTGCCACAAGACGTAAGTTTGATCGCTCCCGGAATTACGCGGAATTACGGTGACAGTGCACTAATTTCTTTTCGCCGCGCGCCTCGTTTTCCGGGTTCTCACCGCTTTTGCCAATTTGCTCGGCGATGCCAGCCCACGGGTGCATCGAAAACCGCGACATCGGCGACGCGGCAATGCTCGATGAGCAGGAACATATAGTCTTCGGACGTGAAAACACTTTGGCTCGCTCGTACGGTGCTGGGGGATGCGGCAGACCGGGAACGCCGGCAAGGTGCACCATGCGGCGGGGGCGACATGGTAAAAAGTGCACTCACCGTAATTCTGACCTATACTCCGGATACCAGCCCGAATGGCAGGGCGAAGGGCGGATGAAGCGATTGATAGAGTTCTCTTTGTAGTCATGTGGCGATGTTAAGATGTTAGCCTCCGACCTAACGAAATTTATCGAGCAGGATCATCTGGCTCTGGATGCCTTCGTAAAGGGCGATCCTGAGCCCTTGAAAAACCTCTACTCGCGACAGGACGACGTCATTATTGCCAATCCCTTTGGCCCGCCGGCGAAGGGATGGAGAAAGGCTGCTGAGACCATGGAACGGGCCGCCACCAATTACCGGCACGGCAAGGCCATCGGCTTTGAGCGCATCTCGGAGTATGCGACAGCCGACTTGGGATACATCATCGAGGTCGAGCGGTTCCAGTCCAAGGTCGGTGGTGGCAACAAGCTGGTGCCGATTGCGCTTCGAGTCACCACCATATTCCGGCGCGAGGAAGGCGCGTGGACGATCGTCCTTCGTCATGCCGATCCGATAACCTCGGCACGCCCGCCGACGTCCATTGTCGGGGAGTAGAAGGGTTGCCGGAGAGGTTTTAGGAATTGCGGTGACGGTGCACCATTTCTTTCGCCGCGTGCCTCGTTTTCCGGGTTCTCACGGCTTGCCGATTTGCCCGGCGATACTCTCGGCCCACGGGTGTATCGAAAAACCGCGACATCGATTCTGCCTTGGAGGAATTATCTCCACTGTTAGCTTCGGGCCGCGTCGCAAATGCCGATAAAGTGACACAGCGGCCACCAAGACGGCAAGTAGCAAGCTTCCTGCCCCGATGATTTCTCCCGGCTGCCACTGATGAGTATCCACTTTCCTGCCCTTACCAGATGCGCACCGGGAAGGCTCGGGAGGCCGTGAACTGAGTGTCAGTTACCGAAAATATCGCTTAAGTCCGGTCGATTTATTATTCCCGGCATTCCGAAAAATTCTTCAGACGCATCGTCTGAATCATCATCATAACCATACCGAGTTCGGCTTATTGCCCTACTTTCGTTCTGAATCTTGTTAGTGTGAAACTCGAAATCGATCAGCCTAATGTTTCGCTCGGCGAGGTGCGAGAATTCACTGGCAAAAAGGCCAGAGAAGCTTGCTTTCGAATATCCCTGGGATCGCGCCACAAGGTTTGTGAGCCAATTGGAATCGACCGAAGAAAGCGCGTTCCCCAATCCAAGTTTAGGTCTCCGTCTCAGATGCCCATCAACAAATGCCTGCACAACGAAAGCTCGAATATGGGAGTTTCTCGATGAGAGTAGTGCATCGACCATGTCGGCGTTTACGTCGATAGATAGCACGACCATAAGCCATAGCATCCAAAGAACTTCATGGTCATGGCTTAATGCCAATGCGCGTCTCACGATCGTCTCTGCGACACTTTTCCAGCCATCGACATCAACTTGCAGCTCAAGCGCATGACGCTTGGCAACCAGTAGACATACATAGTCAACGGCATGGGGATGTTTTTGGGCGATACGCTGCAAATTATGTTCAACGAACTCCCAATGCGGCGTGGAGTATATTTTCGCCTCGTCGAAAGAACGTAGCAATATCTTTATCGGGCTCTCCGAGGACAGATTTTTGCATGCATCAACCGCCTCTGCAATGGCGGCCTCAACATCATCGCGCGAAGTTCCATACCTACTGAGTTTTACGTTTCTTCTAAGGCGCTGCGCCCAAAGATCATTTATTGGTTCAAGGCTGGAATATATTCTAGTCTTCTGGTCATTTAAATTCAGTTCGTATGTAGCAAGCAGTTCGCGCAGAGTAGATAAAACAGATTCTGCATCATGCTCCGTTTTCAGACCGATGTAGTAGTCGTCAACGTGTCTAACAGCCCCGACGATCTTTTCGCCAACGAGGCTGGAGAGGTCGTAATCGATGCGAGACAATATGAATTCAGCGATCAATCGAAATGCGTCCGGACCTACTAATACACCTCGCGTATTTCCGCGTTGAGCATTTCGCACAAAAAAATCCAGCGCGTTGAAATAGTTGCTCTTAGAATCTCTGTCGGTATCTTCTTTTGAGGCATTTATACCGTGTGCTGCCCATGCTATGGAATGAGTATATAGACTCGGAAAACACTGTGCGATGTCGGCCTTCAGAATGAATGGGGCGTGCCGGATGTTTTTCGATGCGTGCTTTGACAATTCAGAAAGCGAGGGGACCTTGATTGTTCGCTCTTTGTCGTAAAGAATTTCCGGTCGTCCAATGGAATATTTAGATAATAGGAAGTTATTTTCAAAATGTTTCCAATTTCTCCAAATAAATGAAGAAGTGTGAAAATATGATATAATATTAGGTGTTCCGAAGAATCGCCTACTTCTGTCATGCTTTGTTCCATTGTAGCGAATATACTCCGTCTTCCGTTCATGAAACTTAGAAGCGTCAAGTGACGATACAATGCCATGAAATGCCCTTTTGGCATCAAGCGAGATGAAGCACGGTGGTAGTGTTTCTGGATAGAGCCCAGTGGTGATCAAATCAAAGCGGCTTTTCAAACCAATCCCCTCGCCACTGTGTTGGCTCAAAGCTTACGTAGCGTATCTTTCTCTCGCAATAGGAATACGGCAAAACGCGGTCAAGCTCAGAAATTTGCTCGCGGTTCGTTGGTTATGAAGGGACGTCTTTACCTTGCAGACCAAACGTCGCGTGTGGATCATCCGCAAAATGTAACACATGCCATTTCCGCGCCTTACCTAAACGTGTGTTTTTTCATAAGAAAGAGGCCTGGCTGGGGAACCTGGATTCGAACCAGGACTAACGGAGTCAGAGTCCGTGGGTCTACCGTTAACCTATTCCCCAGCAGGCGCGGCTGTTGAAAACCGCGCAGGGTGGGCCGCCAAGCAGCCGCGCGGCCCTTGTAGCCGCCGCCGGAAAAGAGTCAACCCTGTGTCTGGGTTCAATTGTCGGCTTCTGGCGCTTCAATTCTCGCTGCGGCTGTATTGCGAGTGCTCGAAATACAGCACCACGCCGAGCGCGATCAGCAGCGGGATGATCAGGTAGAACAGCCGGAACACCAGCAGCGCCGCCAGTACGCCGACCTGGTCCATATGCGACAAGCCCGCAAGGAACACCACCTCGAACACGCCGAGCCCGCCTGGCGCATGCGAGATCTGCGCGATCGAGAACGACACCAGGAAGACGCCGAGCACGACGAAATAGCCGGGATTACCGGCGGCGGGCAGGGCGAAGAAGATGATCGCCGCCGCCGCCAGCAGCTCGATCGGGCCGACCAGCAATTGCCGCGCCACGATCGGCAGCGCCGGATAATGCAGCTGAAAGCTGCCTATCCTCAGCGGCCTCAGATGCAGCCAGCTGCCGAAGACATAGGCCGCCACCACGAGCAGCATGGCAAGGCCGGCCGCCTGCGCCAGCCGGTGATGCGGCGTGCCGGAAAACCGGTCGATCACCTCAGGCTCGAGCAGCAGGACGATGCTTGAGACGAACAGTGTCGACAGCACGAAGGTGATCCAGCAGATCGCCACCAGAACGCCGACATCCTGGCCGGTCAGGCCCTTGGTGCCGTAGGCGCGGTAGCGGATCACCGCACCGGAAAACACCGAGCCGCCGATATTGTGCGACAGCGCGTAGGTGGTGAACGAGCAGAAGGTGACGAACAGCCACGACACTTTTTTGCCGATGTGCAAAAGCGCGAGGTGGTCGTAGCCGGCGAGCGAGGCATAGGCGACGACCGAGCTCAGCGCCGCGAGCACCCAGCCGCGCGCCGGGATGGCGACTATGCCGTCCCAGACATCGTCGAGCGAGATGCCGCGCAATTCGTGCAGCAACAGCCACAGCGAGAACACCACCGCGGCGACGCCGATGACGGGCCAGAAATAGCGGCTCCAGTTCATTGCCTGACGATCATGCGTTGCAGCCCGTACCCGTTATCCGGTTCGCAGCAGGAAAACCGCCCGCTATCCCGAATGGTTCATTTCAGAAATGCCTCATTGAAGCCGGCTATTCAACCGGGAAGGCGCGCTGTAGCGCTGGCGTCTTTCCTTCTCCCACAAGAAGGGGAGAAGGGATCCCCAACGTGGCCGCCCTTCATGCCGTCGGCAAAATTCGGCCCTTGCACTCTTGGTGATCCGGCCCGGCGCTGATAGTCTGGCCGCAACTTGAACATGTAAAAGCGCCTGCTGCGTCCGGTCTCCGGTTCGCGCGGCGCCGGAAGGAACGACAGTGGAAGACCACGAAGCCGGCGCTGGTGCGCCGGAAGTGGGCGTGTCCAGGGGTTCGCCGCCGCCATCCGGCCAGGCAAACCCAGCCGCCGGACGCTACGGCCGTCAGGTGCAGCCCCGGTCCGGCAATGGACAGGCTGGCGACACGCCCCACGATCACAAGGGTCAGAACGGCCCGCATCAGAACGGCAAACCCAAGAAGCGGCGCAAGCGGCGGCGCGGGCGCAAGGTTTTCGCACGCGACGAGGCTCGTCCGGTGATAACAGGCGCTTCGGTGCCCGCCGCCGGCGGGGCCCCGGCCGCTCGCCAGCCCCAGCCAGCGGCTTCGATCGCGCCCGAGTCCTCGATCGCGCAATCGGCTTCAATCGCGCAATTGCCTCCAGCCTTACTAAGGCCGGGGCAGGGTGCCCGTACGCCGCCACCGCTGCAGGAATTGCCGGTGTTTGCCGCGCTCGACCTCGGCACCAACAATTGCCGTCTGCTGGTCGCGGTGCCGACGCGCCATGGCCAGTTCCGCGTCATCGATGCGTTCTCGCGCATCGTCAGGCTGGGCGAGGGCCTTACCGCCAATGGCCGGCTTGGCGAGGCTGCAATGGACCGCGCGGTCGAGGCGCTGAAGATCTGCGGCGACAAATTGCGCAACCGCAAGGTCAGGAAGGCAAGGCTGATCGCCACCGAGGCCTGCCGCACCGCCGCCAACGGCGTCGAGTTCCTCGAACGCGTCGAGCGCGAGGCCGGCCTGAAGCTCGAAATCATCGACCGCCAGACCGAGGCGCGGCTGGCGGTGTCGGGCTGCGGCTCGCTGGTCGAGCGCGACACGCAAGGCGTCGTGCTGTTCGACATCGGCGGCGGCTCGTCCGAAATCGCGCTGATCGACCTTACCGGCCACCGCTCGCCAAGGCTCGCCAACCATATCGTCTCGTGGACGTCGCTGCCGGTCGGCGTCGTCTCGCTGGCCGAGCGTTTTGGCGGCCGCACGGTGACGCGCGAGATCTTTGGCGCCATGGTCGACGATGTCGCAATGCGGCTGCGCGGCTTCGACGGGCGCGACCGGCTGAGCCACCTCCTGTCCAGCCCGAAATTCCATCTGCTCGGCACCTCGGGAACGGTGACGACGCTTGCCGGCGTCCACCTCGATCTCGAACGTTACGACCGCCGCCGCGTCGACGGGTTGTGGATGGATCGCGACAGCGTCGACCGCATGGTCGAAAAGCTGGTCGGCTGGGACTTCCAGCAGCGCGTCGCCAATCCTTGCATCGGCGCCGACCGCGCCGACCTGGTTCTGGCCGGCTGCGCCATATTGGAGGCGATCCGCGCCGTCTGGCCGTCCGAACGGCTGCGTGTCGCCGACCGCGGCCTGCGCGAGGGCATACTGAGCGAGTTGATGGCCGATGACGGCGTCTGGCGCAACAGCGGGCGGGGCAGAGCATGATCCCGAAAAGTGGCTGCCGGTTTTCGGACAAGATCATGCTCAAACAAGTAATCAAGCAATGACCAAGAAACCGGAAAGACCGAGCTCCGCCGGCATTCGCGTGCTGAAGACGAAGATCAAGAAGAAAAGCGGCCTCAAGGAATCGTCGCGCCGCTGGCTGCAGCGCCATATCAACGATCCCTATGTTCAGCGTTCGAAGGCCGACGGCTATCGTTCGCGCGCCGCCTACAAGCTGATCGAGATCGACGACAAGCACCATCTGCTCAAGCCCGGCATGAAGGTGATCGACCTTGGTGCGGCACCCGGCGGCTGGTGCCAGGTCGCCGCCGCACGTACCAAATCTACCGCGGAACACCCGAATGTCGTCGGCATCGATTACCTGGAGATGGACGCGGTGCCGGGCGCACCGGTGCTGCTGATGGATTTCCTCGATCCGCAGGCGCCTGAGAAGCTGGCCGAGACGCTGGGCGGTCGGCCGGACATCGTGCTCTCCGACATGGCCGCACCCACCACCGGCCACAAGCGGACCGACCACATCCGCACCATGCATCTGTGCGAGGTGGCGGCCGATTTCGCGCTGTCGGTATTGAAGCCGGGCGGACATTTCCTCGCCAAGACATTTCAGGGCGGCGCCGAGAACGAATTGCTGGCGAGACTCAAGCGGAATTTCCGCTCGGTCCATCACGTCAAGCCGCCGGCCTCACGCGACGAATCGGTGGAGCTCTATCTCTTGGCGAAAGATTTTAAAGGCGGAAACGGCACGGCGTGAAAATCGCTCTGTAGCTGTCCTGCCGGACATCTCCCCCACGAGGGGGAGATTGGCAGCTTCGGCGCGCCGCCTAATCCTGCAACGCTGGAGATTGGTGAAAACCGACATCACGTCCATCTCCCCCCTCGTGGGGGAGATGGCCGGCAGGCCAGAGGGGGGCGCTGTCCCTCCGGCGTCCGTAAGCACGAGGAAAGGTCAACTCCCCGGCGGGCTCACCGGCTCCAGGGTCTTTGGCGGTGTCAGCCGGCCATGTCCAGACACGGCATTGCCGGCGTCCGGCGCCAGCCGCATGAACGACAGCGAGGCCGCCGCCGACACCGCCGCCACGATGAAGAAGGCGGTGTGAAAGTCGGCCAGCGTCAACGGGCCGCCATGGATCGTGGTCGACACTTCCAGGATGCCGCCGGCCAGCGCCACACCGAGCGCGATCGCCAACTGCTGGAACACCGCCGTGATCGGCGTCGCCTTGCTGGTGTCGGCGGCCGAAATCTCGGCGTAGGCAAGCGCGTTGATGCCGGTGAAGAACATCGAGCGGATGAAGCCCCCGGCGAGCAGCATGGCGAGTATCAGCCCATAGGGCGTGTCGGGTGTGAACAGGCCGTTGATGGCGATGGACGCGGCAGCGATGATCGAGCCTGAAATCAGCACACGGCGGAAGCCGGCGACCCTGAAGATCAAGGCGGTAACGAATTTCATGCCTATGGCGCCGATTGCCGAGACGAAGGTGATCATGCCGGACTGGAACGGCGTCAACCCGAAACCGATCTGGAACATCAGCGGCAAAAGAAAAGGTACGGCACCAATGCCGATGCGGAACAGTCCGCCGCCGAGCACCGACGAGCGGAACACCCGATTGCGAAACAGCTCGAGCGCCAGCAGCGGATTCTTGGCGCGCCGCGCGTGCAGCAGATAGAGTACCGCCGACGCCAGACCGACGGCTACGGTGACAAAGCCGGCAACGGGCGGCAGAGCCGGCAGGCTGACCACCGACAGGCCGAACACGATGCCCGATGCCGCCAGTCCGCTCAGCACGAAACCGGTGAAATCGAGCGGCGGCGTCTGCGCGGCGTCGGTCTTTGGCAGGAAACGCGTGGCCAGCCAGATCCCGATCAGCCCGATCGGCACGTTGATCAGAAAAATCCAGTGCCAGGAAAAATAGGTCGTGATGAAGCCGCCTACCGGCGGGCCGACCAGCGGGCCGACCAGAGCCGGGACGGTCAGCCACGACATGGCGGCAACGAGTTCGCTTTTCGGCGTCGCGCGTACCAGCACCAGGCGTCCGACCGGCGTCATCATGGCGCCGCCAATGCCTTGCAGGAAGCGTGAGACCACGAAAGCCGGCAGCGAATTGGGAATGGCGCACGCGACCGAACCGACGATGAACACGGCGATCGCGGCACGGAAGACATTCTTGGCGCCGAAGCGGTCGGCCATCCAGCCGCTGATCGGAATGAAGATCGCCAGCGATACCAGATAGGCGGTCAGCGCCAGCTTGAGCGCGATCGGGCTGCTGTGGATGTCGATGGCGATCGCCGGCAACGATGTCGCAATGACGGTCGAATCCATGTTTTCCATGAAGAGAGCGACCGCCAGGATAAGCGGAATGGTGCGGTTCACGATGGATCCGGCCTTGAAATGTGCGTCGCGATTGCTTGCCGGCCTTGGGGGCCAAACCGACAGGTAGGGCGGTTATCATGGCTTGGCCCGGATGTCGCATTAATTTGCTGTCACGTTTGTGCGACCGCAAGTCGTGCGGCACCTGCGGCAAATGCAGCTTTGCCACTACACAACCATCGGCTTTTCAACGGCGACGGGACGTGTTACGAGCCAGCGCCAATCCTGAAAGGGAAGAAGACGAGTCGGCGCTGTCCATCAGGGCGAGCGCCTTTCCTGCATTCCGAGGGCTGGCCATGGCAAAAATCATCGAGACGTCCACCGGCGCATTGGCGCTGACCTTTGACGACGTGCTGCTGCAGCCGGGTCATTCCGAGGTCATGCCCGGAGAGACCGACATCCGCACCCGCATCGCCGGCGACATCGACCTCAACGTGCCGATCCTGTCGGCCGCCATGGACACGGTTACCGAGGCGCGGCTCGCCATCGCCATGGCCCAGGCCGGCGGCATCGGTGTCATCCACCGCAATTTCTCGCCGGCCGAACAGGCCGAGCAGGTACGGCAGGTGAAGAAGTTCGAGTCCGGCATGGTGGTCAACCCGGTCACCATCGGTCCGGAGGCGACGCTAGCCGATGCGCTGGGCCTGATGCGCACCTACAGCATCTCGGGCATTCCGGTGGTCGAGAACGGCGGCACCGGCGGCCACACGGTCGGCCGGCTCGTCGGCATCCTGACCAACCGCGACGTCCGCTTCGCGTCCGATCCGGCGCAAAAGGTCTATGAGCTGATGACCCGCGAGAACCTGATCACGGTCAAGGAGAACGTCGATCAGGACGAGGCCAAGCGGCTGCTCCATCAGCACCGCATCGAGAAGCTGGTTGTGGTCGATCGGGACGGCAATTGCGTCGGGCTGATCACGGTCAAGGACATCGAGAAGTCGCAGCTCAACCCGCACGCCACCAAGGATGCGCAGGGACGCTTGCGCGCCGCCGCCGCCACCAGTGTCGGCGATGACGGTTTCGAGCGGGCCGAGCGCCTCATCGACGCCGGCGTCGACCTTCTGGTGATCGACACCGCGCACGGTCATTCGCAGCGCGTTCTGGATGCCGTGACGCGGGCCAAGAAGCTGTCCAACTCGGTTCGCATCCTGGCCGGCAACGTCGCCACCGCGGAAGGCACCTTGGCGCTGATCGATGCCGGCGCCGACGCGGTCAAGGTCGGCATCGGACCAGGCTCCATCTGCACCACCCGCATCGTCGCCGGCGTCGGCGTGCCGCAGCTCTCGGCAATCATGTCGGCAGTCGAGACGGCGCAGAAATCGGGCGTTTCGGTTATTGCCGATGGCGGCATCAAATATTCGGGCGATCTCGCCAAGGCGCTGGCCGCCGGGGCCAGCGCGGCGATGATTGGCTCGCTGCTGGCCGGCACCGACGAGAGCCCCGGCGAGGTCTATCTGCATCAGGGCCGCTCCTTCAAAGCCTATCGCGGCATGGGTTCGGTCGGCGCGATGGCGCGCGGCTCCGCCGATCGTTACTTCCAGGCCGAGGTGCGCGACACGCTGAAACTGGTCCCGGAAGGCATCGAAGGGCAGGTGCCGTACAAAGGACCTGTGTCTGGCGTGCTGCACCAGCTTGCAGGCGGCCTGAAAGCCGCTATGGGTTATGTCGGTGGCCGCGACCTTGCCGATTTCCGCGAGCGCGCCACTTTTGTGCGGATATCCAATGCCGGACTTCGTGAAAGCCACGCCCATGACGTCACGATTACCCGCGAAAGCCCGAATTATCCTGGCGGAGCCTGACCGTCATGCGTCTTGGCGCAATCTGGCGGCAATGATCCTGCGGCTGTCGCGCCACGCGGCCGCACTCTGTGTCGCCACAGTGGCGGTTTTCATCATCATGACGGCGATGGAGTTCCTCTATTTTCGCCGATTGAGCGGCGGTCAGCCGTCGCTCGACATGCGCTATGCCGGTTTCACTCCGGATGAGGGCATGGCCTGGCTAACGGCTCTCGGCCGGCGCGGCAGCGAGATTATCCTCGTCTGGCATTACCTGACCTTCGACCTGCTGTTTCCGGCGCTGCTGTCGCTGACGATGGTCAGCCTGATCCTGGCCACGGGCCGGCGGCTGAAGAATTTCCATGCACTGCCTGCGCAAACGCAGGCGACATTCGCAGCTGTGCTGGTGCTGCCCTACACGCTTGCCGACTATGCCCAGAACATCGCCGTGGCTCGTCTTTTGTCCGATTTTCTGTCGGCCAATCCGGATTCGCTATCCTTCGCCTCGGCGCTGATCGTCACCAAATTCGCCCTGCTGGGGATACCAGTGACCGTCATTGCGGCTTTTCATCTTGCCGGTCAGAGACAGCGCTGATCGAGACTATACCTCGAACACCGCGATCTTGCGCTTGTCGAACCTGATGGCGAGTTCGCCGCGCACCAGCTTGAGCGCGGCCTCGCCGAAAACGGCACGCCGCCAGCCTTGCAATGCCGGCACGTCGGCTTCCTCGCCCTCGGCAGCGATGCGGTCGATGTCGTCACTGGAGGCGAGTACCTTCGAGGCGACGCCTTCCCTTTCGGCAACGATCCGCAGCAGCACCTTCAGCAACTCCGCCGCGGCGCTCGACCCCTCCGGCGGCTGGAAGCTCTTCGGCAGCTTCGGCATCTCTTCCCTGGGCAGGGCAAGGGCAGCGTTGACTGCGCCAAGCAATGCCGTCGCCGTCGAAGAGCGTTCCCAGCCCTTCGGCGTGGTACGCAGCTTGCTCAGCGCCGCAGCGTCGCGCGGCGCCTGTTGCGCCACTTCGTAGATCGCATCGTCCTTGAGCACCCGGCCGCGTGGCACGTCGCGCTCGCGCGCTTCGCGTTCGCGCCAGGCCGCCACCGCCTGCACGATCGCCAGTTCCTGCGGCTTGCGCAGCCGCATTTTGAGCCGCTTCCAGGCATCCTCGGGATGCGGATCGTAGGTCTCGCGCGAGGTCAGCACGTCCATCTCCTCGTTCAGCCAGTGGGCGCGGTTTTCCCGCACCAGCTCGGCGCTGAGATGCTTGTAGACCTCGATCAGGTGGGTGACGTCGGCGAGCGCGTAGTCGAGCTGCTTTTCTGACAGCGGACGGTGGCGCCAGTCGGTGAAGCGCGAGGACTTGTCGAGCCGCGCGCCGGTGATGCGCTGCACCAGCTGGTCGTAGGAAACGCTGTCGCCGAAGCCGCAGACCATTGCCGCGACCTGGGTGTCGAACACCGGATGCGGCACAAGATCGCCGAGATGCACAATGATTTCGATGTCCTGCCGCGCCGCATGGAAGACTTTGACGATCGCCTCGTTGGCCATCAGCCTGAAGAACGGTTTCAGGTCGATGTCGGGCGACAGCGGATCAATCAGCGCCGTCACCCCGGGCGCTGCCATCTGGATCAGGCACAGGATCGGCCAGAAGGTCGTTTCGCGAATGAATTCGGTATCGACGGTGACGAATTCCGCCTTTTCGAAAGCGGCAATAACGGTCTCGAGTTCTTTCTGAGTGGTGATGACGTGCATCAAATCGCTTTTGGCAAGGGATAGGGTCTCTTTCAATTTCAGCCGCGCGCGCTTTCGTCAAGCGCAAGCACCTCTATCCAGGTTTTGCGGGTTCATCGGGATCGCCATTCCGCTTCGCCAACCGGGCAAAAACCGTCGAAGTGCGCAACAGCGCCGTAAAACGGCTGCGATGGGTGGCCGGCACGGCGGAGCGCGCCTGCATCCGGTAAAGGATGACGGCCACGAAGATCGCATAGACGGTGGCGCTGAACACGAACAGCGCGCTCGGCCCGAAAAATTGCATCACCGTCGAGGCTGCGAACGGCCCGCCGATGGCGCCGAACGAGTAAAACAGCATCAAGGCAGCGTTGATCAGCACGAACTCGCCCTTGTCGGCGCGGTCGTTGGAATGCGCCGCCGACAGCGAATAGAGCGGCATGGCGAAGCAGCCGAAGATGAAGACGAGCAGGAAGTTGAGGAACGGGCTGCCGCCTGCCACGAATGCCAGGGCCAGTGCCGCCACCATCGCACAGCACGTCGTCATCAGCAGCACCGAGCGCCGGTCCCAGCGGTCGGAGAGGTAGCCGAGCGGGTATTGGATGATGGCGCCGCCGAAAATGCCGACGCTGACGAAGGTGACGACGTCGGCGACCGACATGCCGATCTGCTCGGCATAGACCGGCGACAGGGTGCGGAAGGCGCTGTTGGTGACGCCGACGGCGATACAGCCGAAGCAGCCGAGCGGCGAGATCCGCCAGACGCGCGCCAAATCGAGCTTGACCTCTTCCGGCGGCGTCGGATTGGAGCGGTCGCCGAGCGAAACCGGCACCAGCGAAACGGTGATCATGATCGACATGATGGCGAAGATGGCAAAGCCGCCGGCGCCAAAGATCGGGATCAGGAACTGGGCGCCCGTCACCGAGCCGATGTCGACCATCCGGTAGATGGCAAGCACCCGCGCCCGGTCGGTGTTGGTGACGCCGGAATTCAGCCAGGCTTCCATGATGGTGAACAGGCCGGCGAAGCAGAACCCGCCGGCAAAGCGCACGGCGCACCACATCACCGGATCGATGACCAGCACCAGAAGCAGCGTCCCCGCCGAGGCGATCGCCGCCAGTGCCGAAAAGGCGCGCACATGGCCGACCGACTTCATGATGCGCGTCACGGCAAGGCAGCCGAGCAGGAAGCCGGCGAAATAGAACGTGCCCATCAGGCCGATCGAGGAAGCGGGAAAACCTTCCTGCGCACCACGCAGCGCAATCAAGGTGCTCTGCAGGCCGTTGCCGCCGAGCAGGATGCCGGCGGCGATCAGGAGCGGGATCAGCGGGCGGATGGAAGACATGAAGGAAAGCCTGTCGTTGATCCCTTCTTGAACCATCGCCTTCGCCAATACCAGCGACAATTCCCGGCGGCGTTGGGGCCAGCCGGGGGCTGCCGCGTGGCGCCGGACCCTCCGTGTTGGAACCAAGGCGTATCTTTGTAGTTCAGTGCTGGTGGGCGAATAAGCGTCTTGTGAGTTGCCGGTGTGCGGAGGCGGTGTCGGGCATCGACGTCCGTTTTTGTTGCCCGGCCTGAAGCTCCAAAGAGAGGTCCGCCGTCATGAAATTTCATCCCGCATTTGCGGCATTTGCCATGGCCGCAGTTCTGGCGGCCGGGCCGGCGCGGGCTGTCGACCTCGTCATGGTATCCGGCGATACCGGCAACGGCCAGAGAATCCTTCGCGAGATCCTCGATCAATACGAGAAGAAGACCGGCAATAAGGTTAGCGTCGTTCCGCTGCCTCCCTCGGCGACGGACCAGTTTGGCCAATACCGGCTCTGGCTTGCCGCCGGAAGCAGCAACGTCGACGTCTATCAAACGGACATCATCTGGGCCCCCCAGCTTGCAAGGCAGTTCATCGACCTGACCGAAGCGACCAAGGATGTCGTTGGCGCCCATTTCCCATCGATCATCAAATCGCAGACCGTGGACCGCAAGCTGGTCGCCTTGCCGATATTCACCGACGCTCCGGCGCTCTACTACCGCAAGGATCTCCTCGACAAATACGGCGCCAGGGTCCCGGCCAGCTGGGCCGAGCTTGCCGACACCGCCAAGCTTGTCATGGACAAGGAGCGCGACGCCGGCAGCAAGGACATGTGGGGCTTCGTTTTCCAGGGCAACGCCTATGAGGGGCTGACCTGCGATGCACTCGAATGGGTGAAGTCGAACGGCGGCGGCCAGATTATCGAGCCGGATGGCACGATCTCCATCAACAATCCGCAAGCAGTTGCGGCGCTGGAAATGGCGAGGAGCTGGGTGGGAACCATCTCGCCGCCCGGCGTTCTGGCCTATCAGGAAGAAGAGTCGCGCGGAGTCTGGCAGACAGGCAACGCCGTCTTCATGCGCAACTGGCCCTATGCCTACGCGCTTGGCAACAGCGAAAGCTCCCCCATCAAAGGCAAGTTCGAGGTGACAACGCTGCCGCCGGGGTCGGGCGAGGGCGCCCGCCCGGCAGCAACGCTTGGCGGCTGGAATCTCGCGGTTTCCAAATATTCGAAGAACCCGGATGCAGCGATCGGGCTGGTCAAATGGATCGCCTCGCCTCAGATGCAGAAGTACCGCGCCTTGAAGGGGGCATATCTGCCGACCATCCAGGCACTCTATGACGATGCCGACATCGCCAGCGCCCAGCCGGTGATTCCGCGCTGGAAGGAAGTCGTCCTCAACGCGGTGCCGCGTCCCTCGGCCCAAGCCAAGAGCAGGTACAATGAGGCATCGAGCGAGTTCTGGACCGCCGTCCACAACACCATTTCCGGCGAGGGCACGGCCGCCGACAACCTTGCCGATCTGGAGTTCTCCTTGACCAGGCTCAAAGGCACCGCCTGGTGACCCCGCCGCGCTCAGGCTCGCTGCTGGCGCGTCAGCGTGCGCGCTCGGCATGGCTGCTGCTTGCCCCGATGCTCATCGTGCTCGCCGCCGTTGCCGGCTGGCCGTTGATGCGCACGATCTATTTCGGCTTCACCGATGCCTCGCTCGCCGACCTCGAAGCCCGCCGCTGGGTTGGCTTCGCCAACTATTTCTCCGTCGTGCAAATGCCGAGCGGCCGCGTCATCTACGACGGGCTGCTCGCCGATCCGGTCTGGTGGCGCGCTGTCTGGAACACCGTGCGCTTCGCGGTGATTTCGGTGACCTGCGAGACGGTGCTCGGCATGATCGTCGCGCTGGTGCTCAACGCCAGGTTTCGCGGCCGCGGCATCGTGCGCGCCGCGATTCTAATCCCTTGGGCCATCCCGACGATCGTCTCGGCGAAAATGTGGCAGTGGATGCTCAACGACCAGTTCGGCATCATCAACGACGTCCTGCTCAAGCTCGGCCTGATCAGCACAAAAATCGCCTGGACCGCAAGCGCCGACACGGCGATGGTCGCCGTCCTCGTTGTCGATATCTGGAAAGCGACCCCGTTCATGGCGCTTCTCATTCTCGCCGGCCTCCAGATGCTTCCACAAGAAATCTACGAGGTCGCCAAGCTCGACGGCGTCGGCGCGTGGAGAGTTTTCTGGAAGATCACCTTGCCGCTCATCCGACCGGCGTTGATGGTGGCCATGATCTTTCGCGGTCTCGATGCCCTGCGCATCTTCGATCTGATCTACGTGCTTACGCCAAACAACATACACACCAAGTCGATGTCGGTGTTTGCCCGCGAGAGCCTGTTTGAGTTCGACAAATTCGCTTCCGGTTCCGCCGCCTCGACGTTGCTCTTCCTTATCCTCGCCCTACTGACCATGCTCGTCCTTTGGCTCGGCCGGATAAGACTGGACAAGGACTATTGATCATGGGGGAGCACTGACCATGTGGATCGTCAAGCGCACGGCTTTCTACCTCCTCGTCGCCGTTATCATCGTCGTCGCGGTGTTCCCGTTTTACTACGCCATCATCACCAGCCTGAAATCGGGGACGGCGCTCTTCCAGGTCGACTATTGGCCGACGACGATTACCTTCAGCAACTACCGGACCGTATTCACCGAGGGGACCTTCTTGCGCAATCTCGTGAACTCGCTGTTCATCTCGAGCGCGGTTGTCTTCATTTCGCTGTTCCTCGGCGTCACCGCCGCCTATGCACTGGCGCGCATCCGCTTCAGAGGCCGTTCGGCACTGCTCCTCATCATCCTGTCCGTCTCGATGTTTCCGCAATTGGCGGTGCTTGCCGGGCTTTTCGAGCTAATCCGCATCTTCGGCCTCTACAATTCGCCGTTCGCGCTGATCTTGTCCTACATGATCTTCACCTTGCCGTTCACCGTCTGGGTGCTCACCGCCTTCGTTCGCGACCTGCCGATCGAACTGGAGGAAGCGGCGATCCTCGATGGCGCCACGCCCTGGATCATCATCAGCCGCGTCTTCCTGCCGCTGATGTGGCCGGCGCTGGCGACCACCGGGCTTCTCGCCTTCATCGGTGCTTGGAACGAGTTCCTGTTCGCCCTGACGTTTACCTCCAGCAACGAGCAGCGAACCGTGCCGGTGGCGATAGCGCTGCTCTCCGGCAGCTCGCAGTTCGAGATCCCGTGGGGCAACATCATGGCCGCATCGGTGATCGTCACCGTGCCGCTTGTCGTCCTCGTTCTCATCTTCCAGCGCAAGATCGTCTCCGGCCTCACGGCGGGCGGGGTGAAGGGATGAGTGCATAGTTGAACTGCCGGCACAGAGCAGCGAACTCAGATTGACGCCTCTGGCATAAATTGATGCCGGTGGGATAGGCGCGGGAAGAACGCGAACTCGACCCAGCCGCCGCTTGCCTTGACAAATGCACCCTCTCATGTGCTTTTCGCGCAAATTTTCAGGCTGGGCCATCATGCCTTGGCCGCAACCCAACATCCGGACCTTAAGAATGACAATGCATCGTTACCGCAGCCATACCTGTGCCCAATTGAGGAAGGCCGACGTCGGCTCGACCGTTCGCCTGTCGGGTTGGGTACATCGCGTGCGCGACCATGGCGGCCTGCTGTTCATCGATTTGCGCGACCATTACGGTCTGACCCAGATCGTCGCCGATCCGGATTCGCCTGCCTTCAAGATCGCCGAGACCTTGCGTGGCGAATGGGTCGTCCGCGTCGACGGCGAGGTCAAGGCGCGCCTCGCCGACACCGTGAACCCCAATTTGCCGACCGGCGAGATCGAGATTTTCGCGCGCGAGATCGAAGTGCTGTCGGCGGCCAGGGAATTGCCGCTGCCGGTGTTCGGCGAGCCGGACTATCCGGAGGACATCCGCCTCAAATACCGCTTCCTCGACCTGCGCCGCGACACGCTGCACAAGAACATCGTGGCGCGGACGAAAATCATCGCCGAGATGCGCAAGCTGATGGGCGAGGTCGGCTTCACCGAATTCTCGACGCCAATCCTGACCGCCTCATCGCCGGAAGGCGCGCGCGACTTCCTTGTGCCGTCGCGTATCCACCCCGGCACTTTCTATGCGCTGCCGCAGGCACCGCAGCAGTACAAACAGCTGATCATGGTGTCCGGCTTCGACCGCTACTTCCAGATTGCGCCGTGCTTCCGTGACGAGGACCCGCGCGCCGACCGTCTGCCGGGTGAATTCTACCAGCTCGACGTGGAGATGAGCTTCGTCGAGCAGGAGGATGTGTTTACCACCATGGAGCCGGTGATGCGGGGGGTGTTCGAGACCTTTGCCGCCGGCAAGCCGGTGACGGACAAGTTTCCGCGCATCGCCTATGATGTCGCCATGCGCAAATACGGCACCGACAAGCCGGACCTGCGCAACCCGATCGAGATGCAGGCCGTCTCGGATCATTTTCGCGAATCCGGCTTCAAGGTATTCGCCAACATCCTTGCCAACGATCCGAAGGCCGAGGTCTGGGCCATTCCGGCCAAGACCGGCGGGTCTCGCGCCTTTTGCGACCGCATGAACTCATGGGCGCAGGGCGAGGGCCAGCCCGGCCTCGGCTACATCTTCTGGCGCAAGGAGGGCGAGAAGCTCGAAGGGGCCGGGCCGCTGGCCAAGAACATCGGCGAGGAGCGCACCGAGGCGATCCGCCTGCAACTCGGCCTTGCCGATGGCGATGCCGCCTTCTTCGTCGCCGGCGATCCGAAGAAGTTCGTCTCCTTCGCGGGTGCGGCGCGCAGCCGCGCCGGCGAGGAGCTCAATCTTGTCGACCGTGATCGCTTCGAACTGTGCTGGATCGTCGACTTCCCGTTCTTCGAATGGAACGAGGAGGAGAAGAAGATCGACTTCGCGCACAATCCGTTCTCGATGCCGCAAGGTGGCATCGATGCGCTTAACGGCGAGGATCTGCTCGGAATCAAGGCGTTCCAGTACGACATGGTCTGCAATGGTTTCGAGATCGCCTCAGGCGGCATCCGCAACCATCTGCCCGAAACCATGGTCAAGGCGTTCGAGACGGTCGGGCTGGACCGCGAGACGGTCGAGGAGCGCTTCGGTGGCCTCTACCGCGCCTTCCAGTATGGCGCGCCGCCGCATGGCGGCATGGCGGCCGGCATCGACCGCGTCGTCATGCTTCTCGTCGGCGCCAGGAACCTGCGTGAAGTGACCATGTTCCCGATGAACCAGCAGGCCTACGACCTGTTGATGAACGCGCCGTCGGAGGCCAGCCCGCAGCAGCTTCGCGAATTGTCGCTGCGCGTCGTGGCGACGAAGAAAGAGGTTTAGGAAACGCTCCGAACCGATGCTGTTGATTCATAAAAAAGCCCGGCATCGCTGCCGGGCTTTTTGCTTTGGATCTCGGTCAGTCTTCGTTTGCCGTAACCGTCACGCCGAGCGTTTTCGGCAGGTCGAGCGGGTTGGACATGGCGCCCGCCATGATCAGCGCGAACGGCACCGCCGCCGGCGGCTCGGCCGAGACCTCGATGCTTTGCGGATCGTCGAGGAATTTGTTGACCGCGGCCGAAACCTGCGCCGTCAGTTCCGGATTGTTGAGCTGCGCCATGCCGAAGGGCACGATCGCCTTGGCCTGGTTGGCAATGTCCTTGCCGGACATGCCTTGCTGCTTGCCGGCATAATCGAGCACCTTTTTGGTCAGCGAATCATCATCGAAGCGGATCGAGGCGCTGTTGAACGAAAGCTGCTGCAGCAGCCCGAGCATGGCCATGCCTTGCGCCGAATTGTCGGCGCCTTCGGGCTGCGCCGCCATCTTCTTCTGCATCTCCTGCAGTGATTTGATGACGTCCAGCGTGTAGCCGCCGAGATCGAAGGTCATGCCGAGCGTGCCGGCATTGTCGACCGATATTTCGTATTTCGACAAGTCCATCCTGCCGTCGGTAGGCTGCCAGGTGCCTTCCATCTCAAGATTGCCCGATATGTTCTGGTAGCCGAGCGCGTTGATGACTTCCTTGGACTTCGGATCTTCGACCAGTGTCAGGTCGGCAGTGAATTTTTCCGTGGTGCCGGAAAACGCCAAGGCCTTGCCGTCGGCCGGCGGCGTGATTGCGATGGCAAGCCCGTCCATCGAGAAAGCGGTCTTGTCGGCCACCTTGACGGTCATGTTGTCGAGCTCGGCCGATTTGTAAATCATCAGCGAGCCCAGCGGGCCGCTTGCGCCTTCGGCCGGAACCGTCATGTCGTGGATGACGAAGGGGCTGAGATTGAGCGTGACGCCATCCTCGCTATGTTCGAACGGCGACGTCGACACGGTCGCGATTTGATAGCCACCATTGGCTTCGGTCACCCCTTCGAGCTTGACGTCGCCGATCTTGAGCGCCTCCTTTTCGGCCGCCGGTTTGACCGCCACGCCTTGCAGAACCATGCTGGAGGTGTCGCCGGTTACTCCGGTCCAGGAGAGGTCGACACCCTGGGCGGCGAGGGCAGCCTTCAGCCGGTCGGCGACCGCGGTATCCTGCGCGAATGCCGCATTCAGCGGCAGCGTCAGCAAAAAGGTCGAAAAAGCCAGTCTTTTAATAAGTGTCGAGTGCCTGATCGTCATCGAGAGCTCCCCTGAGAGTGTCCTGAAATTCTTTTCAAATCGTCGCGTCGTCACCATTCGGCGACGAACTGGACCGGAAAAAGGCGGGCCTCGGCACAATGATCGAAAATCGCGGCTAAAGGCAAACCCGATCCATCAGGCTTGCGATAGAAGCAGGATGTAACGGGTTGATGTTGGCCGGCGTCGCGACGCTCCCAATTCCCGTTGCATAATGGATGTCGCGCAAAGTGTGCAGCGGTATTGCGATGACGACATGCATCAAAACAAGGACCTAAAGCGTCGCATGAGGCCGGTCGAACGCGACGTGGTTTAGGAGGAGGCATACCGGTGCCTCTTGCCGCGAATCACCCGCTCGGCTAGTGCCACCCCATGGGAAAAAGGCTTTTGCCGCCCGAGAGTGGCGGCGGCGACAATATCGAGCCGGTCGATCTGAAGAAGGCGCTGGAAGAGCGCTATCTCGCCTACGCGCTGTCGACCATCATGCACCGGGCGCTGCCGGACGTGCGCGACGGATTGAAGCCGGTGCATCGTCGCATCATGCATGCCATGCGCTTGTTGCGGCTCAACCCCGACCAGGGTTTTGCCAAATGCGCCCGCATCGTCGGCGAGGTGATGGGCAAATTCCATCCGCATGGCGACCAGTCGATCTACGACGCGTTGGTGCGGTTGGCGCAGGATTTTTCGATGCGCTACCCGCTGGTCGACGGGCAGGGTAATTTTGGCAATATCGACGGCGATAACGCCGCCGCCATGCGCTACACCGAAGCGCGCATGACCGAAGTGTCGACGCTGCTTTTGGAAGGCATCACCGAGGACGCGGTCGATTTCCGCCCGACCTACAACGAGGAAGACGAGGAGCCGGCGGTGCTGCCCGGCGCCTTCCCGAACCTGCTCGCCAACGGCTCGTCCGGCATTGCCGTTGGCATGGCGACCTCGATCCCGCCACACAATGCGGCCGAGCTTTGCGACGCCGCGCTTCACCTGATCGATCATCCGGATGCGCCCGTCACCAAGCTGATGGACTTCGTCCAGGGGCCGGATTTCCCGACCGGCGGCATCATCGTCGACAGCCGAGCCTCGATCCTCGAAGCCTACGAAACGGGTCGCGGCGGCTTTCGCGTCAGGGCGAAATGGAGCCAGGAGGATCAGGGCAGGGGCACCTGGAACATTGTCGTCACCGAAATCCCCTATGGCGTCCAGAAGGCTAGGCTGATCGAGAAGATCGCCGAGCTCTTGATGGCACGCAAGCTGCCGCCGCTCGAGGATATCCGCGACGAGAGCGCCGAGGACATCCGCGTCGTGCTGGTACCGAAGAGCCGCTCGGTCGATCCCGGCATCATGATGGAATCGCTGTTCAAGCTGACCGAGTTCGAAAGCCGCTTTCCGCTCAATATGAACGTGTTGTCGCGCGGCAAGGTGCCGAACGTGCTGTCGCTGAAAGGTGTGCTCAAGGAATGGCTGGAGCACCGCCGCGACGTCTTGATCCGCCGCTCCAAGCACCGCCTCGGCGAGATCGAGCGGCGGCTGGAGATCCTCGCCGGCTATTTGATTGCCTACCTCAACATCGACGAGGTGATCAGGATCATCCGCGAGGAGGACGAGCCCAAGCAGGTGATGATGGCTCGCTGGTCACTCACCGACACCCAGGCTGAAGCCATCCTCAACATGCGGCTGAGGGCGCTGCGCAAGCTCGAGGAATTCGAAATCCGCGAGGAATTCAATGGCCTGACCGGCGAGAAGAAGCAGATCGAGGCACTGCTTGCGTCCGACGCCAAGCAGTGGGCGACGATCAAGTGGGAAGTCGCCAATGTTCGCCAGAAATACGGGCCCGAGACCGACATCGGCAAGCGCCGCACCGAGTTCGCCGACGCACCCGAGCATGACCTGACCGATATCGCCCACGCCATGATCGAGCGCGAGCCGGTCACTGTGGTCGTTTCGGAAAAGGGCTGGCTGAGGGCCATGAAAGGTCATCTGACCGACCATTCGGCCCTGACCTTCAAGGAAGGCGACAGCCTCAAGCTCGCCTTCCACGCCCAGACCACCGACAAGGTGCTGGTCTTCACCACCGGCGGCAAGTTCTACACGATCGGCGCCGACCGGCTGCCCGGCGGGCGCGGCCATGGTGAGCCGATCCGCATCATCGTCGACATGGACAACGACCAGGATATCGTCACCGCCTTCGTCCATGATCCCAAGCGCAAGCTGCTGCTGGTGTCGCATGACGGCAACGGTTTCATCGTGCCGGAAGAAGAAGTCGTCGCCAACACCCGCAAGGGCAAGCAGGTGATGAACGTCAAGGCGCCAGACGAAGCCCAGCGCTGCGTGAGCGTCGCGGGCGACCATCTCGCCATTGTCGGCGAGAACCGCAAGATGCTGGTGTTCCCGCTGGCCGAGATCCCGGAGATGGGGCGCGGCAAGGGCGTGCGCCTGCAGAAATACAAGGATGGCGGCGTCCTCGACCTCAAGACCTTCACGCTCGCAAGCGGCCTGTCCTGGCAGGATTCGGCAGACCGCACCTTCATCAAATCGCGTGACGAGCTTGCCGAATGGGTCGGCGCCCGCGCCTCGGCCGGCCGCATGGTGCCGAAGGGGTTCCCGCGCACGGGGAAATTTGGGTAGGCGCGCTTCTTCCTTCTCCCCTTGTGGGAGAAGATGGCCTCGCGAAGCGAGGTCGGATGAGGGGTGTTCCAGAAAACACCGACGCCTCACTTCGCTGGAACACCCCTCAACCGTCTCGGCGCTGCGCGCCAATCCACCTTCTCCCACAGGGGGAGAAGGAAGAGGCGCCACCCAAACATTTGGAATGTCGTCACGATTGCTGCACTATATCAGTGCATAAGCGACGCTATGGGCCAGGGAGAATTGGGCGCTTGAAGGAAGTCAGGATCCAGAAGCCGGAGCGGCAGCAGCGCCTGTTTGGCCTGTCGACGCCGCTCAGGGCCGCTGTCATTCCGCCGCTGTCGGCGGCGCGCTGGCTCCTGGTGCTGATCGTTGCCGCTGGCGTTTACTTCTTCCACGGCTTCCTGTTTCCGGTCCTTGCCGCCCTGGTGATCGCCTTCGCCAGCTGGCCGCTCTATCGACGGCTGCTCGCCGGCGTCGGCGGCAACCGCACCATCGCGGCGACGCTTGCGATCTTGTTCATCCTGACCTTCCTGGTGGTGCCGATCGCGCTTGCCGGCACCTACGCCATCAATGAGGTGCGCGAATGGGTCAACTGGTCGATCGAGACCAACCGCTACGGTGCGCCGACGCCGCACTGGATCGCCACCATGCCCGTGGTGGGCGAATGGCTCAATGAACAATGGACGGTCAACGTTGGCCACCCTGGCGGTATCGGCGAACTGATCCAGCTGATCAGCGGCGCCAATATCGGCAGCATCTACCGCGGCGTGCTTGCCGCGGGCGGCAGCGCCTTCGGCCTTTTGCTGACGCTGCTGTTCATGATGATCGCGCTGTTCTTCGCCTATCGCGACGGCGAGCATTTCGCCGGACAGGTCGATCGCCTCGGCGAACGCATCCTGCCGGCCAGATGGGAACGGATCTCACGCGTGGTGCCGGCGACGATCTCCTCGACGGTGACCGGCATGACTGTTATCGCCATCGGCGAAGGGCTGGTGCTGGGCATCGCTTACTGGTTGGCCGGCGTGCCGTCGCCGGTGACGCTCGGCGCGCTGACCGGCATCATGGCGCTGATCCCCGGCGGCGCGCCCCTGTCCTTCACGCTGGTCTCGATCTATCTCGCTGCCAGCGGCTCGCCGATGGCGGGGCTGGCGCTGTTCATCTGGGGCGCGGTCGAACTCTTCATCGTCGACAAGACATTGCGCCCGAAGCTGGTCGGCGGGCCGATAAAGCTGCCGTTCCTGCCAACCTTTTTCGGCCTGATCGGCGGCGTCAAGACGATGGGTTTTCTCGGCCTGTTCATAGGCCCGGTGCTGATGGCCCTGCTGGTCGCAATCTGGCGCGAATGGCTGCGCGAAGTGGAACTGACCGATGAACTCGCTGCCGCCGAACCGGCGGAGCACGATGACGCGCCGCCGCAGATCGAAATTGTCGCCGAGCGCGCCGCCGCGAAAAAGAATCAGGCCGGGTGACTGACGGCGAACGTGGCGCGGCGTTTGCGCCCCTCGTGCAACTGCCAGAGCGAATGGCCGATCAAAGTCATGATTAGGATCGCGCCGCCGATCAGGCTGTTGCGCGACGGCGCTTCGGCGAAGATCATCCACACCCAGACCGGTGCCAGCACGGTTTCAAGCAGGTAGAACATCGCCACCTCCGGCCCGGAGATGTATTTCGGGCCGTTGGCGAGGCAGAAGAACGAGATCGGCATGATGACGGCACCGTTGAAAACGATCCACCATGGCGCGTTGACGTGAAAACCCACCTTGGAAACCATCAGGGCGGCGACGGCCAGCGGCAGGACCACTCCGATCAGCGCCGTGAAACCCATATCCTTGCCGCTTGCGCGCGAGATAGTAATGGCCGCTGCGATCATGAAAGCCGAGCATAGCGCCATCAGGTCGCCGAAGAGATGTCCGGTTCCAACGGAATCGCCGACAATGATCGTCACGCCGACGATCATCAGTGCCAGCGCTGCAAGCGTCAGGGGCCGTGGCCTCTCCTTCAGGAACAGCCATGACAAAAGGGCCGCGAACATGGTTGTGAAGGCCAGGATGAAAACGAGGTTGGCGGTCGAGGTGTTGTAGACGCCGGTGATGAAGGCGATCGAGCCGAGCCCGTAGAGGGCGGCAACGATGAGCCCTGACCAGCCCGGGATAAGCTGCGGCGGCTTTGCGCTCAGCGAGCGCCAGACGGCCCAGATGATGAGCGTGGCGACCAAGGTCGTACCGGTGCGCAACAGCAGGATCGTCCATGCCTCGCCATCGGCGAGCCGGATCAGCGGAATGTCGACCGTCAGCGTCAGCCCGCCGATGGCGGTGATCAGAAGGCCTCTCTGGTGGTCGTTGTGGGAAGACATGCGGCAATTCTCGCGTAGGCTTGGAGGCGCAAAATTGACCCGGCCGGTTTTCCAGCCGATCGGCCGGAAGCCCAGCGGCATCCTCCTCGAAACAATTAAGAGTGAATACCGAAAGCGAAGATCAGCGCGAAACCGCTTCGTGATTGTAGCGTTCCCAACCTTTCGGGCCGAGATGCTCCTGCGGCTGGAAGCGCATCTTATAATTCATCTTGCGCGAGCCGTTGACCCAGTAACCCAGGTAGACATGGGGCAGGCCCATCGCCCTGGCGCGGGCGATGTGGTCGAGGATCATGAAGGTGCCGAGCGAGCGGTCCTCGAAGTCCGGGTTGAAGTAGGAATAGACCATCGACAGGCCATCGGCCATCTTGTCGGTGAGCGCTACGGCGATCAGCTCGCCCTGGCCCTTGCCGGTGATGAAGCTGTCGGGTCCGCGGCGACGGTATTCGATGACCTTGGTGTCGACATGGGTATCCTCGACCATCATGGCGTAGTCGAGCACGGTCATGTCGGACATGCCGCCACGGCGGTGGCGGGCGTCGAGATAGCTGCGGAACAGCGAATATTGCTCGGTGGAGGGCTCGGCGTCGTGCATGGCGCCGACCAGATCCGAATTATGCTGTATGACGCGTTTCATGTTTCGGCTGGCGGTGAATTCCTGCGCCAGGATGCGCACCGACACACAGGCGCGGCAGGTCTCGCAAGCCGGCCTGTAAGCGATGTTCTGCGACCGCCTGAATCCACCCTGCGTCAACAGATCGTTCATCTCCGGGGCCTTGTCGCCGACCAGGTGTGTGAACACCTTGCGCTCGAACTGGCCCTCGAGATAGGGACATGGCGAGGGCGCGGTCAGAAAGAACTGCGGCGACTGGGTCGGGTGCTGCGTCATCGAGCCTTGGAAACACTCCTGCGAATCGCTCTACCTTTGGCGCGGACGCCGAAAAATTCAACAGGATTGTGAAAGCCTGGTTGATTGGACGTCTTCACATTTGTGCGCAAAGGCTGCGCCCGCGCTCAGCGGCCGCTGCGGCTGACGACGGTGCCGAGCAGCAGGTCGTGCAGCGTGCGCTTGCGATCGGAAAACAGGCTCACCAGCAGGACTAGCGGCGAAAGGATGACATTGCCGGCCCAAAACAGCACCGAATGCACGACGGCGGTCAGCCCGTCGATGGGGCCGCCGTCGAGTCGGTCGAGCCGGATGCCCATTATCTTCATGCCGGTGGTGGCCTGGTCTTTACTGCCGAGCGTGTTCCAGATGTAGAGGATGGCGACGGCCGGCACGAGAATGGAAAACAGCATCCAGCCAAGGCCGAGCGTCAACAGCCCGAACAGGAACACCAGGATCGCGAATGGAATGGTGAGCAGCGCCACGATGAAATAATCGATGACGAAGGCGAGAATGCGCCGCGTGCGCACGCCCTCATAGGCGCTGATATCTTCGAGCCTGTTGGTGATGATTTCGCCGTCGAGAACGCGAGCGTTCATGTCATTTCCTCGTAATCGAACCCGGGTTAATGCACGGGGCCGCTTGTTGATGAAATGGTGAAGGTTCGCGGCGGAATCAAGATCGAGCCGTCCACCATGTAGATGGTGACGGAGCACTTGGCGCCGTCTGTGACTTGTTGAATTTGTGGCGCGGATAGCGTTAGCTTGCTGCGGCGCAACAAAAAGCGCCAAGCCGAGGGGACGGGGCGACATGGACTATGACATGCTGGTCATCGGCAGCGGCCCATCCGGGCGCCGCGCCGCGGTGCAGTCGGCCAAGCTCGGCAAGTCGGTGCTGGTGGTCGACAGAGGCCGGCGCCTCGGCGGCGTGTCGGTGCATACCGGCACCATCCCGTCGAAGACGTTGCGCGAGACGGTGCTCAACCTCTCAGGCTGGCGCGAGCGCGGCTTTTACGGTCGCGGCTACCGGGTCAAGCAGGACATTTCGGTCGGCGATCTGGTCGAGCGCCTGCATAAGACGCTCGACCATGAGGTCGAGGTACTGCAGCACCAGTTCATGCGCAACACGGTCAAGAGCGCACGTGCCGCGGCAAAATTCCTCGGCCCCAACAAAGTCAGCCTGACCACCGACACCGGCGACTACAGCGAGGTTGGCTTCGCCCATGCGCTGATCGCGGTCGGCACCCGGCCGCACCGGCCGCGCGACGTGCCGTTCGACAAGACACGGATCTTCGACAGCGACGAGATGCTGGAGCTCGACCGCCTGCCACGCACGCTGACGGTGATCGGCGCCGGCGTCATCGGCGTCGAATATGCAACGATCTTTTCGGCGCTCGACGTGCCGGTGACGCTGGTCGAGCCGCGCAATACCATGTTGGATTTCGTCGACCGCGAGATCGTCGACGACTTCATCCATCAGATGCGCGACCGCGGCATGACCATCCGATTGGGCAGTGCCGTCAAGGAGATCGCCTCGAAACCCGACTATGCTGAGGTGAAGCTGACCGACGGCCGCACCATACGTTCCGAGATGGTGCTTTATGCTGCAGGGCGTACCGGCAATGTCGGCAGCCTGGGCTTGGAAGCGGTCGGCATTGAGGCCGATCCCAGGGGCCGCATCAAGGTCGATCCGCAGACGTTCCAGACAAGCGCGCCCAACATCTATGCCGCCGGCGACGTCATTGGTTTTCCGAGCCTGGCCTCGACTTCGATGGAGCAGGGCAGGGTGGCCGCCTGCCATGCCTTCGGCGTGCCCTTGCCGCCGCCGCCCGAAACCTTTCCCTACGGCATCTACGCCGTGCCGGAAATCTCCACCGTCGGCCAATCCGAGGAGCAGGTGCGCGAGAGTGGTGCCGCCTACGAGGTCGGCGTGGCGCGGTTTCGCGAGACATCGCGCGGCCACATCATGGGCGTCAACACCGGCTTTCTGAAGCTTCTGTTCTCGATCGAAACACGCCGTCTGCTCGGCGCCCATATTGTCGGCGAGGGCGCGACCGAGCTCATCCACATTGGCCAGGCGGTGATCAATCTCGGCGGCACCGTCGACTTCTTCGTCAACAACACCTTCAATTATCCGACGCTGGCCGAAGCCTACAAGATCGCCGGGCTAGACGCCTGGAACCGCATGGGGCGAGGGTAGCTTCTCGGCTCATCGATCTGACGTTGCAACGGCGGCTGCAGGATCCGCCAGCCATTGCCTGACTATCGCGGCGTCCGGATTGCCGATTTCATGGCCGGAGGCGACGGTGTGGGCCTCGACTTTGGCGCCATGCCGGCTGAGCAGTCCGACCAGCGCGAGTGCGAAGGGCCGGTAAGTCAGGTCGTCGGCGCCGGATAAGATTACCACCCGTGCGTTGCTGAGATCCGCCGGCGGCACCTCGTCCAGAACCGGCATCGGGCGCAGCAAAGCCGCTTGGACGATGAGCCGCGGATGAAGCAGCATCACGCTTGAAACCAGGTTGGCGCCGTTGGAGTAGCCGATAAAGGAGGCTCGGACGAGATCGAGGTCGTGGCGTTTCGCGGCCTTGGGGATGAAGTCAGCGAAAGCGTCCGCCTCTTTGCGGATGCTGTCCTGCTCGAATCGTATCGGCGAAATCCGCCTGAACCACCGGAAACCGTCTTCCTGGGCGATGCGGCCACGCACCGCCACCAAGGTAGCGTGCGGCGAGACTTGGCGCCCCAGCGGCACCAGAGTCGTCTCGTCGACACCCGATCCATGCAGCAGAAAGAGGCACTCTCCGGTTGGTGCTGCGGGCCTGTAAACGCGGTAAAAAAATGGCAGGTCGCGCCGCAAAAAGTCATCTTCCGGAGGTTTTTCGGACATAGTTGCATCCTTTTGTTTTCACGATGTTTTCATTCATTTGCCGGCTTCAAAACGGAATATTTTCAAGCTCCGCGAAAGTTGATTGAACCGGGCGCATTTCAGTCCGTTTCTTTGCCGATATAATCCCCGCGGGAGGGATTCGAAGCAGTGTGCGCCGGGTGGTCGCCCAGGTGGTTGCATACCGCGCATGAACAACCAGCTTTAAGGCCTTTTATCGATGACCATGCCAGTTTCGCCGGAACGCGATACGCGTATTGACGTGTTCCGGGCACTCGCCCTCCTGACCATATTCATCGACCACGTGCCGGGCACAGTTTTCGAAACCCTGACCTACAAGAATTTCGGGTTTTCGGATGCGGCCGAGGCCTTCGTGCTGATCTCCGGCATGTCCGTCGCTCTTGCCTACGGCACCAAATTCCAGCCGGGAAACCGGCTGGTCGCAACGCTGAAGATGTGGCGCCGCGCCGGCGTGCTCTATGTCACCCACATCGTCACGACGATGGTGGTCATGGCCATCTTCTGCGCAGCGGCGGTGTTTGCGAAACGGCCGGACCTTCTGACGCTGATCAACATCGAGCCGCTCGTCAGGAACCCGCCGCAAGTCCTGGTCGGTATCGTCACGCTCGGCCATCAGCTCGGTTACAACAACATACTGCCGGTCTATGCGGTGCTGCTGTTGATGGCGCCGGCCTTCCTGCTGTTCATCAGCTACAGGCCACTGGCCGCGCTTGCCGTGTCCGCAGCCCTTTGGCTGGTTGCCGGAATCTACCAGATCGCGCCGCCGAACTACCCGGAGCCCGGGTTCTGGTTCCTCAATCCGCTGTCATGGCAATTGCTGTTCAATATCGGCATGGCCAGCGTGTTGCATGTGCGGCGCGGCGGCACCATCCCGGTCAATCGGTGGCTGGTCGGCGCGGCGGCCGCCTATGTGCTGACGGCGCTCGTCTGGGTGCATAGCCCGCTGTGGGGGCATGTGTCATGGCTCGACCTGCCGGTGGTGCTGACCGGTTTCGACAAGACGTTCCTGTCGTTGCCGCGGCTGCTGCACATCCTGGCGATGAGCTATCTGGTCGTCGCCTTGCCTTTCGTCTCGAACCTGTTCCGCACCGGCCGCGACAATCCGCTCGCCATATTGGGCAAACGCTCGCTGCCGGTTTTCATTGCCGGCACGGTGATTGCCATGGCGGCGCAGGTGATGAAGCTGATCAACCCGGGCGGCATTGCCTATGACAGTCTGCTGCTCGCCGCCGGCATCGCCATGCAGTTCGCGCTCGCCTTTTATCTGGAGTGGCTGTCCGCAATCGGCTGGTCCGGCAAGGGCAAGCCGGTCCGCAACGAGGCGTTGCCTGTTCGTCCATCCTTTGGCATCGGTCCCATGGCGGCAAATAGATAAGATTTGGTGCCGATCTGCCCCAGTCAGCCTGTACTTAGCGGCGGTCCGGACGATTCCCTGACAACAAGTTCGACGTCGAGCGTTTCTCGCCGCACCGTGCCGTCGAAGTCGAGGATTCTTCGCGCTGCCCGGCGGCCTATCTCGGCGATCGGCTGGGCGATGGTGGTGAGCGGAGGCTCGCAAGTTGCGGCTTCAGGCACGCCGTCGAAGCCGACGACGGAAACATCGCGGGGAACCGCGATGCCCCGTGCGTTGAGCCATTCCAATGCCACCATTGCGATCCGGTCCGACATCGCCAGGATGGCGGTCGGCGGTTCCGCCGAGGCGAAGATGGTTTCAAGGCCAGCCCTTGTGCTCGCCTTATCGTTTTCGGTCTCGTAGACCAGCACCTTGTCGGTGTCGACACCAAACCGAGAAAGCTCTTCGAAATAGCCGAGGAGGCGATCACGGGTTCCGGTATAGGACGCCGTCCGGACCTGCTCGGGCGAGACAAGACCGGTGCTGTCGTCGGCGAAGGCCAGCGACAACACGGCGAAGCGGCGATGTCCAAGTTCCGCCAGATGGCGCGCCGCGAGCCGGCCGCCGGCAACATTGTCGATACTGATCGCGGAGACCGTATCGTCCTGCGAGCCGAGCTCGAGCGCGACGAAGGGGAGCTTTCGTTCGCGCGTCAGCTCAACGAGACGCGGACCGCCCTCGATGCAGAACAGGATGAAGCCGTCCACGAGGGCGCTCTGGATATTCCAGGCAAGTTTTTCCTCGTTGCCAGCCGACACGAGGGCTATCCCCGCGCCGGTGGCGTCGCAGGCTTCCGAGATGCCGGCCATCATCACGCGGGCAAACGGGTCGTCGAAGAAGTAAGACAGCGGCTCGGTTGTGGCGACGCCGATCGCATTGACCTTGCCGGCGCGCAGCAGGCGGCCCTTGGGATCCGGGCCGGCGTAGCCCAGGGCGTCGGCCGCCGCCTTGACCCGCTCGCGGACTTCCTCGCGCACGATTTCGGGACGGCTGAAGACATTGGACGCAGTGCCGTGCGATACGCCCGCGGCTTTGGCGATGTCCGCCAGCCGGATGGGTCTCCTGCCGCCTTCGGTGAGTGATGCCATTGTTTGTCTCCACGACTCCTGTCCAACAGTATCGCCGATTACCTAACATCTTCCTTGGATCGATTCAAATTTTTGCTTGACATTTATGGTGTGACGCGTATTCTTGAATCGATCCAAGAGCGGTTTTTATCCGCAGATTGGATCGATACAAGAGGAGAGCGCCATGCACCCCGTCAATTATCTGTTCGAGGACATTTACCGGAACGACTGGAGCATCCGCTCGGGCGCAGATGCCCGTAAGGGGCGCGACAGGACCGGTCCGTGGATTCGCGACCTGCGTTTCCTCGTAGGACGCAAGCGGAGCTGATCGGCGGCCTATTTTTGTCCCCGCGGATTGGATCGATTCAAAAAGCTAGAGGAGATTAAGCCATGCATCCGATCAAGCATCTGTTCGAAGACATCTATCGCAATTATTGGGGCATCTCGCCGGCCACCGAACGGCTGGAGCGACGGCGTATAGTCAAGACGCCCAAGCGCGACGGCCAAGTCCGGCCCGAACGTCCGCAAGACTGAGCTGGCAAGACGGAGCCGTGGATCGAGCGCGGCTGGCGAAAAGAGCAGCGGCCGCCATTGGTTGCCGCATCAATGGCGGCGCGGGCGTACCAGCGCCGAGGCGGCCATCACGAGCCAGCCGCCGATGAGCAACGTGCCGCCGATCGGCGCCGACATCGGGAACAGCCGCGAGCCAAGGAAGTCGCGGGCCAAAAGATCTCCCGAGAAAAGCAGAAGCCCGACGAGAAGGATGAGGCTTCCGGTTCGCAGGATTCTATTGCCACCGAGCAGCCCGACGGTAAGGAAGACCGGCGCATGCATGAGCAGGAAGGATGCGGCCGTACCGACGAAAGCGCCGCCGAGATGTGCCGCCGCCGCCGAAAGAGCCACGCCGGTTCCGCCGCATAGGCCGCCGGCAAAAATCAGAATGCGACTGCCCGCCGTCTGTTCAGCCATGCTCATTTCCACGCCTCCGCGATTCCTGGCGACCGCCTGAGATAGTGCGGCGAACCGTGTCAGGATTTGCCGGCTTCCGCCAGCATGGCGCGTTCGCGGCGCGACTGGACCAGCCAGTTATAGGCCGCTCCGCCCGCCATCAGCACCGATGTGCCGAGAAACACCGAGCGCATACCGAAATGGCCGCCGACGAAGCCGCCGAGCAACGGTCCGGCGACCTGCCCGACATATTGCGCCGAGATCGACAAGCCCAGCACATTGCCGCCGACGCCATCCGGCACATTGTGGCGGATGACGCTGGTGATGCAGGGCACGAGACCGCCAAGCGCCAGGCCCATCAAGAAACGCAGGCCGACGAGTTGCCAGCCCTGCGTAACGAAGGCCTGCGGGATCAGGAGCAGCGCCGAGACGGCGAGTGCGGCAACGATTACGTTCCAATGGCCGATACGGTCGGCGAGCTTGCCGAGCCGCGACGCCGACACGATGGCGCCGAGCGCCGCCGCGGACATGACGATGCCGGAGATCAGCGTGACCTGGCTCTGATCTTCGATGAGCTGTTGGACATAGACGGTGATGATCGGCTCGATCGACATGGTGGCAAAACTCAACAGCATGCCGGTCGCCAGCATGGCGACGACGGGGCGCTTGTCGGGAATCTGCGACCAGCCGCCTCTCGCTTTTTCTTGTGACGCCGCCTTGACGGCAACCGGGCGAGGGGCCTCCTTGATCAGCAAGGTGGTTGCCAGAAACGCCAGGAAAATGACGCCGCCTGCGAGCAGGAAGGTGGCGCGGATTCCAATCAGCGGCGGCAGCGCGCCGCCGAGCAGCGGACCGACCAGAGCACCGGCGGTTATGCCGGCCGACAGCACGCCCAGCGCCCAGCCGGAGCGATCCTTCGGCGTCTGCATGGCAACCAGGATGGTCGAGCCCGAAGAATAGCCGCCGGCAAAGCCGATCAGCAGGCGCAGGAGCACCATTTGCCAGACGGTCTGCACCATGCCGGTCACCGACATGCACAGCGCCATGCCGAAACTGGCACGCACCAGCATCAGTTTGCGGCCGTAGCGGTCGCCTAGCCGCCCCCACAGCGGTGCGACCAGCGCGGCAGCAAGGAAGGTTGCGCCGTAGGCAATGCCCGACCACTGGGCGATCGCCGCGTGACCCTCTGCGCCCAACTGCTCGACGTAAAGCGGCAGGAAGGGCAACAGCAGCGTCATCGCTACAAGCGTGCTGAACGAGCCGGCAAAACACACGGCGAGATTGCGACGCCAGTGGACGTTGTGCGTGCCCTGCGTGGCGAGGGTGGCGTCTTGCGGCATGTCCTGTCCTGTCCGGCCGGCTTGGATGAAAACTTGTTGTGGATCCCATTTTGGTATACCAGATTGGTATCCGTCATGGACGCAAGGCTGGTCGCTGTCAATGCGGCCGCTGCAAAGTGATCGGCAACAAATGGCCGGTGAACAGAGAGCCAATGAAACGGCTCCGACAAACGGAACGCCAATGTCGCAGATGCAAAACGTCGAAAAGCAGCTTCGCGAGATGATCCTCGGGCTCGAGATCGGTCCGGGCGAGCGGCTGACGGAGCGCTGGGTCGAAAGCCGTTTCGGAGCCTCGCGCACGCCGGTCAGGGCGGCATTGCTGCGGCTCGAGACCGAAGGCCTGATCTGCCGCGACGGCCGCGGCTGGACGGTCTCGCCTATCAACCTCGCCGAACTCGAGCAGATCGCCGTCTATCGCGAGGCGGTCGAGGTCGCGGCACTCAGGCTGACTTGTGCCTTGCAGGATAGGAGTGCCGTCGAAATCATCGAGGCGATGCTCGATTCTTGCGACGACAAGACGCCGCGCGAGGAATGGCATCGCGTCGGCATGGATTTTCATATCGAGTTGGCGCGATTGTCCGGCAACGAGTTCCTGTTCAGAGCGGTTCGCGACTCGATGACACGCCTGTCGCGCGCCCGCTGGCTCGAGGTTCGCGACGAGGCAGCACTTGGCCGTGCCTGGGCCGAACACCATGCCATTCTGTCGGCGGTGCGGGCCGGCGATGCCGATAGCGCCGCCCGCCTGCTTTCAGCCCACATCAGTGGCAGCCGCGACCGGCTGGTGGCCTCGCTGCGCAACGACCGGCGCGGCCTGCGCGCCAGGGGATTTGCCGTCGTCGCTTGAGTGAGGATCGGCTGCCAGTGATCACGAAAAGGGCAGATGAGCGAAGAATGCTACTTTCGGTCTCGCTTCGCAAATGCCGATGGCGTAAGAGCGGCGATGGAAAACAACCGATTTGACACACCCGTGACCGTCAAGGGTGCGGCGGGAAGCAATCAGCTCTTGCGTACGGCCCGCGAGGCTTCCGACTACCTCCTCAACAATTGGCCCGGCAAGCGCAGTCCCAAGCACCGCGAAGCGCTGCAGGCCTGTCATGATGCGCTGGCCGGCGACAAGCCGGCCATGAACGCAAGACGGGCCTTCATTGCCGCCGCTCGTGAAGTGAACGTCTTCGTCAGCGACAAGGCGCCCGCCTGAGGCATAGCGGGATTTGACCGAGGCCCGGACCGCCTGACAGGCCCGGCGTCATCACTTGGTCGTTTCGGTTTTGGTTTGGGACTCGCTCTCGCCCTCGGGCTTCGATCGCTCCTTGGCTGCGACCTTGGCAGCCTGCTTTTCCGCCTTCTTGGCAGCCTTCTGCCGGTCGCGTTCCTTGCGCTCCTGACCGTAGTTCGGTGCTCGTGCCATATCGTTTCCTTTCGTTGTGCTTGGCCTTTGCCTAGGAGCATTGGACCGCAAACACAACACCGCAAGCACGATCGGCTCCATATCTCGGCGCAGTCCTGAGAGCCCGGCTTTCAGGCGCCATCGCGGTCGAGGACGAGATCGGCCGGACCGAACCGGTCCTTTGCGGTGAACTGCTGGTGCCAGTAGGGGTAGAGCACGGGCGGCCTGCTGACCGCGTCGAGCCGTGTGCGCTCCTCATCGCCAAGCACCAGGCTTGCAGCGGCGATATTGTCTTTGAAATGCGCTTCGGTTCGTCCGCCGATCACCAACGAGCTGACGGCGGGCCGGCCGAGTAGCCAGGCAAGCGCCACTTGCGCCGCCGACACACCGTGGTTGTTGCCGATGTCGATCAGCGCGTCGACGATCCGCCACAGCCGGTCCTCGTCGCGGATCGGCGGTTCCGACCAGCCGCTGAGCTGGCGGGCGGTCGGCTGGTCACGGTGGTATTTGCCGGACAGCAACCCGCCGGCAAGCGGGCTCCAGACCAGCACGCCGAGCCCTTGGTCGACCGAGATCGGCAACAATTCATACTCGGCCTCGCGCGCTTCCAACGTGTAATGGATCTGCTGGGTGACGAAGCGCGGCTGGTGATGACGGTCACTGATCCCCAGCCCCTTCATCACTTGCCAGCCGGAATAATTGGAGCAGCCGACATAACGGACCTTGCCCTGCGTGACCAGAGTGTCGAGCGCGGCGATGGTTTCCTCAAGCGGTGTCAGGCCATCCCACTCGTGCAGGAAATAGATGTCGATGACATCGGTCCTGAGGCGCTTCAGGCTCCTCTCGCATTCGCGGATCAGATGGTAGCGCGACAAGCCTTCATCGTTGGGGCCTTTGCCGATCCGCATGCGCGCCTTGGAGGCGATCAGCACGTCGCCCTTGCGCTTGCCTCCGAGCGCCTCGCCGATGATCTCTTCCGACACGCCGTTCGAATAGACGTTGGCGGTGTCGATGACATTGACGCCGGCATCGATGCAAAGGTCGATCATCCGGCGCGCCTCGTCGAGGTCGGTCTTGCCGACCGCCGAAAACGCGCCGCCGCCGCCGAACGTCATGGTGCCCATGGTCAGCGTCGAAACCTTCAGCCCGGAACGGCCGAGAGTGCGGTATTCCATGTCGTATCCTCACGATTTATCGGGAAAGGGCGTTGCAAACGACAGCCCTTAATGAACCGGGCATTTGTAGGATAATTCGTTCCGCTTGTCGCCAGTTCCGCAGGGCAAGCTCGATCACATCTTTCCGATTGAACGCACAGCCAGCGCAGCAGTGGCTGCAATAAAAACCGTCATTGCCGGCCTATACTAACATCGGTTCAGCGCTTCGATTTCCGGCCGCCGGGCCGGGCGGCGGAGCGCCTGACAGCGGCCGGCAAGGACTGTAAGCGGAGCAGCGCAAATGACCGAGATAAAACAGAATTCCCCGGCCAGGGACTGGCTGGAAGCGGAACTCGCCGACACGCTCGACGAAGATTATGAGCTGGAAATCTCGGAGCCGGCGCTGTCGATGGAGATCGCCAAGATCTACAAGAATGCGCATCCGCCATCGATCGACCGCCTGCAGTATTTTCGCGATCTCATCACGCTGCAATCCGAATTGATCAAGCTGCAATCCTGGGTCGCCTATCACAAGAAGAAGCTCGTCGTGGTCTTCGAGGGCCGCGACTCGGCGGGCAAGGGTGGCGCCCCGTGGTTCATCGTCGAGGGCAACGACAAGAAACGGGCACGGCTGAACTGCATCGACCAACTCCTCAAGCAGATACCTTATGAGGAGGTGCCGCACGAAGAGATCATACTGCCGGAGCGCGTCTTCAATCCCGAATACGAGCACCAGGTACTGCCGCGCGAACTGTATGTGCCGGAGAAGTACTGACTAAAGCGGCGAGGAGGGCGCTGCTCTGTGGCGCCCTGCGACAAGCTAGGTACGCTCGATGATGACGTGCGTGGCTTTCGGCGTCGCGACCTGCTCGCTGCAGCGATAGCCGAGCTTGGGCATGTCGATGCCGGCAAAAAGGTTCTCGCCGGCGCCCAGCAGGACCGGTGAGATCGCCAGATGCAATTCGTCGATGAGCTTTTCCTGGAGATATTGCCGGATCGTTGCGACGCCGCCGCCGAGCCTTATGTCCTTGCCGTCAGCTGCTGCTTTCGCCTTTTGCAGCGCTGAATGGATGCCATCGGTCACGAAATAGAAGGTCGTGCCGCCCTCCATGACAATCGGATCACGCGGATGATGCGTGAGCACGAAGACCGGCACATGGTAGGGCGGGTTGTCACCCCACCAGCCTTTCCAGCTGTCATCCGGCCATTCGCCGCGGATTGGCCCAAACATGTTGCGGCCGAGGATCCATGCGCCGACGTTTTCGAAGCTGCGTGCGGCGAACGCCTCGTCAGTGTCCGTGGTCCCGCCATCCTTGCCGAGGACCATCTTGCGGAAAGTGCGGGTGCCGAACATCCATCCGTGCAGGGCTTCCCCGCCAACACCCAGCGGGTTCTTCAGGTCTTGGTCGGGACCGGCGCCGAAGCCGTCGATCGACAGGGTGAAAGCGCTGACGCGAAGTTTGGACATGAGAGCCTCCTCGATAACCAATTGTGACATGCAAGCAGTTATCGGGTTAGCTTAACTGATTGCATTTTGCAAGCGGTGTTTTTGGATCGCCGGCTAGCGATGAACGGCTGGGCCACAACCGCCAATCTCCCAACGCTGGCGATTGGCCATAATCAACCATCCCGTCGACATCCTGGGGCGAAGCAAGGAGCGAAGCGACGCGGCGCAGACCCTAGGATCCATGCCGTGACATCGGCCGAAGAATACAGCGGCCCAGAACGACGAACCACGCGAATGGAGATCAAGAAGACCAATCTGGAATGGTCCGAACTTTTTCGGAGAACCGGATGGGTGCGTTCGTTTTCGATCCGCCGGAGCACTGCCGCCAGGTCACGGCATGGATCCTAGGGTCTCCGCGACGGAGCTTCGCTCCTGCTCCGCCCCAGGATGACGAGGGGGAAGGAGGATTCGGCCAATCCCGAAGGTTTACCACAGGCCCCATCCCATGCACCAAAGTCCCAAAACGATGCGATCACCTATCCCTTCAGCATCGCCGCTACTTCGGGCGCAAAGTAGGTGAGAATCCCGTCGCAGCCGGCGCGCTTGAACGCGAGCAGCGATTCCAGCATCGCCTTGTCGCCGTCGATCCAGCCATTGGCGGCGGCGGCCTTGATCATCGAATATTCGCCCGAGACCTGATAGGCGAAGGTCGGCATCTGCAATTCGTCCTTCAGCCGGCGGATGATGTCGAGATAGGGCAGGCCGGGCTTGACCATCAGCATGTCGGCGCCTTCGGCTAGATCCTGCTCGGCCTCGCGCACCGCTTCGTCGGAATTGGCGTGGTCGATATAATAGGTTTTCTTGTCGCCCTTGAGCAGGCCGGCGGTGCCGACCGCCTCGCGATAGGGGCCGTAAAAAGCGGATGCGAACTTGGTCGCATAGGACATGATCGCTACATCCTGAAACCCATTGGCGTCGAGCGCATCGCGGATGGCACCGATCCGGCCGTCCATCATGTCCGAGGGGGCAATGATGTCGGCCCCTGCCGCCGCCTGGATGACGGCCGCCGCCGTCACCTGCTCCACCGTTTCATCATTGACGATAATGCCCTCACGCAAGATGCCGTCATGGCCATGCGAGGTGAACGGGTCCAGCGCCGCGTCGGTGATGATGCCGATCTCCGGCACCGCCCGCTTAATGGCGCGGGTGGCGCGATTGATGATGTTTTCCGGATCGAGGATGTGGGAACCGGTCTGATCGCGCAGGCCGAGCTCCACATTGGGGAAAGTGGCGATCGCAGGAATGCCAAGCTTGGCCGCGCGCTCAGCCTCCTTGACGGCGAGGTCGAGCGACAGGCGGAACACGCCGGGCATGGCGGCGATCGGTTCGCGCACTTGTCTGCCGTCGACGACGAAGATCGGCCAGATCAGATCGTCGACCGAGAGCCGGTTCTCCTGGACAAGGCGGCGCGACCAATCGGCCTTGCGCATGCGCCGCAGCCGCCGGCTGCCGGTGATCTCGTCGACGCTGCGCGCGCCGGCAGGCTTTGCAGGTGTGAATTTGTTCATCGCCAAAACTCCGGACCGGGCGGCTTTTACCACGAGCCTTCGCTGCTGACCAATGCGACACGATTGTGCCAGCGGTCCTGTCGGGCGTTATTCTGGTTGACCATTGCCCGACAGAATCTGCGCAGCACCCCGCATGGCGACGCGGAATGCCTCGTCGAAGCTGACACCGCGCACTTGCCATTTATAAGCCTTGCCGTTCATGGCAAGCCGCCAATCGGCGATCCAGCCAAACTCCTTGTCGCTCCAGATCAGGCTGCCGGCGAGCGCCTGATCGGCACCGGCCTTTCGGGCAAGCTGGTCCAGCGTCGCCATATCGGCATGGCGCAGGGCCCGGTCGTCAAGCTTCGAGGCCGACAGCAGCGACGCTTCGGGAAACACAATCCGCATGACCAGCGGACCGGTGGCATTAACGAAGGATTCGCGCATCGCCGCCCCGCGCTGGTCGTCGGCAGTCAGCGCGAACTGCCTTGTGCCTTGCTCCGCCGCCAGAAAAATCGCCAGGCGTGGCCGCTCGGCAAGCCATGGCTTGCTGCCAAGCGCGGCAAGCACCGGATCGATGGCGTCGGGCTTGTACAGGCAGGTGAGATCATGCGGCCGGTCGTGAGTGCCTTGTTCGTCATGGACCGGAATGCCTTCAAGGCGGTCGTGGTAGCGGAATTCGGCAACGAAGCTGCCGGCCTTGTCGCGCAGCGCCGCCGTCTCAGGTTTTTTCGCCAGCCGCTGATCACCGGAGACACGGACCAGCACCGCATCCAAACATGTCTTGAAACCGATCTGGCGATTGACCTCGCCCTGGCCGGTGACGATGGTCTGCGATTGGTAGAGACTATCCACGGTTTCGGCCGATACGGGAGGAGTGTTCGCAGCGATCAGGCCGACCACCACAACAGCAAGGCGTGGCAACCAAGGCATGGTCCAACCTTCCGGTTCAAAGCGCCAGCATTAGCACCGGCTGCGGCCACGGGCCAGCAGGCGGGATTGGCGCTGCCATTGACGTGGCTATGCGCCACGCATTAGCACTTCACTCCCGGCGGGCGCGGGAGGGATTCTCTGGCGATGGATTTTGGCGGAGGCGACGAGATTCGCTTCGAAAGGTTGGGCAGGGCCGGCGTCGTCACGCTGACGCGGCCGCAGGCGCTCAATGCCGTAACCCACCGCATGGTCAAGGCGCTGGACAAGGCGCTGCGCAGTTGGGAACGCGACGATGGTGTCGACGTCGTCGTCGTCAAGGCCGAGGGCAGGGCATTTTCGGCGGGCGGCGACATCCTCCACATCTACGAAGCCGGCCGGGCTGGAAAACCGCCGGTCGAGTTCTTCGCCGACGAGTACCGGCTGAACGCCCGCATCGCCCGTTTCAAGAAACCCTATGTCGCCCTGATCGACGGCATCGTCATGGGCGGCGGCGTCGGCATCTCCTTCCATGGCTCGCAGCGGGTGCTGACCGAGAACGCGCAGTTTGCCATGCCAGAGGTCGGGATCGGCTTTTTCCCGGATGTCGGCGCCAGCCATCTGTTGCCGGATCTCGGCGGCAGCTTCGGCATGTATCTGGCGCTGACCGGCAACCGCATCCGCTATGGCGATGCGTTGTGGTCGGGCCTCGCCACCCATACGATCAAGGCGGAGGACCAGGCCGGCTTTCTCGACCGGCTGGCGGCAAGCGGCGACCCGGAATCGGTGCTGCGCGGCTGCTTCGTCCCGGCCAAACGCGAGACAGACAGGCCGACGCTGGACGCCATCGCCCGGCATTTCGCGCAGCCGTCACTGGCCGATATGGTCGCCAGCCTGGAGCGGGCAGCCATCGCCGACGAGTTCGCGGCAAAGACGCTGGCCACCATCCGCACACGCTCACCGACCAGCCTGCATGTCGCGTGGCGCCAGATCAGCGCCGGGCAGACGTTGTCGATGGAGGAGTGCATGAAAATGGAGTTCCGTATCCTCAACCGCATGCTTGCCGGGCACGACTTCTATGAAGGCATCCGCGCCGCCATCATCGATAAAGGCTCGACGCCGCAATGGCGGCCGGCAGGCATCGATGACGTCAGCGCCGCCGACGTCGATGCCTATTTCGCACCGCTCGGCGAACGGGAACTGAAGCTGTGAGCGAGGCCGCCTCGAGACGCGTGGTGCTGCAGCCCTCGACGATCGAGGTCATCTTCGCCTGGTTCCAGCGCGTTATCGCCGGCTATTGTCTGCTGTTCGGCATCTTGTACTGGATCCGGCTGATCGGCGTTTACCCCGGCCAGTTGTGGCGGTTCGATCTGATGCCGGTGCACTGGCAGGTGGCGGCGGTGGTGCTGGCGGTGTTTTTTCCATTCGCTGCTGCCGGCCTGTGGATGCTGGCGTCCTGGGGGCCGGTGATCTGGTTCATCTGCGCGGTGACCGAGTGCGTCATGTATGCTGGCTTCCCCGACTTGTTCGGCCGCCGGCCGCTGATCGTCGCCTCGCACCTTGCGGTGGCGCTGCTCTACATAGTGTTCCGCGTGGTGATCTGGATCCAGAAGCGGCAAGCCCGGCGATAGCAATTCCGGCCAGGATCGTTGGCTAAATCTTTAGGTTAATTATCCTTGCTCGGGTGACCGTCCGTTAAGCCTCTTTCGAAACCCCTTACCGGTAAGCTCTTGTTAGCCTTGGCGTTTAAGTCGAATTTTATGAGTATTCGATAGTGTCGCGATCAAGGTGAAGAACAAAAAATCACCGGGCGACAAACGAGAGGCAAAGACAATGATCAATTCGCGTCCGGCGGCGAAGACCGCCAACGTATCCGATGACCGCCGCGAGGCGATCCGTTCGCTGTACATGGAGTCGCTGCAGCTGGTCGAGCGGCTGCATCGCCGTCTGCTTGATGTGATCAAGGACGAATTCGACCGCAACGCCCGCTCCGACATTAACGCCATCCAGGCGCTGCTCCTGTTCAACATCGGCAACTCGGAGCTGACCGCCGGCGAACTGCGCTCGCGCGGCTATTATCTCGGCTCGAATGTCTCCTACAATCTGAAGAAGTTGGTCGATCTCGGCTTCATCAACCACCAGCGCTCGCGCATCGACCGTCGTTCAGTGCGGGTCTCGCTGACGCCGAAGGGCAATGAGGTGGCGGAAGTCGTCGCCGGCCTTTACGAACGCCATGTCGGCTCGATCGAGCAGGTCGGCGGCATCAACACGGAAGAGTTCAAGCAGATGAACCGCGCCCTGCAGCGGCTGGATCGGTTCTGGAACGATACCATCGCCTATCGGATGTAATCGCACCCGCCGCAGCAAGATCTGAAGCTGGACCACGGAAGCGCTGCCGCGGAGCAGACCAAAGACCGGTGCCGAAAAGCACCGGTCTTGCCGTTTCGTCAGGCCGGCCGATCCAAATTCGAGCAACAGCCACGTTGCCGCCATATTCGAATGGAACCGAAGATGCGGGTGATGCTGGGCCAAAGCCGTGCATTTGTCCTGTGCTCAAGTCTCTTCCATGGGTTTTTACACCCATGTGTTTTTACACCGAAGTGATGCGGGCCATGGTTGGCTAATTGTTAAGAAGCCAACTCTAGAGTGCGGGCGAGACCGCCCGGTGGGTTGAATTGTAGCAAGAATGTCTGGACCATCCATGAGAACCAGCCGCCGTTTCTTTCTTTCAGGAGCCTCCGCGCTCGCAGCCGCAATGGTCGCCGGCCGCGCCAGTGCACAGGATGTGATCGGGGATATCCTGAAATCCTCGGCGCGTGGCAATTGGGACGACCAATTCGATGCGCGTGCCAGCGAAGGCGGCAAGGTTGCCTCGACGCTGCCGATCTTCAGCCTGCAGACGGTGTCCTTCACCGAGCAGGCGATCATGCAGTATCAGAATATCGTCGCGCAAGGCGGCTGGGAGCAGGTTCCAGACACCAAGAAGCTGCAGCTTGGCGTCGAGGATCCCGATGTGGTGCCGCTGCGCAGGCGCTTGATGATATCGGGCGATCTGGCGCAGAGCGCCGGGCTCTCGGAAGCGTTCGATTCTTACGTCGACTCGGCGCTCAAGCGCTTCCAGTTGCGTCACGGCTTGCCGGCCGACGGAACCACCGGCAAATATACTTTCGCGGCAATGAACGTGTCGGCGCCGGTTCGGCTTGGTCAGCTGCAGACCAATCTGCAACGGCTGCGTGAGCGGGCCGGCACGCTTGGCAACCGCTATGTGCTGGTCGACATCCCGGCGGCGCAGATCGAGGCTGTCGAGAACGACCGCGTTGTGCTGCGCCACACCGCAATCGTCGGCAAGATCGATCGCCAGACGCCGATCGTCAATTCCAAGATCAACGAAATCATCGTCAATCCGTACTGGAACGCGCCGGTCTCGATCGTGCGCAAGGACATCATTCCGCTGATGCGGAAGGACCCCAACTATCTCAAGGATAGCCATATCCGCCTGTTCGCGCCGGACGGCAGCGAGGTCGACCCGATGACGGTCGACTGGTCGACCGACGATGCCGAAAAATATCGCTTCCGCCAGGATCCCGGTTCCGGCAACGCGATGGCCTCGGTCAAGATCAATTTCCCCAGCCCGGACGGCGTCTACATGCACGACACGCCGCAGCAGAGCCTGTTCGGCAAGCTGATGCGCTTCGATTCCTCTGGCTGCGTGCGCGTTCAGAACGTGCGCGACCTCGTCACCTGGATTCTGCGCGACACACCGGGCTGGGATCGCCAGCATTTCGAGGCGGCGATCAAGACCGGGGAGAACATGCCGGTGCAGGTTACCAATCCGGTGCCGGTTTATTTTCTCTACGTCTCGGCCTGGTCGACAGGGCCGGGCGTGGTCCAGTTCCGTGACGACATTTACGGCCTCGACGGAGCCAACGAGCTGCAGATCACATCCGCGCTCTAAACAGCTGAGTTCATTTGCAAAAGGCCGCCGGAAGGGCGGCCTTTTTCGTTGCCGGGTCTTTCGCGACAAGCTTCGCTGGGCCGATCGCCGGACGGCTGCCCTTCCTGTGGATCTGGATCGGCGACATCGCGACGCGCGTCTCGGCGCGATTACACAAGCGCAAGGCCGAGCCGTTCGGACTGCGCGTCCGGATCGCCGGCTCTGTTGCCGGCGTGCGCGGCGCCATCACGCCGGCCAGATCAACGACCATACGACGCAGGCGCTGTTCACCGAGATCACGCTCACCGAAGCCCACCGGCCCTTCAGCAGGGCAAGGAAATAGAGGCCGCCGGTCTCTCTGGCGCAATCCGGCCAGCAAATTTCGCGCAGCAAACGTGGCGGGCCGAAAGCAACTGTGTTAATGGCGCGACAGACCCGGAACCTTGAGGATTTCAGCCCATGGCAACAGCAGCGGCAGTGTCGAACAAATTCGAATCCTTCTTCGAAACCACGCTTGCCGATGCCGACCCCGAGATTTTCGGCGCCATCCGCAACGAACTCGGCCGCCAGCGCCACGAGATCGAGCTGATTGCCTCGGAAAATATCGTCTCGCGTGCCGTGCTCGAGGCACAGGGGTCGATCATGACCAACAAATATGCCGAGGGCTATCCGGGCAAGCGCTACTATGGCGGCTGCCAGTTTGTCGATGTCGCCGAGGAACTGGCCATCGAACGTGCGAAAAAGCTGTTCGGCTGCAACTTCGCCAACGTCCAGCCGAATTCCGGCAGCCAGATGAACCAGGCGGTGTTCCTGGCGCTGCTGCAGCCTGGCGACACCTTCATGGGTCTCGACCTCAATTCCGGCGGGCACCTGACGCATGGCTCGCCGGTCAATATGAGCGGCAAATGGTTCAAGGTCGTCTCCTATGGCGTGCGCCGGGACGATCATCTGCTCGACATGGACGCGATCGAGAAGACTGCCCATGAGACCAGGCCGAAATTGATCCTGGCCGGCGGCACAGCCTATTCACGTGTCTGGGACTGGAAGCGTTTTCGCGAGATCGCCGATTCGATCGGCGCCTATCTGATGGTCGATATGGCTCATATCGCCGGACTGGTCGCCGGTGGCATGCATCCGTCGCCGCTGCCGCATGCCCATGTGGTCACCACCACGACGCACAAGTCGCTGCGCGGCCCGCGCGGCGGCATGATCCTGTGCAATGACGAGGACATTGCCAAGAAGATGAATTCGGCCGTCTTCCCCGGCCTGCAGGGCGGACCGCTGATGCATGTCATCGCCGCCAAGGCGGTGGCCCTCGGTGAGGCGCTGAAGCCGAGCTTCAAGGTCTATGCGGAGAGCGTCGTTGCCAATGCCAAGGCACTGGCCTCCAGCCTGCAGGAAACCGGTCTCGACATCGTCTCCGGCGGCACTGACAACCATCTGATGTTGGTCGACCTGCGCCCCAAGAACGCCACCGGGAAGCGCGCCGAGGCTGCCCTTGGCCGCGCCAACATCACCTGCAACAAGAACGGCATCCCCTTCGACCCGGAAAAGCCTTTCGTCACCTCGGGCGTTCGGCTTGGCACGCCGGCTGGCACCACGCGCGGCTTCGGCCAGGCTGAGTTCCGCGAGATTGGCAAGCTGATCGCCGAGGTGCTGGATGGACTGAAAGTCGCCAATTCCGACGATGGCAATGCGGCCGTCGAGGCAGTTGTGAAGACCAAGGTGGCGGCATTGACGGATCGTTTTCCGCTTTACCCGTACCTTGGTTGACCACGCCGAGTGTCCTCCATGTGTGCGACAATCCCGGTGCGACAGCAAGGCACTTGCGAAGAAGCTCAATGATGCAAACTTTCCGTTTCGCCGGCTTTGGGGCCTTGCTGGCATCGGCCATTTTGCAGCTGTCGGGCCTCGCTTTGGCGCAGACCGAGCCGACGCCGGCAGCGCCAAGGACAGAGACCTTCGGCAGGTGGTCCACCACGATGGACGAGGTCAACACCGGTGAGGATGTGCGCAAGACCTGCGCCGCCTCGACAGTCTTTTTCGACGCTAACGGGACCAGCGGCACCCTTACGCTGGCCATCTCGAATGGCGACGTACTGCCACCCGGAGGCTATCCGAGCCTCATCATCGCCGTGAGAAACAGTGACTTGCCCAAAGGTGACAACGTCCCGGCCGTGTTTCGCGACGTTAACGACAAGATCAAGGCTGGTTTTCATCTTATCGCCGACGGACAGTGGATGATGGACAACAAACCCGAGACCACGCTTGCCATACTGCGTGCCATGCGCCGTACGAGCGCCCTTGATGTCAGCTTCGCCGACAAGCCGGTCGCGACCATATCGATGGACGGCTTCACCAAGGCCTATCGCTATCTCGGCACGTCCTGCGGCTTCCCGACCGGCGACGTCGCTCCCTGATTGGCGTATTGCCGTTCAACTGATTGCCACTCTCGCAATTTTCCTCGTGCCTCGCTATCTCTGAGGCGCGATCGGTCATCGGCCATACTTTGCCATCGTGGCAAAAACCTCTAAGCCTTTCGCTCCACGAGAATCGCGAACCGAAGGCCCTCCATGCGCTGTCCCTATTGTCAGTCCGAAGATACGCAGGTGAAGGATTCACGCCCCGCCGAAGACGGCGCGGCGATCCGCAGGCGGCGCGTCTGCCCGGATTGCGGCGGCCGTTTTACCACGTTCGAGCGCGTCCAATTGCGCGATCTCGTCGTCGTGAAGAAGTCTGGACGCAAGGTGCCGTTCGACCGCGACAAGCTGCTGCGCTCGGTCGAGATCGCGGTACGCAAGCGCAATGTCGATCCCGAGCGCATCGACCGGGCGGTGACCGGCATCGTGCGCCAGCTCGAAAGCTCGGGCGAGACCGAAGTGGCTTCTGGCGAAGTCGGCCGGCTGGTCATGGAGGCGCTTAAGTCGCTCGATGATGTCGCCTATGTGCGCTTTGCCTCCGTCTACCGCAATTTCCGCGAGGCCAAGGATTTCCACGACGTATTGGGCGAACTCAAAGGCGACGAGCTCAAAACCGACGAGCCCAGGGGCGAAGAACTGAAGAGCGAAGAGGACGCCAGCTAAGCATGGCAGGGTCCGAACGCAGCACGGCTGAGCAAGAGCTCCTCGATCGCCGCTATATGGCGGCAGCCCTCAGGCTGTCGCGCAAGAATGCCGGCCGGACCTCGACCAATCCTTCCGTCGGCACGCTGATCGTGCGTGATGACGGCAACGGGCCGATGATCGTCGGCAGCGGCGTCACCGCCGTCGGCGGCCGGCCGCATGCCGAGACCGAGGCTTTGGCAGAGGCCGGCGAACTGGCGCGCGGCGCCACCGCCTATGTAACGCTGGAGCCCTGCGCCCATCACGGCCGCACGCCGCCTTGCGCCAATGCGCTGGTCAGTGCCGGCGTGGCGCGTGTGGTCGGCGCTGCCAGCGATCCGGACCCGCGTGTTTCCGGCAAGGGCTATGCAATCTTGCGTACCGCTGGGGTCGAGGTGGTGGAAAAAGTGCTGGCGGACGATGCCTCGGAGCAGATGGCCGGCTATTTGATTCGATCTCTGAAAAAACGCCCGGAAGTGATCCTGAAGCTTGCGCTTTCAAGCGACAGCAAGATCGGCATGAGAGGCGAGGGACAGGTCTCCATCACCGGCGATATCGCCCGGCGCGAAGTCTATCTGATGCGCGCCGAAGCCGATGGCATATTGATCGGCATCGGCACGGCACTGGAGGACGATCCGGCGCTGACGGTTAGGCTTCCGGGACTGGAGAGCCGTTCGCCGGCGCGCATCGTGCTCGACCGTCAGATCAGGCTAGCCGAGACTTCGAAACTGGTCGCCGGCGTCGACCGTGTGCCGCTCTATATCGCTGCCTGCGCCGAGGCCGATCCGCATCGGCGCGCCGCGCTCGAACGCGTCGGCGTTCGCTTCATCGGCACTGAGACGTATGAAGGCGATATTGCGCTGCCGGAACTGCTCGAGGATCTGGCGGCGCTCGGCATGGCCAGCCTCTTGGTCGAGGGCGGCGCCAGGGTGGCCAAGGCGTTCCTCGATGAAAAACTGGTTGATCGTATCGTGCTGTTCCAGGGGCCGGACGCGATCGGCGAGGGCGGCATTGTACCGCCAATCGATGCCAACAATATCCCGCCGGGATTTCGCAAATTGCGCAGCATGCGTTTCGGCGAAGACACATATGCCGAATGGATAAGAGACATCTAGGACCGAACTGATGTTCATGGGGCCAAACTAATGTTCACTGGAATCGTCACCGATGTCGGCACCGTCGCTGCCGTGAAGCCGCTCAGGGAAGGCGTCGGTTTGCGTATCGACACCGCCTACGATCCGCGGACCATTGCCATCGGCGCTTCGATTTCCTGTGGCGGCGTCTGTCTGACGGTAACGGGACTGCCGGAAGACGGCGCCAACGCACGGTGGTTCGAGGTCGAGGCCTGGGAAGAAGCACTCAGACTGACGACAGCTATGGCCTGGAAATCCGGCACGAGGATCAATCTGGAGCGGGCGCTGAAGATCGGCGACGAACTCGGTGGCCACATTGTATCAGGCCATGTCGATGGCATGGCCGAGATCGTGGCCCGCAAGGAGGAGGGTGACGCCGTGCGCTTTACCCTGGAAGCACCGCGCGGGCTTGCCAAATTCATCGCCCCCAAGGGTTCCGTCGCACTCGACGGCACTTCGCTCACCGTCAACAAGGTCGAAGGCACCCGCTTCGACGTGCTGTTGATCCATCATTCGCTGACCGTCACCACCTGGGGCGAACGCCAGGTCGGCGACTGGGTCAATCTCGAGATCGACACCATGGCCCGCTACGCCGCGCGGCTGATGGAGGCGGCGAAGGAGGGGCTTTGAGGCGGTCGTCCATAAAGCCCATTCCCTGATGCGACCGCCACCGGGTTGGCCTTGAAAGTTCCTTCGGCAATCTTCCGCTTGCGATCAAACCGGCTTCGGCCTAAGTCACCGGCGATCCCCGGAGACATCTATGGCAGGCACATCCCAACACGGCAAAGCGTTCATCCGTCCGAAGAAGAAGGCACACCTTCTTGTCATCGAGGCGCGCTTTCACGACGATCTTGCCGACGCGCTGCTCGAAGGCGCGACCAGCGCGCTCGACGAAGCGGGCGCGACATACGATGTCGTCACCGTTCCTGGCTCGCTCGAAATCCCCGCCGTGATTTCCTTCGCGCTCGACGGTGCCTCCGAAGGCGGGACGAACTATGACGGTTTCGTCGCCCTCGGCACAGTCATCCGCGGCGACACCTATCATTTCGAGATCGTCGCCAATGAATCCAGCCGTGCCCTGATGGACCTGTCCGTGCAGGATTCGGTCTGTATCGGCAACGGCATCCTGACCACCGAAAACGACGAACAGGCGTGGACACGGGCCAGGCGTTCGGAAGGCGACAAGGGCGGCTTTGCGGCGCGCGCGGCGCTGACCATGATCGCTCTAAAGGAACAGCTGGGAGAGCGAACGTGAGCGAACCCGCGTCGCCCGGCCAGCCTGCGGTTCGCCATGCCAACAAGCGCGGTGCAGCCCGTCTGGCCGCTGTACAGGCGCTCTACCAGATGGATGTCGCCGGCAGCGGCGTGTTTGAGATCACCGCCGAATACGAGGCGTTCAGGCTCGGCAAGGAAGTCGACGGCGCGCTCTATCGCGAAGCCGATGCGCAATGGTTTCGCGCCATTCTTGCAGGCGTCGTCGAGCACCAGAAGACCATCGATCCGATCATCCGACAGGCACTGACCGAGGACTGGCCTCTGTCGAGGCTCGATTCCACATTGCGCGCCATATTGCGCGCCGGCGTCTACGAGCTCATGCAGCGCGAGGACGTGCCGGTGGCGGTCATCGTCTCCGAATATGTCGACATCGCCAAGGCATTTTACGAGGAAGACGAGCCGAAACTGGTCAATGCCGTGCTTGATCGCGTGTCGCGCCGGGTGCGTGGCGAGGGCCGCGGCAAGGACGCCTCATGACTGCCGTCGTCGCCGTTGAGGCGGGCAAGGAAGCGCGTCGCACCGCCTTCATCCTCGCAGCCTCGCAGGCGATCATCGGCTCGGCCGCCCCCATCGCCATTTCCATGGGCGGATTGGCCGGGCAGTATCTGCTCGACGCTGACAAGTCGCTGGCAACCGCGCCGATCACCGGCTTCAATGTCGGCGTGGCACTCGGTTCCCTGCCGGCCGCGGCGATCATCCGCCGGCTCGGCCAGCGCGACGGCTTCATGACTGGAACGGCGGTGACAGCGCTTGGCGGCCTGATCGCCACGCTGGCGCTGTTTCATCCCAGCTTCTGGCTGTTCGCTTTCGGCTTGGCCGTGATCGGGATCGGGGGCGCCTTCGTCCAGCAATTCCGCTTTGCCGCCGCCGACAATGCCCCGCCTGAATTCAAGGCGCGTGCCATCTCCTTCGTGCTGGCCGGCGGCATCGTCACCGCCATACTCGGGCCGCAGATCGTCATCTTCACCGGCGATCTGTTCTCGCCGGTGAAGTTTGCCGGCTCGTTTGCGTCCATCCTGGTCCTGGCGGCGGTCGGCGCCGCCATTCTCTCTTTGTTGCGTATCCCAGCCAAGGCAACCAAGAAGGTGGAAATTTCCGACAGCGACGCCAGGCCGCTCTCAGAAATCGTCACCAGGCCACGCTTCGTCGCGGCGTTGTTTTGCGCCATCGGCAGCTACGCACTGATGAGCTTCGTGATGACCGGCGCGCCGCTGGCCATGGTCGGCTGCGGCCTTTCGACCGACGACGCCACGCTCGGCATTTCCTGGCACGTCATGGCGATGTTCGCGCCGAGCTTCTTCACGGGGTCGCTGATCCATCGTTTTGGCGCGGAACGGATCGTGGCTATCGGCCTGGTACTGCTCATTGGCTGCGGCATAGTCGCGCTGTCGGGGTTGGCACTGTGGCAGTTCTGGACGACGCTGATCCTGCTCGGCCTTGGCTGGAACTTCAGCTTCATCGGTGCCACCGCCATGGTGGCCGACAGCTACCAGTCATCCGAAAAAGGCAAGGTCCAGGGGTTCCACGATTTCGTCCTGTTCGGCTCCGTCGCCTTCGCCTCGCTGATGTCGGGCGCAGTCTACAATGCCTGGGGCTGGGAGATGCTGAACTGGATGATTTTCCCGGTCGTCGCGCTGTGCTTCGTGGCACTGGGCGTGTTGAAGATGACGGGCTTGCGGGCGGCCAACTGACGTCACGCTGTCGGGACGTCGCGGCAGCGGATTCACTCACATCCGAACAAAATTATTGCGCCCATCCCCTCTCTTGTGAAACCGTGTACCCCGACGGGGCATCGAAGCCATGCTCATATGCGGCAGCCGTATTCCGGTTCACAGCAAGGGATTTGTGAGATGTTTTCAATCAAGGTTCTGGCCGGCGCTGTACTAGCGCTCGGAATCACGTTTGCCTCGGCGAGTGCCCAGGTGGTGGTGTCGTCGAAGATCGACACCGAGGGCGGCGTGCTCGGCAATATCATCCAACTGGTGCTGAACGCCAATAATATCCAGACCACCGACCGGATCCAGCTCGGCGGCACGCCCGTGGTCCGCAAGGCGATTACAGCCGGCGAGATCGACATCTATCCGGAATACACCGGCAACGCCGCCTTCTTCTTCGAGAAGGCCGACGATCCGGTGTGGAAAGACGCCGCCAAGGCCTACGAGACTGCCAAGAAGCTCGACTACGACGCCAACAAGATCGTCTGGCTGTCACCGTCACCGGCCAACAACACCTGGGCGATCGCCCTGCGCAAGGAGGTCGCCGATACCAATAAGCTCGTCACCCTTTCCGACTTCGGCAAATATGTCTCGGGCGGCGGCAAGGTGGTGCTGGCGGCCTCCGCCGAGTTCGTCAATTCGGCGGCCGCGCTGCCCGCTTTCCAGAAGACCTATGGCTTCACGCTGAAGCCGGACCAGTTGATCACGCTGTCGGGCGGCGATACGGCGGCGACCATTGCCGCTGCGGCCAACCAGACCAACGGCGCCAACGCCGCCATGGTCTACGGCACCGACGGCGGCATCGCGCCCTCCGGCCTCGTCGTGCTTGAAGACGACAAGGGTGTGCAGCCGGTCTACCAGCCAGCGCCGATCATCCGGGAGGCGGTGCTGAAGGAGCATCCCGAAATCGAGACGCTGCTGAAGCCGGTCTTCGCCAAGCTCGATCTCGTTACGCTGCAGGAGTTGAATGGCCGCGTGCAGGTTGGCGGCGAGCCAGTCAAGGGCGTCGCTGAGGACTTTTTGAAAAAGAACGGCTTCCTGAAGTAAGGCGATTTCCGGCGCTCCGCTTCAAGGTGCGCCGGATCGGCCGATGGGGGAGGGCGTGCGCATCCGGTTCGACAAGCTTGGCGTGGTCATCGCGGCGATATCGGCCTATGCGGCTTTCGCGGCGCCATTCGCCACCTTCCGCGCCAATCGCATCGTACCCGGCGAGGCGCGCTCGATCCTCGAATCTTTGCCCGCGGCGGTCGGTCCGCTATTGATGGCGATTGTTGTCGCAGCGGCGCTCATTGCGCTGCTGAAAACGCCGCTTGCTCTGCGCCTCGCCGCCAGTGTGGTTGCACTTGCGGCGCTGGCGCTGCTGATTGGCGTTGCCGGCAGCTTCCTGACGCCCGCCGGCAACACCTTCGCCCGTATCTCGCCGGCTTCGGGATTCTGGCTGCTTATCTTCGCCTTCACCCTTCTGCTCGCCGACGTGCTTACAAGGCTGAACCTGTCGCCGCAGGCACGGGTCGGCGTGCTTGTTGTCGCCGCAGCGGCAATCGGCCTGCTGCTCGTCTCGGGAAGCTGGAACAGCCTGTCGATCCTCAAGGAATATTTCAATCGCTCCGATAGTTTTTGGGCGGAAGGCTCCAAGCACGTGACGTTGGCGCTGGGTTCGCTGGCGGCTGCGGTGATTATCGGCCTGCCGCTCGGCATCCTCTGCCATCGCGTCGAGAAATTGCGGGCCGGCGTGCTCAACGTGCTGAACATCATCCAGACCATTCCTTCGATCGCGCTGTTCGGCCTCTTGATCGCGCCGCTCGGCTGGGTCGCTTCGCATGTGCCGGGTGCTGCCGCGCTCGGCATTCGCGGCATCGGCACAGCGCCGGCTTTCGTCGCCCTGTTCCTCTATTCGCTGCTGCCGGTGGTGGCTAATACCGTGGTCGGCCTTGCCGGTGTGCCGCGTGCCGCCAACGACGCAGCGCGCGGCATGGGCATGACCGACCGCCAGCGGCTGTTCGGTGTCGAGTTTCCGCTCGCCTTCCCGGTGATCCTCACCGGCATCCGCATCGTGCTGGTGCAGAATATCGGCCTCGCCACGATTGCCGCGTTGATCGGCGGCGGCGGCTTTGGCGTGTTCGTGTTCCAGGGCGTCGGTCAGACGGCGATGGACCTGGTGCTGCTCGGCGCCGTGCCGACGGTGGCGCTGGCCTTCGCCGCCGCGATCATCCTCGATGCAGTGATCGAAATGAGCGCCAGCAAGCGCAGGGTTGAAACGGCATGATCGAGATCGAAGGCATCACCAAGCGCTACGGCGAGACGACAGTCGTCAACGACGTGTCGATGGTAATCGAGCCGCGCAGCATCGCCGTCATCGTCGGCACCTCCGGCTCCGGCAAGACGACGCTGCTTCGCATGATCAACCGGCTGGTCGAGCCGACATCGGGCGTGATCAAGCTCGACGGCGTCGACAACCGCTCGGTGCCGGATTATGAGCTGCGCCGCAGCATAGGCTATGCCATCCAGGGCCACGGCCTGTTTCCGCATCGCACGGTGGCGCAGAACATCGCCACTGTGCCGGTATTGCTCGGCTGGGACGCCAACCGCATCAAGGCCCGCGTCGACGAGCTGATGACGCTATACCAGCTCGACCCGCAAGACTACGGGCCACGCTATCCGCACGAGCTTTCCGGCGGCCAGCAGCAGCGCGTCGGCGTCGCTCGGGCGCTTGCCGCGGAACCCAACGTGCTGTTGATGGATGAGCCGTTCGGGGCGCTCGATCCGATTATCCGCAACAAGGCGCAGGAGGATCTGCTGGCAATCCAGAAGCGCTTCGGCACCACCATCATCCTGGTCACCCATGACATGGAAGAGGCCGTTCACATGGGCGACAAGATCGCCGTGATGGACGGCGGCAAAGTGGTGCAATATGCCGAGCCGGCCGAAATACTGGCGAGACCGGCCAGCGCGTTTGTCGAAACCCTGGTAGGTGCCAGCGAAAAACCGTTCCGGCTGTTGTCGCTTGGCCGGGTCCGCGACGCGGTGGAAAACGGCACCGCCGAAGGCGAGGCGATCCCCGGTGACGCCAGCCAGCGCGACGCGCTCGCCGAACTCCTGTGGTCGGGCCGCCCTGCGCTGCCGGTGACAGATACCGACGGCAAGCCGCTTGGCCGCGTCACGGTGGACGGGCTGGTTAAGCGCGCGGCGAGACCGGCATGAAAGAGGCTGGCTTAAAGGCTTGGCTTCCATCACTGCTCAGGCTTGCCCTGGTGGTGCTGCTTATCGCCTTCGTCACCAATCCCGGCTGGTTCGAACCGCTGCTGAAGCCGCTGACAGAGAACAATGCGCCGGTAATCTACAATCAGGGCAGCCTGTTGACGCTGACGCTGCTGCATCTGCGGACCGTGCTGATCGCGACGGTTGCCGCGACGATCGTTGCGGTCGCGCTCGCCATTCTGGTCACCAGGCCAGCCGGCGCCGAATTCCTGCCGCTGTCGCGCAGCCTGGTCAATATAGGCCAGACCTTTCCACCGGTAGCGGTGCTGGCGCTTGCCGTGCCAGCGGTCGGCTTCGGCGAAAAGCCGACGCTGATTGCGCTGTTTCTCTATGGCCTGCTGCCGATCTTCGAGAACGCGCTGACCGGCCTGACGACGCTGCCGGCCAACGTCGTCGAGGCGGCGCGTGGCGCCGGCATGACTGGCTGGCAAAGGCTGGTCAAGGTCGAGCTGCCGCTCAGCGCGCCGATCATTCTCGGCGGTATCCGGCTGTCGGTGGTGATCAGCCTTGCCACCGCGACCATCGGCTCGACAGTTGCGGCGAGGACATTGGGCGAGGTGATCATCGCCGGCCTGCTGTCGAACAACCTCGCCTTCATCCTGCAGGGCGGCCTGATCGTCGCCGCCCTTGCCGTACTGATCTATGACGGGCTGTCGGCGATCGAGCGCTACACAGCGCGGCGCATGGGACGCGAGGCGGAGTAAGCCTCTCCGAGCGAGCTTCGTTCCTTTCAGCGGCCGATCGAACGCGCCGGATGATCAAGCGTCAGTTCGAGCGCCATACCCGTCCCGCTGGCGATCCAGCGGCGGCGGATGACGGCGAAATCGTGCTGTGTCCCGGCTCCAACCACAGAGACCAAGTCGCCCACAGCGCAATCGCTATCGAGATCGAGGGCTTCGACAGTCTCGGCAATGTCTTGCTTGCCGGCATAATGTCTCGCAATGGCTGTGAGCACGATGATCACTGGGCCACCCGTTGCGCGATCTTCGGGACTCGGCGATTGATGAGTGCGATGCCCCGATCTTTCAGCAGGAGTTCTTGCCATGACCGCGCGTTTCTCCAAGATCGTCATGTGTTTGTGTCTGGCGGCTTTCGCCTTCCTCGTCGCCTTTGGCAACATCACCGATTACGGCTCAAACTTCGCCTTTGTCCAGCATGTGCTGAGCATGGACACGACCTTTCCCGGCAACGCACTGATGTACCGCTCGATCACCAACCCGGCCTTGTGGACGGCAGGCTACTGGCTGATCATCCTTGGCGAGGCGCTGACCTGCCTGCTCTACCTGATCGCCGCCTGGCAACTCTGGCAGGCGCGCAACGCCAGCGGACAGGCTTTCAACGATGCCAAGAAGTTCGCCATCATTGCCGCCACAATGGGCTTCCTCGTTTGGTATTTCGGCTTCATGGTCGTTGGCGGCGAGTGGTTTGCCATGTGGCAGTCTTCGACATGGAATGGTCAGGAGGCGGCGTTCAAATTCTACATGACCATGCTGGTGGTGCTGGTCTTCGTCGTCCAGCCGGACGGCGACCCGCGCAAAGCTTGACGGCCGTTCGCCGATTTCAGTCGATCTAACCGGATGGCGGTGTCGACAGGCGTACTGCCGTCCAGCCTTTTGGACGAAACCCGGGATCTTTTGGGCGAAAGCCGGACAAGAACCGAACAATATCTTGACGTTCAGAGCCCTGTTTCGCATAAGCCGCTGCGAAGGGACGGATTCCGGTTGCGGAAATTCGTCCCCTGTCTCAACGGCCCGGGGAGGGGTTCTTTTGGGCCACCAATCGAGGAAAATTCGGCAATGACCATAATTTCAGCTGTCATCGCCTGCGGTCTGCTTTCAGTCCTTTACGCCATCTGGGCGACACGTTCGGTTCTCGCGGCCGATCAGGGCAATGCACGCATGCAGGAAATTTCCGCGGCCATCCGCGAAGGCGCGCAGGCTTATCTGGCGCGCCAGTACACCACCATCGCCATCGTCGGTGTCGTGGTCCTGCTTCTCGCCTGGTGGCTGCTTTCGATTACCGCCGCCATCGGCTTCTTGATCGGCGCCGTTCTGTCGGGTGCCGCTGGCTTCATCGGCATGCACGTCTCGGTGCGGGCCAATGTGCGCACCGCGCAGGCGGCTTCCAACAGCCTCGCTGCCGGCCTCGAGATCGCCTTCAAGTCGGGCGCCATTACTGGCATGCTGGTTGCTGGCCTGGCCCTTCTCGGCGTCTCCATCTACTACCTGATCCTGACCCAGTTCATGGGTCTGCAGCCAAACGATCGCGTCGTCATCGACTCGCTTGTTTCGCTCGGCTTCGGCGCCTCGCTGATCTCGATCTTCGCCCGTCTCGGCGGCGGCATCTTCACCAAGGGAGCCGACGTTGGCGGGGATCTCGTCGGCAAGGTTGAAGCCGGCATTCCCGAAGACGATCCACGCAATCCGGCCACCATTGCCGACAATGTCGGCGACAATGTCGGCGATTGCGCCGGCATGGCGGCCGACCTGTTCGAGACCTATGCAGTGACTGTGGTCGCCACGATGGTCCTGGCCGCCATCTTCTTCGGTGGCACCGCCGTTCTCGGCGCGGCCATGCTCTATCCGCTGGCCATCTGCGGCGCCTGCATCCTCACCTCAATCGTCGGCACCTTCTTCGTCAAGCTTGGTTCCAGCGGCTCGATCATGGGCGCGCTCTACAAGGGCCTGATCGTCACCGGGCTGCTGTCGATTGTCGGCCTTGCCGTAGCCACTTCGGCATGTATCGGCTGGGGGGAGATCGGCACCGTCGCCGGCATGGCTATTACCGGCACGAACCTGTTCATCTGCGGTCTTGTCGGCCTTGCGGTGACCGGCCTCATCGTGGTGATCACCGAATATTATACCGGCACCAACAAGCGTCCGGTGAACTCCATCGCCCAGGCCTCGGTCACCGGTCACGGCACCAACGTCATCCAGGGCCTCGCGGTCTCGCTGGAAGCGACGGCGTTGCCGGCGATCGTCATCGTCGGCGGCATCATCTCGACATACCAGCTTGCCGGCCTCTACGGCACGGCGATCGCGGTGACGACGATGCTCGGCCTCGCCGGCATGATCGTCGCGCTCGATGCCTTCGGCCCGGTTACGGACAATGCCGGTGGCATTGCCGAAATGGCCGGCCTGCCCAAGGAAGTGCGCCAGTCAACCGACGCGCTTGACGCTGTCGGCAACACGACCAAGGCGGTAACCAAGGGCTACGCCATCGGCTCGGCCGGCCTCGGCGCGCTGGTGCTGTTCGCGGCCTATTCTAACGACCTGAAGTTCTTTGCCGCCAATGGCGACAAATACCCGTACTTCCAGGGCATGGGCGACGTCTCCTTCGACCTCTCCAATCCTTACGTCGTCGCCGGCCTGATCTTCGGCGGCCTGATCCCGTATCTGTTCGGCGGCATCGCCATGACCGCCGTCGGCCGCGCCGCGGGTGCTATCGTCCAGGAGGTGCGCAAGCAGTTCCGCGAGGATCCGGGCATCATGGCCGGCACCTCGAAGCCGAACTATGCGCGCGCCGTCGACCTTCTGACCAAGGCAGCGATCCGGGAGATGATCGTTCCGTCATTGTTGCCGGTCCTGGCGCCGCTGGTCGTCTATTTCGGCGTCCTCCTGATCTCCGGTTCGAAGGCATCCGCCTTTGCCGCCCTCGGCGCCTCGCTGCTCGGCGTCATCGTCAACGGCCTTTTCGTCGCCATCTCGATGACCTCCGGCGGCGGTGCCTGGGACAACGCCAAGAAGTCGTTCGAAGATGGTTTCGTCGACAAGGACGGCGTCAAGCATATGAAGGGCTCCGAAGCGCACAAAGCTTCGGTGACCGGCGATACGGTCGGCGACCCCTACAAGGATACTGCCGGCCCGGCGGTCAACCCGGCGATCAAGATCACCAACATCGTCGCGCTGCTGTTGCTGGCCGTTCTCGCGCACGGCTAAGCTCGGTCGCTACGACCTTAAGACAAAAACCCGCGGGATCGCTCCCGCGGGTTTTCCATTGCCTGAGATGTGCCGCTTCCGGGGAGGGAAGTAAAAGGAAAGAAGGAGCCGACCTCCGCCGGAATGGATCAGGTGCCGCCGAGCGTGCTGCCGCCGCCGCCGCCGGGAATACCGGGCGCCAGCTTGCTGGCGCCATTTATGATCTGGCTGAGGAAGTTCTGGTCCTTGCCGCCGGTCGGCGTGGTGCGCGAGATGAAGTCGAACACTTTGCCGTCCTTCAACCCGTAATTGGCTATCTGCGTGACGCGCCCGTCATCGCCGAAATAGACTGCCAGTACATGCTGGTCGACCAGCCGCGGCTTGTCGAAGGCGACGTAGCGCTTGCGCGTCTGCGAAATGTAATAAAAGGCCTCGTTGTCGAAGGTCGCTTTCGTCGAGGGAGTGCCGAGCGCCAGCAGCACCTGTTCGCGGCTTGAGCCGACCGGCACCAGGTCGATCGCCTGCTGGTCGATGACGTAGCCTTGCGTCAGCGTCTCGCTCGGATTGAGATCGCCGATCATCTTGGATGAATTGCAGGCGGAAAGCGCCGCAGCGATCACCAGTAGCGAAACCGCACCGGCGGGCCTGGGCAGGAAAGTCGACTTGAATTTCAGCGCGCGCAACTACAACTCCATAAGCTGGCCGCAACTTGCGCTGGGCCGCAAAACCGGTAAACCAGCTTGCTTGCCGATGCAACAAGGCCACTTCAACAAACGGTCCCGGGAGACCACCCTCAAATGTTCCAGCGCCTCTTTGGCCGCGAACGACATGCCAACCGCGCCATCACCGAGGCGCTTTACGCACAAATCGTGGCGGCGGCGCGGCAAACGGTGTTTTATTCCGCCTGGAACGTGCCGGACACGCCGCTCGGCCGCTTCGAGATGCTGTCGTTGCACATGTTCCTGTTCCAGCACCGGTTGCGCGGCGAGGGTGGTGCGGCGGCAGAGGTTGCGCAGGTGCTGATCGACGAGTTCTTCATGGATGTCGAACATTCGTTGCGGGAATTGGGCATTGGCGACGTCGGCGTGCCGAAGCGCATGCGGAAACTGGCGAAGATGTTCTACGGCCGCACCGCCGCCTATGACGATGCACTGCAACGAAATGACCATGATGCACTTACCGGCGCCCTTGCCCGCAATGTCAGGCCCGATGCCGGCGCCTGGCCGCAAGCGTCGCAACTGGCACTCTATGCCGCCGATGCATCCAGGCAACTCACGGAACAGCCGACCGAATCGATCGTTTCCGGCACGGTGGTATTTCCCGTGGCCAACGCTTGAGCGGCGGCAGGCCGAATGAAGATGGCGAAGTGGAGGCGAACATGAAACGTCCTGATATCCACAGCCCAGTGTCATTCCGGGCAAATGTCGCTCGGCTGCCGCAAAAGGGGCTGCCGGTGGTGATCGATGCCGACGCCGGGCAGCGCGCCCTGCTGGCCGCCGAGCACGAACTGCTTTCGGTAGAAAACTATCGCGCCGAACTCCTGGTCGAGCCCTGGAAGCGCAACGGGGTGAAAGTCAGCGGCCATGTCGAGGCCGATGTAACGCAGGCCTGCATCGTCACCCTCGACCCGGTCAAGGCGCATATCGACGAGCCGGTCGAAGCGCTGTTCCTGCCGGAGCAATCCAAGCTCGGCCGGCAAGGTTTCGACGGCGGCGGTGAGATCCTACTCGACGCCGAAGGGCCGGACAGCCCGGAGACCTTTTCCGGCGACGCCATCGACGTCGGAGCGCTTGCCGAACAGTTCTTTGGCTTGGCGATCGATCCCTATCCGCGCAAGCCCGGTGTGTCGCTGGAGGCCGCCGGCGATGCCGAGCCTGTGGAGAATGAGTTCCAGCAAAAGCTCAGATCACTGTTGGGAAAATCCTGATAGCTGATCCAATTTGAGAAAAGTTGGTTGTGCGGCAGCCCAAAACCGTTATTTTCGCCGAACCTTCGCGAGCCCCGTACCTTGGCAAGCCCGCTGGCCAAGCAACCGTGAGATGAACACCGCGTGATCAGGATTTCCATCGATGCCATGGGCGGCGATCACGGGCCAAGCGTGGTCATCCCGGCGCTCATGACTGTCGCCACCCGCCGTCCGGACATACGCTTCGTCATTTATGGGCGCGAAGAAGTGGTACGGCCCGAACTCGCCAAATTCCCCAAGCTGGCGGACGTGAGCGAGTTCATCCACTGCGAGATCGCAGTCCGGATGGACGACAAGCCGAGCCAGGCGCTGCGCCATGGTCGCTGGAAATCATCGATGTGGAAGGCCGTCGAGGCGGTCAAGGCAGGCACTGCCGACGCCTGCATCTCAGCCGGCAATACCGGCGCGCTGATGGCAATGTCCAGGTTCTGCCTTCGCACCATGGCGACCATCGATCGCCCGGCAATCGCGGCGCTCTGGCCGACATTGCGCGGCGAAAGCGTGGTGCTGGACGTCGGCGCCACTATCGGCGCAGATGCGCATCAACTGGTTGATTTTGCCATTCTGGGCACCGGCATGGCGCGCTCGGTTTTCGGCATTGAACGGCCTAGCGTCGGCCTGCTCAATGTCGGCGTCGAGGAGATCAAGGGTCAGGAGGAGGTCAAGGAGGCGGGCCGCATGCTTCGCGAGGCCAACATGGCCTCGATGAACTACCATGGCTTTGTCGAGGGTGACGATATCGGCAAGGGCAGTGTCGACGTCGTCGTTACCGAAGGATTTGCCGGCAACATCGCGCTGAAGACGGCGGAAGGCACGGTCAGGCAGATCGCCGGGTATCTGCGCGCGGCGATGAACCGCACGCTGATGGCCAGGATCGGCTATATCTTCGCGAAGACCGCCTTCAATCGCCTGCGCGAGAAGATGGATGTCGGCCGCTCCAATGGCGGCGTCTTCCTCGGGTTGAACGGCATCGTGGTGAAAAGCCATGGCGGGGCTGATTCGGATGGCTTTGCGGCGGCGATCGAGCTTGGCTACGACATGGTACGCAACAATCTGCTTGACCGCATCGAAGCCGATCTCGACCTGTTCCATGCCCGCAATCCGAATGCCCAGACAATCCGGAAATCCGACGTCGTCATCGACGCAAAGGAATAGGAAAGAGCATTGATCAGATCAGTCGTGCGCGGCACGGGCGCCGCGCTGCCCCGCCGCATTATGAAGAATGCCGATTTCGAAGGCATGGTCGAGACGTCGGACGAGTGGATCGTCCAGCGCACCGGTATTCGCCAGCGCCACATCGCGGCCGATGACGAGACGACGGCCTCGCTGGGCGAGGCGGCGGCGCGCGCAGCCCTCGACAGCGCCGGCCTGATGGCGGACGACATCGACCTGATCGTGCTGGCGACCTCGACGCCCAACAACACCTTTCCCGCGACCGCGGTCGAGATCCAGAACCGCCTCGGCATGCACCACGGTTTTGCCTTCGACCTGCAGGCGGTTTGCTCCGGCTTCGTCTATGCAGTGACGACCGCCGACCTCTATATCCGCGGCGGCTTGGCCAGACGGGTGCTGGTGATCGGCTCGGAAACATTTTCGCGCATTCTCGACTGGAACGACCGCTCGACCTGCGTTTTGTTCGGCGACGGCGCCGGCGCGATGGTGCTGGAAGCAGGCACGGGAGCAGGCGGCATCGCCGACCGAGGCGTTCTGGCGGCCAGCCTGCGCTCCGACGGCATCCACAAGGACAAGCTTTTTGTCGACGGTGGGCCGTCGACCACCGGGACGGTCGGGCACCTCAGGATGGAAGGCCGCGAAGTGTTCAAGCATGCGGTCGGCATGATCACCGACGTTATCGAGGCGACGTTCGCACAGGCCGGCATCAGCGCCGCCGATCTCGACTGGTTCGTGCCGCATCAAGCCAATAAACGAATTATTGACGCTTCGGCCAAAAAGCTCGGGATAGAGGAGCGGAAGGTGGTCGTGACCGTCGATCTGCACGGTAATACCTCCGCTGCTTCGGTGCCGCTGGCACTGTCCGCGGCCGTCGCCGACGGTCGCATCAAAAAGGGTGACCTGGTACTGCTTGAGGCGATGGGCGGCGGCTTCACCTGGGGCGCCGTCCTGCTCCGCTGGTAAGTGCCGAACTATCGGGTTCGGGTCCTTGACCTTGACGGATCAATTACTTAGGTTCTGCCGTTGCTTGTATCGATTTATGTTTTTGAGCTGATGGGACGGTTCGTATGGGGGGAAAGACACTTACGCGCGCCGACCTCGCCGAAGCCGTTTACCGCAAGGTTGGGCTGTCGCGTACTGAATCGGCCGAGCTTGTCGAGGCGGTGCTGAATGAGATCTGCGAGGCGATCGTTCGCGGCGAGACGGTGAAGCTGTCGTCCTTCGCGACCTTCCACGTGCGCTCCAAAAACGAGCGCATCGGGCGCAATCCCAAGACCGGTGAGGAAGTACCGATCCTGCCGCGCCGGGTGATGACCTTCAAGTCGTCGAATGTGCTGAAGAACCGTATCCTGCGCTCCCATCAAAACAGCAAAGCCAAGGGCAGCAAGTAGACGCCCGATCCACTTTGCCGAGAATCATGCTCCAGGCTTCGGTTGAAAAACGAGCCCTGCTTTTGCGCCGGGCTTGAATATTGTTTCATAAACCGCTGAAATAAGATGCGATTCGGTAGGCCGGATCGTATTTGGGTGTGATCCGCTCCGGCGGGACGGAAAGCTGCTCTCTTTGTCAAGCGTGACGTCGCCCGAACCCGGTTCCCGCCTTCGCGATCATGCTCTAGCGTGAGGATTCGCCCATGGACAAGAGCCCTGATGCTTTCCGCACCATCAGCGAGGTCGCGGAGGATCTGGATTTGCCGCAGCACGTGCTGCGCTTCTGGGAGACGCGTTTCAACCAGATCAAGCCGATGAAGCGCGGCGGCGGCCGCCGCTACTACCGCCCGCAGGACGTCGAACTGATCAAGGGTATCCGCCATATGCTCTACGATCAGGGCTATACGATCAAGGGGGTGCAGAAGCTGTTGCGCGAGAACGGCAACCAGTTTCTGATCGCCGTCGGCAGTGGCGACATGGCGGCGGTCGAGGCGATCTCGCAGCGCCGACAGGCCGACACGGTACCGCTGACGCAAGCGGCGCAGCCGCGCGGCCCGGACGACGAAATGCTGGTCGGCCAGCCGAGGGTGAAACCCAGCCGTCGTTTTTTCGGCATAGGCAAGACCGACGAGGAAGGTCCGGTTCCGCCGGACACGTCAAAACTTTCCCGTGACAATCGCGCATTGCTACAGGAGGCGCTGTTCGACCTCCTGGAATGCAAGCGCCTGCTCGATCAGGTTCGCTAGAGCCCGCCGGGCTGACCGGAACGGTCTTCAGGGTCATGCGTTAGGCTTCCTTCTGCAGAAGGAAGCACGTCATGGCATCGCTTTCGAGCATCTCCGACACCGATCTGAACAAGCAGGTCGCGGCCCTGACCAGGGAACTGGCCACCTTGAAGAAAGCCGTGTTAAAGCGGGGCGGCGCTTTTTACGAAGACGGGCGCGATACCGCGTCGGATTATTATTCGGATATCACTGAGCGCCTCGGCGACGCCTTGCCGGCAATCAGAAGGCAAGGCCGGGCGATCGAGAAGACCGCCCGAGATCATCCGGCGACGGCGGCCGCTGTTGGGCTGGTTCTGGTCGGGCTCGTCGCCAGTCTGTTCCTCGGCGGCCGGCAGCAACAAGCACCGCGGGCGCGTTCAAGATCGGCACGTTGAGATAAGCAAATGGCGGCGGTCAGCGGACCGCCGCCATTTTTTCGCCGACACGGCAAACCCGGTAATGGAGCCGCCCTTGATCCCAGGACCAGAACGGCTGCTTGCGGGTTGTTCGCCCAAGGGTGTTTTCAGTACTTCTTCGCCACAACCTTCTTGTGATGGTGGCGATAGTGGTGGTGGACGCGGTGATGGTAGTGATGGCGGTGATGCTTCTTGACGGTGGCGTGCATCGTCGTTGCATTCGCGCTGCTTGCGCCGATGATCGGCATCGAGAGGGCAAGTGCGATTGCAAGTCCAAGGGCGGAGAGAAGAGGCTTGTTCATGACATCGTTTCCTTTTTGCGCAGGCGGAATTTAAGCGTCACCGATTCAGGTCGGTGACCCGATCGGTGCGGTTGGGACTATCGCCTTGGAGTTTTTCGGCAGTTTTTCCGGCCTGTAGAATTTTGTTTCCGAACTGTGTCTGCCGACGATCCGGCCGGATGTCGGCGCACCGGCATCCGCCATTGATTCCGGCGTCGGTTCACGATGCCGTGACGCTATCTTTGATGCTTGGCAAATCACCGGCGAGCGGGCATTCTCCGGATCGTCTCAGGCAACAACATGATTTGATCTAACTCTTTCATCCCACGGAGTTGCCAATGCCCCAAATAGCAAAACGCGAACCTTACTCCGACCTGGCGGCGAGCGCGGTTACGCCTGAACGCAGTGCCGTCCGCACTGCCCGGGAAGCCCGTGGATACAGCATCGAAGAGCTGTCCCTGGCGTGCGGGCTGGCAGCCTATGAGATTGCCGACATCGAAAGCGGCAAGGATGCCGATCCTTCGAAACGTCGGCGTATTGCCTCCGCGCTTCAACTTCCGGAAAGCGCTCTGTTTGACGAAGCCGTGTTGCCTGCCAAAAGGCGATCCGTGTCGTAGCGACGTGTCATGCTTTTATTCCACGAGCTCGCCATGGGTCGCCCTGGCGGGCCTCGTTTTTTCACCCACGTAGTGGACTTGCCGGCCGCCACGGCGACGCCAGACGGAAATTGCCGGAGATGAGCCTCGAATCCGTTCGCGCCTTTTTCGCCGCACACGCGCCCGACATCGACGTTATCGTCACGGAAGCCAGCTCGGCGACAGTGCCTCTGGCCGCCGAAGCGCATGGCGTAGCGCCGGCGCAGATCGCCAAGACGATCTGCTTGCGCGTCGGCGACCAGACGATGCTGATCGTGGCCAGCGGGATCTCCAGGCTGGACAATCGCAAATTCAAGGACCGGTTGGGTGGCAAGGCGCGAATGCTGGATGCCGAACAGGTGCTTGCCGCGACCGGTCATCCCGTCGGCGGGGTGTGCCCGTTCGGCCTACCGGCGCCGCTCCCGGTCTACTGCGACATCTCGCTGCGCGCCTTTGACGAGGTCGTCCCGGCGGCAGGCGCGACGAATGCCGCCGTACGGCTCAGCCCGCAACGCCTGGCCGAACTCGTCGACGCCGAGTGGGTGGATGTGTGCCAGTAGCCGTTTATCCGGGTCGTGGGATCCGCTGAGCGTTACCGCTACTCGGTCTTCTGTGGCTCTTCTTTCTTGATCGTCTGAGCGTCCGTGACAGTCGACATATCGGCCTTCTCGACGCTCGCTGTCGTCTGCGTGTCGACCGATGCCTGGACCTTTGAATGCGCGGGGCAATCCGCAGAGGCAACTGATATGGACATGGTCAGTGCCGCGGCTATTGCGAGGAATGTCTTCATGATCATTCTCCTCGTTCGTTCGATGGGCAAAGTTAGCCCGTCTGGCACCAACGGCCAAATCACATTTGTTCACACGCTGGCCCAGTAATTCAAATGGCTGCGCGGATAGCCGCTTGCCGTATCAAAGCCCACTGGCTCCGGCCGGAGGATTTTTGGCGTTAAAGATCTCGCCGCTCAGAGCCAGTCTCAGGTCTTCGGCGCTGAGCTGACCACTTTCGAACAAATCCATCACCCTGCGGCCGAGCACTTCTCTGCCTGGATCGCCGTCAGCGAGGCCTAGTTCACGGCATCGGGCATCAAGTGCCTTGGTCAACATGGTCAGCTCGGCAGGACAGGCAACCCCTTGAAGCGACATTGCATCTCTCCCCTAAGGGCGAAAGCGCGTGGCATCTTCGTAGCGTCCGCTCGCCCTTACAACTGCGGACGACGGCAATTCAAATAAAGCCAACCTTTTTCGAACTCAACATTCAAACGTACCAAAACGCCGCGCGCTCCAATGCCAGGATCCTGCTACAATACGGCATGGCCGTCCGAATAGCGGTTATCCTCGCGCTTCTCTTCGCCTTCGCCTACGGTTTCGCAAAACTCGCGGAACATTATGGCAGAGTTGGCCACAGGCCCTCTCCGTGTGAAGAATTGCCCTATCCTGATTGTCCTGATCAAAAAGCTCTTCCCCGGGAAGAAACTGAGCTTTGAGCGCGCCTGTTCAGGCCAGGCCAGCCATCGGGATTGAATTAGTTCTTTCCAACCGACGGTTGGTGGACGCATTGCAGCTGATGGGCCTAGGGTTTACTACGATCCGCGCGCACCGGGCATGCCCAAACCCCCGAGTCACCCCTGCCTGATGCAAGGCGCCTGATCGAGTCCCGCCGTTCTGGCATGTGCGGCGGGACCTTTTCTTATTGAAGCTGGAATACGGCTCACGATAAAGGTTGGCGTACGCAGCAAACGTCGCCTAGCCACTGTCGCGCGGTTTCTCGGGAAAGATGATCGGTAGCTGATGACGGGTGAGCGCCGCGACCTGAGCACAGTAGCGAGAACCGTCCTTATCGTTGCTGAGCCCGTCCCGGCTGAATGCAGCGCCCTTCTATCGACTCGGACAACTACCTGTGCTTGTATTCTCTCGCCTTCGGGAGGGGCATGGAAATGGGCAGGGGGAGAATGGTCGCGGCTTTGGCCGCTGCGCTGGCGATCGCCGGCTGTCAGACATCCGCAAACTCGCATTGGGAACAGATCGGCTACGGTCCGACCTACGAGTATGCAAATGCACAATGCTCGATCATGTCCTCATCAACCCAGCAAGGCATGGTTGCTTGGGGAACGCCCAGCTATGTGGCGGGCGCCCAACTCGGCAACGCCTTGGGTAATGCGATCCGCCAGGCGGAGTTCATGAAGAACTGCATGGTCATGCAGGGATGGAAGCAGGTTCCGAACGCTAAGGTGGCGGCGGCGAAGATCACGCCTGCAACTGCGGCCACCACCAACTACAATAGGCCAAGGTCAAATCCCGCAATGTCTGCAATCATGCTGGACTGGGGATCTGCAAACAACCGCTGCTTGGCTGGCGATACCACCTCGTGCAGTCGGCGAACAATACTGGAAAAGGAACTCGCCAAGATGGGCGTGTCGCCAACATAGGCAGCCTCAGAGGACGCTGCTTCTTGATGTCCAGCTATCCGAATACCGCTTCACAATTCGCGTCGTAATACCCGCCGCCGTCACGCTGGTCAGTTGCGCGAAGCCGCCGACGGAAGGATCTGCACGCTGAGCATCGACGAGGCACGATATCTCGGCCAATGGATCGGGGCTCCAGCTGCCGCTCGCATATCCACTTCAACCGGGAGAGTTCGCCCGGTAGATCATCGAAGGTGGCCGCCTTGTGCAGAGCATTAGCATCATCAGCCCCGGAACCACCTGTAGCGACCATGGCGTCGAGATGAGGTATTGGGATGACCTTCGGCACGGTCCCAAAGGCCAGACCGGCACGAAGTTGGACTTTGGGGGTAAGTCCTTGTTTTTATTGATGGTCGGAGTGGCCGGATTCGAACCGACGACCCCTTGACCCCCAGTCAAGTGCGCTACCGGGCTGCGCTACACTCCGGACCGCGCAAAGCCCTATATTCTCAGGGGTTGCCGCGCAAGAGGGAAAACGGCGCATTAGAACAGAACCCGATCAAGCCGGGTGAATATCGGGGGAACCAGACGAAAAGTCCCACGAAAAGTCCCACGAGCGTTCGCGAGTCGTTCTGTGGATAAGTCAGGCTGGGTCCGCGCGCGCCCGGCCAACCCTTTGGCGCCATTCTTGGCGCTCCCGCGGCCATTCCGAATGCTCGCGGGTCAACGTGTGACAGGTCAGGCCGATTCTTTTGTCGGGGCGGCCCGCCGCTCGGCATTTCGGACAGAAGAAATAAGACGCGATATCCTGGACCAAGCAGGAATGGTCAAAGCCGATGCGCTGGCCGAGCGCTACCAGATTCAGCCGGCTCGAATGATGGCAGCCGGTGTTGAGGCAGTGGATGTCGAATTCCTCGCCCATGGCCAAGGCCTTGCCGATCGTGTCGATCGACAGGGGGAAGGTGATCTCGGGCAGGCGGAGCATGGCGCCGATATAGGGCCGGTCCTTGACGATCACCAGGTACGCACCAACAGGCGCGTTTTTGCCGAGAAAAATCTCACCTGTGAATCGCGGGTATGAAAGTCGTTTTCTATATCTTCATGGTTTGTTCCCGCCCCGATAGGCATATGAAGGTGGTCATCTGAAATCTGCTAAAGGATTCGCACGTGACCCTGCTCCAAATTGCCTACGCAATGCTCGCCGTTTCTTACATCTTCGCCGTCGTGGCACTGTGGGCGAGACATTGAAGCGGATGCAATGGCCGCGATGTTTAGGCAGCTATGCCGCCTTCGCGGTTCTCCATCGCTTCAAAGATTACCTCGACCACGCTGCCGACCTCCTGGTAGATTTCCTCATCGCCGATGCCCTGCCTATGAGCGGCCTGCATCGCCTGGTCGGCAAGGTCGCTGATGGCGATTGGATCGTCTGTCATTGCATCCGGCAGGTGTTCTGCAATCCATTTGTCGAGGAAGTTGATCCCGCGTGTGCTCATATCGCCATAAGGCGGGACGAGGCGTTAGGTTCCTGGGAGCTTCAACTATCCTCGTCCCCAAAACCCAGCAGTGACGCATGGCGTATGTGGCTGTGGTCGCCGCGAAGATGCTTTACCCGCAGCTTCAGCCCCGGCTCCACCCACTCCGTATCCGGTCGCTTGCGCATCTCCTTCGGCGGCGGCCCTGCACGTTCCTTGACGCGCTTCCATAGCCGGTCCTTCATGTCGCGACCTAAGGTGATGAAGGCTGAACCGACATATTTCCCGGTGCCGGGCTCTGCCAGCAGTGCGAATGCTGCCTTGCCACGCTCGCGCTCGATGCCGAGTAGTTCGAATTCGTCGATGGTGAAGCTCTTCGTCTTCAGCCAATTCGATGTTGGGCCGCTCCGATACGGGCTGTCGGCGCGCTTCGAGACGATCCCTTCGAGCCCCGCCTGGTCGGCGAGGTAGAATATCGCCTTGGGGTCGCCTGGTATGGCCTCACTGAACTGGATCCTACTGTTCGGCTTGATGATGCCGAAAAGAAGCTCCCTGCGTGCCTTGCAGCCGATGTCGCGCAAATCGTGGCTGTCGAGGTGCATGATGTCGAAGGCGCCGAGGATCATGGCATAGGGATCGCTGTGGACAGCCTTCTGCAGGGCGTTGAAGTCAGGCAGGCCGGCATCATTAGTGACGACCGCCTCGCCCTCAAAGATCGCGTTCTTGACCTCGAGTTCCCTCGCAGCTTCGACGAGCCCGGTGTACTTGCTCGTCCAGTCGGCGCCGGATTTTGTGAAGACGCGGATGTCATCGGGGCTATTGATGACGATCTGGCTGCGGTAGCCGTCGAGCTTGATCTCGTGAATCCAGCCTTCACCCTCGGGTGGTTTGGAAACCAGTTTGGGCTTCATCGGGGGAATAAACGCCAGCCTTTCGGCCATACAAACTCCACGCAACCAACCCGATCAATAACTTTGATCGTTTCGGTTCCGTGAACGCGGAGCAACCTTTAAACGAAGGAGCCCGCGCCTTCCGGGAGAAGAGCGCGGGCCGATCGGTGCTACCCGATCTGGCAGCAATCGTTCAGGAGGGACTTGCTGCGTTCGTCGAACGGTCGGGACAGCCCGGTTGTTCCAATTGATTAGTTGAAGGCTGGCGGCAGCCCGAGCTTAAAACCCTTCAAGGCGGCAGCGATGCCCAGGGACTGGTCGGGATAGGGCAGCGTGCGCGGCTCGCCGCCTTCGTCACTGACACCGCAAATGGGCAGGACCGCATAATCGCCTTCGAAAGGGGAGCTCTCGCCATTGGCAAGGAAGTCATATTCCGGAAAGCAGCCCTTCAGGAACGCCTCGACCTGGCGCAAGGCCGCTGCGGAGCGAGAGCCGGTCGGCGCCAGGATGACGAAGCTGTCGACCTCGTCCCCGGCAGGCATGCCGGAAATGTCGATGGCGGAATGCATGAGAAACCCCCGATTGGATGTTCTCATTCCGTTCATGGTCGGCAGTGCAAGTCAACCCTGCCCAAAAACGCAAAAAGCCCGCCGCGCCTTTCGGCACGGCGGGCGATCATCATAGTGCTGGTGTCGGGGGAATGATCAGCTGGTCGCGGCGGCCTTCGCCGCTTCGATCTCCTCGGACGTGGCTTGGCGCTCGAACACCTCGAACACAGATGGGCCGCCGTTGTTGTGCGGAAGGCCGAAAGACTTTTCAGCCGGAAAGCCGGGACCGACCGAACCCGCCTCGATACCGTTGATCTTGATTGTCGAAACGTAGTTGCCGTTGGTGTTCACCTTGATGGTCGTGGTCATGTAAGTGTTCCCTTTGGGAGATTGCCCGGAACCGCCGGGCGCGGACTTAAGGCGTCAGCTCGGGCGTCAGCGGCATGAGCGTCGCCGGCGCCGGCACGATGTCGAAAAAGACCGTCGGCGCCGAGACCTCGATCGGGAAGGCCAGCTTGTGCAGCACGTTGCAGATGTACGTGAAGCGCGCGTCGTAATGCGCTCGGCCGAGCGCGGTGGCCAGCGGAATGGTGACCGAGCGCTGATAGGTCTCGCGGCCTTCCGGCGGATAGCTGTCGATCAGCGGGCGGCGGCCGACCGTATAGGTGGATGGAACATGCACGATGCCAGCCGAATCGGTCACATAGCGCTCGACCATCGAGGCGCAGATCCGGTTCTGGATGACCGTGTACTGGATATCCAGCACGCCGCCCTGCGGCACCTCAGGCGTCAGGACCATCGCACTTTCGAACATGGTCGGCGGCTCTCTGTCGAGCACCGACGAAATCATGCTGGCGAGGCCGACAGCGGCGAAGATGGTCATGAGAAAGACAATGGCCGCCGGCGCGCTCATCTTGCGCCAGAAGGCCACAAACGATCGCTGCAGCATCATTGCTTGCCTCCGGAGAAATAGGCCAGGACCTGGTTGAGGGCCACGAGCGCCCCCGCAACGATCAAGAGCAACTTGACGGCCGTCTTGGCGATCCAACTCACCCGCGTCCACAATTCGACGACCTGAAAGCCGGCCTTGAATTTCTCCTCCTCGAGGGCGAGGAACAGCTCGAGCCGGTCCAACTGCCACTTCGGCAATTTGCCGAGGCGGATGAAGTTGTCCCGTTCGGCCGAGTTTAGCCTGTCCAGCCATCCCACTGTCTCCGTGTCGATGTCGAGGAGTCTGCGTGGCACCTTCCGGTCTTCGGCATCATTCATTTCAGCTCCCTCGTCCGCCTTACCGGGTCAACACTTTGACGTTTCCGGCCAACGCCTTGTGGCGCTTTCCGCAATCGCCGAGGGAAAGGCGATCTTGCGACCAAAGCCGTGTCGTTTCTTCAAGCGACATGTCCCGATGCGGAACCGCAACGACCGCGTTGCAGTCCGCGAGCAGCCCAGCATCGACATGCCTCTTCGGCGGGTCAACGACCGACGGCATCGAGCTGTGTTGACACCCGGCCAGGAATAGCAACGCGGCAAGCGCCAGCGCCTTTGGGATCGGCATCCGTCTTTTCCTTTTCGGCTTTCAGAGCATCTTCCAGAGATGCGATCGCGACCTTGTCCAGGACGCGCTTGTCGAAATAGTTTTGGGAGATGGCATCGAGCTCGGCCTGCTCCGCGGCGGCCTTGGCGGTTTGCGCGGCGAGCGCCTTGCGCTGCTGTTCCTGCCAGACCAGGCGCTCGTTCAGTTGCCCGGCCGCATACTGGCGATCGACGCGGCCGTCGACGAGACTTGCGAGCGCCGGACCGGCATAGGGGATGTAGCGCAGCGGGCCGATCGGCACGCCTTCGTAGGTGAAGACGATGCCGCCGGCGACGACCAGTGGCAGTCCTACGCGGGAAGTGGCGAAAGTCCAGATCGGGCCGAAGATCGCCAAGAACGGAGCGAGGGCAATCATTCGCCAGTTCCCTTGGGAGGGTCAGTCTGCACCGTGATGATTTGGGCTGGCCCCGGCGTGGGATCGACTGGCGGGTCAGCGTATGGCCGGGCCGCTCGAGTCGTGTAGATGGCGACGACGTCCTGCATGGTGGCGAAGCCGGTATAGCCGAAGACCAGCACCATGATGATCAGTTGCCATCCCCATGCGATCGTCTCGTTGACGCGCGTATCGGGCGCGTTGATCAGGATGAAAAGCTGGTAGCAGGCCCAGACCAGCGTCGCGTAGAGCATAACCCTCCGCCACAGCCACGACGGTTCGCCGTTCTTCCGCCGCTCGATCTGGGGCGCCATGCTACGCCTCGTTCCTCGACAGCGTGCCGTCGCTGTTGAGCAGCGGCAGGTTGTAGCGCTCGGCCAGCGGCGCCGTGCCCGGCCAGCGGAAGCCCTTGATGCGTGCATTCGGGCCGGAGAGGGCGAACGGCTTGATCGACACCATGTCACCCTGGTTGCCGCCCAGCACCATGATATTGCCGTGCTGATCCTTGCCGACGACGAAACCGACATGGCCGAGGCCGCTGTTCGGTGAATTGCGCCAGAAAATGACAATGCAGCCGAGGGCGGGCCTGTCGAGTTTCACGGGAAGGTGCAGCCAGGCTTGCGAAGACGCGCCGCCGGCGACCGGCTTGATGCCGGCTTCCGCGAGCACGCCCCCCACGAACGCTCCGCACCAAGGCGTCTCATCGTCCCTGATGCCGGTGCCAACATCCTTGAACCAGTCGAGGATGTTCGGGTTGTGGTGCGGGCCGTGGATTTCGCGCTGCCCGACATAGGCGCGCGCTTTCTGCAGCCAGAGGGGATCCGGCATCATGGCAGTTCTCCTATTGAGTGAGTTATCGGCTGTCCGTGCCAGCGCCGCCCTTGGGCTGCTTCAGCCCGAGCGAAGTCGTGAAGCCGGCGCCCTTCGAAATGCTATGGCCGACGGTATCGATCTGGTAGGAGCCGTCGATCCCCGGGCGGGCGCCTGAGACGGTGCAGATTGCCTCGGGTTCGGCGACCGCATTGCCGATGATCGTGACGTTGCCGCCACCCTTCTCGCGGTCCGATTCCTTGCCGTGCGCCTCGCCCTTCTTCTTGGCCTGCGCCTTGTTGGCGACGGTGACCAGCGCCCGGAGCTTGCTGTCGACGTCGGCTATGCCGGTGTCGACCTCGACCTCAACGCGCTGGCCTTTGGCGCGGTCGAAGTAGGACAGGGCGACCTTGTTGAACTTCGGCCGGCTGATGATCGGCGAGATGTCCCATTCCAGCAGGTTGTCGCCCCACCGAGCGGCGATCGGCGTCAGCGGGCGGCCAGAGGACGAGATGCCCTCGTTGCGGGGCGAGAGAAAGCCACGCGAGCCGATGATCTTCAACGTGCCGCCGACCTCGCGCGCGATGCGCTGACCCCACGAGACGAAGCTTTCGTTCTGCTGGATCCAGTAATCGCGCTCGACCGACGCAAGCGATCCGAGAACCTGCATCTGAATGCCGGCCTTCTCGCCCCATTCCGACGCGACGCTCTGCAGGGTCGCATGGTCCTTGTGCCGCAACGATGGCTGCTTGGCCTTGCCGCCATGGTCGATCGAGCTGGCCGTGACTTTGATCTCACGCCCGGAGCCTTTGCTGCCGGTGCTGTTGGCGTCGGAAACGAAACCTTCGAATGCCCAATTGCCGTTGATCTCGACGGTGACCGTGGCGCGCTCCCGCGGCAACAGCACAAGGCCATCCTTGTCGGCCAGAACCATGCTGCAGGAATCGGAGGCCTCGCCAGCCGATCGCTGGATCTCGACGCTTTTCAGCAGCGGTCGGAAGCGGCTTGTCACGTCCTGGCCCGCGATCGTGACCTTGTAGTTGCCCTGGATGAAGAAGTTCACCGGTCAGTCCCATAGCCTGATCACGTCGCTCTTTTTCGCCTGGTCACTGATCTCTTCGACCGGCAGCTTGACGATGCTGCCGACGGTCAGGAATGGGGATTGGAGGGAGAGATCCTGGTTGAAGGCCAGCACGCGCTCGAAATAGCCGACGGGCTGCCGGCGCAGCAGGCGCCAGATGACCTGCGACAGCGTCATGTGCTCGGACTTGATCGTCTCGGCGATGAACTTCTCGGTCACTGGAAGAGCCTCAGGATAGAGGATGCCATGCCGATCCCGGGCGAGCCGACACGAATGAGCTCGACCGTGAACTGGACCTCGCGGCCGACACCCTTGTGATCGAGGTAGCCGCTCTGGTTGGTGATGCCTTGGATCAGCACCCAGCCGAGCGGCGTGAAATCGCCGCGCATGAGCGGCAAGGGAATCGATGCTGCTCGAGCTGCCTCGAGCGTCGCCAGAGTGCCGAGCCCGCCGAAGTGCTCGGGATGAATGACCCCAGTGAGCGTGAAGCTGCTTTCGTCGTCACCCATGCTTTCGTAGACCGGAGCGACACCGACGACCTCATGCTTGGCGAATGACGATGCCGTCTTGCTCTCCGTCTCGGTCAAGTTGGTCACCAGGTCGAAAACGACCGGACCGAGCGACATTAAGGCGGTCATGGCACGACTCCGAAATCGGAGTGGGCACGGCGGATCTGCGCATCGACGGCCGAGTGGGCGTTGGCGGCAGCCGTTGCGGCTTGCGTCAGGGTGGCTACCAGCTGCCTGGCGGCAGCAAGCGCAGCCTGAATGGAGGACTGATCGACGGTCGGCATCGCCGTGACGGAAAGTGCGTCCTTCATTTCGGCACCGGCCTGCTTCGCTTCCGCCACGCCAGGCGGCGGCGCAGCGCCCCGGCCGACGCGGTGCCATCCGCCCTCGAAGGGAACGCCGTCGAACATCCGGTGATAGTTGTCACGGTCCTGCGTGGCGCCCTGCGAATAGACCTTCGGTGGCGGCAAGCGATTGTCCCTCGCATTCGAAGCCGAGGTGTCGCGGATGAATTTCCAGACGGCAGCGCCACCCACCAGAGCGCCTAACGCCCACGGGTTCATCAGCATGGCACCAATGCCCTTCTTGCCGGCGGCGCCTGCAGCTGCACCGCCGACTACGCCACCGCCGCCCTGCGCGATCGCCGCTGCCGTCAAGGCCGCCGCTGCGCTGTTGAGGGCAGCACCGGCGGTGATCAGACCGTAGATGCCCGCCGCGACCTTCCATGTGCCATAGGCGGCCACGCCGGCACCCAGCACGCCCATGCCACCCAGCACGCGAGGGTCGCCCTTGGCAACCATCTCGGCGAAGGAGTTGATGGTGCCCGACAGCGCGTTTAGCGCCGGCACGATCACCGGCATCACAGTCTCGCCGACGGAAGCCGAGAGATTGCGCAGTGATTCCTGAAGGCCGCGATAGGCGACGAAGGGATCCTGCCCGGCGGCAGCATCGGCCGCCTCGGTGCCCATGCCGCGATTGTAGAGGCCGATCAGCCGCTCGATCTGGGGCATCTGGGTGATCAGCCGCGTCAGCAACCCGGTGGCGCTGGAATTGCGTGACAGGCCCGACACAGCCTTGGCGACAGCCGTATCGTTGTTGATGTCGACGCCATCTTTCTGCAGGGCCGGTACAAGGTACTTCTTGACCCATGCATATGGGTTGGTGCCGAACAGGTCGGAGTCGACCAGGTTGCCCTTGCCCTCGCCGGTGCGCAGTCCCATCCGCCGCTGCTCGGCAAGGTTCGGCTTGCTGGCGTTATCGCCGGCGCCGATCACGAACGACTTGTACGCCATGGCGAGTGCGGTGCCGGCGCCGTCGGCGCCCATGTCCTGGATCATCGCCGGAGCGACTGTGGCAAGGAATTCGGGGCTTAGACCGGGACCGGCAATGCGCGAACGCCGGGCGAAAGACCACATCGAGCCGACATCGAAGTCGTTGCCTTCGATCTGCGATGCCTTCACGAAGGCGTCGATCAGCGTGTTGACGTTCTTGACGCCTTCAGCGCCGGCTGCGTTCGTGCCCAGATTGTCGAGGCCCTTCATCAAGCCCATAAGACTGGTCGTGGCAGCCTCGATGCCCTTGGCAGATTGCAGGGTGACGAACCCCTGCACCATGCGGTCAAGCACTTCCATGCCGCGTTCGGTGGAGCCCATGGTGTTGCGCGCCGTCCGCGCCATTTCCATGATGTCGGTGATGTTAACCGACGGATACTTCTGCGAGAGCTGCTGCGAGCGCTGGAAGATCGTGTCCTGCTCGCCCTGCGGGATGCCAGCCATGCGCTGCCGGAAATACTCCCGCTGGCGCTCGGCCGAGGCGCCGATCGCCTCGCGGCCGAGCACGCCTGTCATATAGACGCCGGTATAGCCGCCGAGCATCACGTAGGCGGGCCGCAGAGCCTTCTGGATGCCGCGGCTGATCCGGTTGGCCTCGCGCTCGGTCTCCCGCATGCCGGCGCGGACCTGGGCGAAATGACCAAGTGTAGCCGACTTCCAGGCCGAGATTTCGGACTTCTTCAGCGCGGCGGTCAGGCCGCGACCGGCGATGTCCTTCTGCAGATTGTCCCAGGACCGGCGGACGACGTCGATCTCTCGGGCGCCGAGCGCCATCTTCTCGAGTTGACGCTGGAAGTTCTGCCCCCATTGGGCAGTCGACAGCCGCTTGGCCGCCCTCTCGATCGAGGACATCGCGCCCTCGACCTTCTTGGCCTCGCCGAGACCCATCGCCTGGACGATGAGCTGCAGCCGGCCAACGAGAGTACGTGCCATCAATGCCTCAACGGATTTTCGCGCCCGCAATCTTGGCCTGGAACTCGGCCTTCTCGCGTTCGAGGTTCAGTGCGTCGCAGTAGAATTGCAGGATCCGCAGCCACTCCATGTCGAGCACCTGCGGGAGAGGGGTGTTGAAGGTGTGCGCTACGAGTCCGACGTAAGACCGGCAGCGGGAGGGTTTTGCTCGGCCGCCGCCTTCAAACGGCGGGGTAAGAAAGGGATGACGGCCTCGTCGATCGCAAAGCGATCGTCGTCGTCCATCGCCTCATATACCTCGAGCGGGAAGTCGAACATCGGCGGGATGGGGCGCTCGCCTCGGCCGAGCGCATCCATATACTGCTCGACCTCTTTGCCGCTGACGCGCCGGATCTTCACTTCCGTCCACGTCTTCTCCTCGAACTCAATCGGGAATTCGAGCGGCACCATCTTCTCCCGCTCGGCGGTGCTTATGACCCGAGCGGCCTTCACCTGGTCAGCCATGCGTCACCCTTACGAAAGGCCGAGATTGCGGGAGACGGCCTGCAGCGTCGACACGGCGTCGATGCGCAGCCCGTTCGGACCCGCGAAATAGTCAAAGTAGATCTTCTCGGCCGCCCCGAAATAGAGGTGGTAGAACAGGATTTCGTTGATCTCGTAGTCGCTCGAGATCCCGTCATCCTTCTTGAATTCCGAGATTTCCGCCTTGGTCATCCGCCCCTCGACGATCGCCTTCAGGGGGATGTCCTCGTGGGTGCGGATGTCGCGGATGTTGCCGCGGATCGTGTATTTGATGCGCGCGGCGCCGGCCGGCATGAACCGCGGCATGACGGTCGGGTTATAACCCTCGAGCGAGAAGGCGAGCGGCGCAATCGTGAAGGACCGCATGCCGAGCTTGATCGACGCGACGGCACCGCCGCCCATGTGATCCTTGGTCTGCTCCTCCATCCCCGGGATCTTGACGGTCTTCAGGGCGAGGAACTGCGACTCGGTCGGATCATCGTCGCCGATGAACAAGTTGGCCGAGTCCAGGTTGAAAAGTGTGTTGGGCATGAAAGTGTCTCCGGTCTATTGTAGGAGGCTGCTTACGCGACTTCCTGGTTGCCGAGCTGGATGGAAATGCTGCGGACGAGACCGTCCAGCGCCTCGGCATAGCGCCGCGACCGGATGGTGATCTTGCGCAGCACCGGCGGCTCCTCGGCCTTGAAGGTCAGGTCGATGTTGCCAAGGCGCAGTTCGGACGGCGTGTTGACGTCCGGGTCGAACTCGATCCGGTAGTCGAGGATGTCACCGTTCGCCTTGAAGCCGCGAAGCTGGGTGTCCAGCGTGTTGATGATCGCCTGCACCGTCTGGGCTGTGAGATTGTAGCGGCCGAGATAGGTGCGGACGGCACGGACCTGCATCAGTTCGATGTAGTCGCGCATCCGGCAGACGTTCGCGAACAGCCATTCCGATTCCTGGCTGAGCGTGTCGGTGCCCCAGAAGGTGAAGCCCCCGTCGGTCAGCGCACCGTCGACGCCGGTATCGCCGCGGAACATGATGCCGAACGAGATGGCGAGGTCGTCCTGGCCGACCACGGCTGGGTCGGTGATCGAGAACGGGATGATCGGCGTGACCCCGACGATGCCGAACACCTGCTGGTTGGCGACCGAATGACCGGGCACGCCGTCGCTTTGTGCATCCCGGCGGACGTAGAGACCGACGATGTAAGGCGACAGGGGCTTGGTCACGACAGCGCCGGTTGCGTCGAGGATCTTCGCATCCTGGCGCAACGGGTGAAGAATCCGCTGCGAGCGCGCAAGAGTTTCCAACCAGTCGACAGCCGCCGCGCGGGTGTTGGACGGGCCTTCCGGCAGGAACATCGCCTTCAGCCGCTCGCAGATGGTCGGCATGATGGCGCAGACGCCATTGGCAAGCTGCTCGAGCGTGACCGTCGCCGTAGCGCCGACCAGGTTGGCGGAAGCCGCGAAGGACAGCGTTGGCGCGACCGTGTAATTGCCGGGGTTGGTGATTGCCACTGCCGTCAAGGCACCACCGGCGACCGTGAATGTGCCGGCAGCGCCGGAGCCTGTGCCGCCTGTGAAGGCGAGTGCGAAGGTGCCGTTGGTGCCGCCGGCGCCCGGTGCGGTGATTGCCCCAAAGACCAGTCCGCTGACGGTCTGCGAGGTGTAGCCAGGCGCGATCAGCAGGCGAGGGGTGACGCCGAGTTCTTCCGGTGCATCGAGGAACGCCCAAACGCCGGTGCCGTTGGCTTCAACGCCGATCATGTTGGCGATGACGGTGGCGGCCGAGGCGTTGTCGGTGACCCGCACGATCACGCAGCGAGCTGCCCCGACGCCACCGCCGAGCTGGGCGGAGATGCCAGCGAGGGCATCGACCAGCGTGCCAGTGGTGCCGAGCAGCGCCCGCAGCGCCGTGTCGTTGGTGTAGAGGACGACGGCGGTGTCCAGCGGGAAGGCGGCGGCGTCGGCAGCCGGCGCAGTGCCGATGATACCGATGACGCTCATATCAGCGCCAAGCACTGCCTGCGCTTCAATGCCGTCGCGAAGATGCTTCACGCCTACGATGAGTTCCGATGCCATTTCGGCTGTCTCCTGTGGTTGCAAAAAGAAAAACCCGCCAAAGGGCGGGACGCTGGATACTTGACGCTTCGCAACCAAGACCTGTCGAAGCGCCTCGCGGCGGGCTTGCGGTCTTCAATCACAAAAGGCTATGGTTGCAGCGGGTTTAGGGGACCACCCTGCGTTTAGCTGCCATTACCTTCGGAACGAGCATTCGCTCCAACCAGGTAGGCATCAGACGTGCGTGAACCGAGGGGGATTTTATGCAAGAGGACTTCTACTTAAAGGTTGCTGCGGCGCTTTCCATCGACCCCGACGACACGGTGCTGGTGGTATGTGGCGGAGGACATGACAGAAATGTTGTTCAAAGCATCGGCGTCAAGCGAGCTGTTATTTCCAACGTTACTCTTCACAACAATCAGTCTGAGTATGCGCCATTCGATTGGCAATATCAGGACGCGGAGAAACTCAGCCTGGATGACCGCAGCTTCGATTGGGTATTCGTCCACGCCGGGTTGCACCACTGCGCTTCGCCGCATTGGGCATTATGCGAAATGTTGCGGGTGGCTCGAAAGGGCATACTCGTCATCGAGGCAAGAGATAGTCTACTCAACTCGATAGCTGGTATGCTCGGTCTGGTTCCTGATTTCGAAATAGAACCTGTGCTTCTCTCCAAAGGCCAGTTGGGAGGTGTTCGAAACTCGAATATCCCCAACTATGTATATCGTTGGACCGAGCGAGAATTCAGAAAAACTATCTCTTCTTTCGAACCTGCTTACGAGCACGATATATCATTTGCGTATGGTTGGAGGCTTCCATTGCAGCGCATCGCGATGTCGAAAAAAGCCCTCGTTCGGTTTGCCGTTTATGCAGCGAAAGCGCTGGTGCCATTTTTAAAAGCAGTTGCTCCACGGCAAGGGAACAGGTTTGCTTGCATTTGCAGAAAGACAGAGGCGGTGAAGCCGTGGATCAAGCTAGATAGCGATAAAGTCTTGCCTAATCTCGCTTGGATGGAGACGGTATATGATCCGGCGAAATACCGCCGTGGCTAGTGAAAACACATCCCTACAATGTGGCGGCCTCGTACGAGACAAGCAAAAATGGTTGGATGCTTAGGAAAACACCGCTCGTGCCGCTACTCGCGTCCAGTCGGCATCAAGCACCGTCAGCGGATCACGGCCCGAGATCGAAAGATTCTCGACCCAGCCACGATAAAGACGATGGTTGTTCGCTGCGGCGAAGGCTGGCGGATTGCCCCATTTCGGCTGTGTCGCCGAAAAGTCGCCGGTATTGTCCGACCCGATAGCCGAGGTCGATATGACGGCCCCAAGAGCCGATTTGACCCGTAAACCAGTGCCAGCGGCGTTTCGCCAATAACCGATCTGGCAAACCTGCCCGTAATAGTTCGCGCCCATCGCCACTTGAAGTTCGCTCACCGTGCTGCCGCCATTGGTCTGGCGACGTGCGCTTATGAAGTCCGTCGTCGGGTGAGATTGAGAGATCGTCAGCAGGTCGGCCCCGGTAGTGTAGGCACTGGCCGCACTCTGAAACATGGTCTTGATCGACGCAGACGCCCAATCGACAGATGCCGGCAGCTTGGCATAGAGCACGACCATGAAGCGCTCTGTCGTGTTGATGTCTGTCAGGCACCCCACAGGCCCCCGGACATCGGCCCGCGCCAGCAGCCCAGTGAAATCGATGCCATTGCCGGCAAAGACCGGCGAAGCGCCTGCAACATTCCAGCTGCCGTCCGCCGTCTCTGAGATATCCTTGACGGTGTTGCCGTTTACGGGATTGACCCCCGCCGGCCAGCACCAGGGAAAGCCGAAATCGAACAGGAAGGGCACAGCGCCAGCGCCGAGACCGGAAAGCAGTTCGTCGCGCTTTAGCTTTGTCAGCCCGACCGCTGTCGTAGTAGCGGCGGTCTTGAATACGATTGCGTTGCCCATGGTGGCGGGCCTTTCTTAATAAGGATTGACGATGGAGAGGACGGCCCCGGCGATTACTTTGCCGCCAGTTGCGGGATCAGGATGAATGGTATCAACATCGAACCATGGCCGCGTCGAGCCGAACGCATAGTCAGCCGGGTTAACACCGAATAGTTGTTGCATATCGACGAAGGCGCAACCCTTGGTCTTTGCCACCTTGTATGCCTCGTAGGCGTATAGCGGCATCGGATAGAGATTTACCCGCTGGTTGTCCGGTGGCATGGCGATCAGGATGTCGGCGGTCGGGCAGGCCGCTCGCGCGATGTCGACCCACGTTGCGAAATCGCTTCCCCATATGGACGGTACGACATTGTTGCCCTGGCTATTCGGCCCTTCCATGAAGATGATCAGATTTGGTGCAAGCTGCGCTAGACCTGCTCCCCAATTGTCGGAGACCAGCCATTGCGAAAGACGAGCGCCGGACCCCGCGAGTTTGTTCACGGTGACACCCTTGGCGGCTGAGGCGAAATGAACACCGGCAGGCTTGCACGTCCCGGAGACAACACGCACTTCGAAGGTCCAAGCCCCAGAAACCGGCATTCCGGTAACTACTGAGCCGAAACCGAGTTGATCGACAGTGCCCTGCACGTTGATCGTCGTCCATGCGCCGGTGTCGTTCCAGCGATACTCCATCACGCCGTCAGCCGTGTTGATCCAGAAGAGCGTAGCGGCAGATAGGACGGGGAGCGCCACGCCGGTCACGCGCTGCGCCGCAAGAGCCTCAGACGACACGTTGTGCGAGCGGTCTGGTGAGTTCTTGGACGTGTTGTAGACATCAGCCCATGTGCCAGAGCGAGTTACCGGATAGCTGGCTGGATTGACGTTGCCGTTGACCGTCGACGGCGTGCCCGTCGTGAATCGCCCGAAGCCGCACCATCCCGGCCCGGCAGCACCGTAGTCGGCATGGGTCATCAGGCGAGCGGCGAAGCTCTGTATCCACCGCGTTGCGCTTTGGGTGTAGCTGTCGCCGATCGCCGCGATGCTCAGTTGCCGCACCCCACCGTACAGCATCATTGCAAGCCTGCCGCGTGTCTCCCGCAACAGGTACTGGCCCCACGGCTTTGCCTCATTCGGAAGACCATAGGCATTCAGAGACGTGTCAAGGCGTGTCGTAAGCGTGGTGCGATCGCCTCGCGCGGCGACCATTTCTGTGCTCAAATCCTGTCCCGGCGCGGTGGATTGGAACAGAATGTAATTGTTGGCATCCGTGACATAGAAAGTTGCGCCGTCTCCAACAGTCTCGTATATCGACGCCTCAAAGCCAGCCGTCCGCATCGTCAGCAGCAAAATATCCCAGGCGGCGGTATCCTTCTTGACCCGACCGACGATATTGCCAGCGGCGTCCTTCCATATGAATATATCGCTGACTGTGAGGTAACCGACTTGGTCATAGGTGGCGGCGAGCGTTGCCAGGGCAGCATCAAGCGCGGTCTTGCTCGGATAACTAGCGATCAGCGTCGCGACCGTGGCAACGTTCTTGTACATCAACGCGTAGGTCGCGACGCCGTCACCTTTGATCAGGAAAAACTGGCCGTTGACCGTAGCGGCGATGCCAGCGGCGGTAGTGTCGTAGATCACGCCGCCGGCAGCAGCGGCGGCCTGCCCGGCAGATGCCGCTGCATTTGTCTCGCTGGTCGAAGCCTCCGTCGCCTTGGTCGAGGCGACATCGCGCGCCTCGATTGCGCTCGCTGTCGCGGCGGCGGCAGTCTCGTTCACGTAGGCGTCAAGCCATTCCGCCTCGGTCCCGACGAAGCCATTGTCGACCGCCACCTGGTAGGCACTTTTGCCGTCCGCTCCGGTGGCACCTTGGTCGCCGTCGTCACCCTTATCTCCCTTGGTGCCGCGGTCGTCGGTCGCATCAGCGATGTCATCGACGAGCCCCAGCGGACCAAGATAGCCGCCGACGTCCGGCTTAGTGCCTTCGCCGCCGGTCCAGTCGACAACGCGCCGCACCCGCCGTTCGCCATCAGCGATCAGTGCCGTAACCATTGACCAGCCGTTGTAGCCGCGCAGGCCAGATGCGGCGGTCGGGTCGACCTCTACGCCACTGTCGCCGTTTTCGTAGATCGCGTTAGGCATTTGCGGTCACCTGGATATCAACGGGCCAATGGAATTTTCCGGGGATGGCGCGGGCATCAGCGCCTTGCCCCCTCACGAAGTCGAACGTCACCGGCTTCGGCGCCATGAGTGCCGTGGCAGATGCCGGAAGTGCAATTTCTAGCTTTCGGCTGCCTGGCCGGATGATCGTGCCGTCAAGCGTATCTGCGGTCCAAAAGGTTGTTCCACCCTGGGCAAAGCCGGCCCGGATACGGCCGGTTTCCATTTGCTCCGCGTCCCATAAAGCCTGGCCAAAACCGACCAAAATTGTGATTGAGAAGCCGACCTTGATAGGCTCCACGTTCGTGATGATAACCCTCACGGCGCCCACCCACTTTCGATGTCGATTGCGTTCAGCGCGGCGGAGCTGCCGGCCGTGAGGATCGCCGCGCTGAGCTCATCCTCATGGTCGAAACATGCCTGGACATGATTTCGAACCGCTGCCGCAATGGCGATGATGTCCGCCGCCGCAAGGGTCACGAAGACGCCATTCTGCACCTTCCAGCGGATCGAATAGTCAGGGTCGCTGCTCGCGGTCACGAAGGCCGCGATGAGCATTGACGTGCTCTCCCGGTCTGTTGAAATGGCGACGCCATTGATGGCGATGCCGCCCGTCTCAGCCTTCCAGCGACGGGCTGCGAGCAGAGCGAGCTTCTTCGTGCGCAGCACAGCCAGCGTGTCGGTCGGAAGCGAAAAAGCCGAGTTGCTATAGCGATACCCGGGAACGATGTTTTCCGGTGCGGGTATGAAGCCCTCCGGAGGCACGCCCGAGCGGTCGCACTGAACGACAACCCCGCCGGAAATTAGGACGTGGTTTGTCATATCCGCCAAATCCCAACCTGCGAGTAAAGCTCGATTTCGCCAATGCCGGTAGCAACTCCAAACCCGGGGTTTGAGTTGTTGGTAAGCGCGTGCTCAAGCCTGTAATTGTGCCCAGCCACGAGCGTACCGATGCCACTTGAATCGGATTGCATCGTGGGGGACGTTTCGGCAACAGCGGACGTGCCGACCGCGACTACGGCACCGGCGGTGACATCATAAAGTCGAGTCTTGTGGTGAACTCCGCCCCAAGCGGGCGCACGCCACCAACAACGTGCGGCTGCGGAAACGGTAAATGTGTTGCCGCTCAACGTCACGAAGCCGAATGGGTCGAAAACTTTGCTATTGAGCGTCCGAATATTCCAGACGCCGCCGGTAATCGCCCCGCTGCCATTTACTCCGGACAGCTTCTGATCCTCTAACAGGGCGTCCAAAGTGCCACCGGCTGCAAGCGCCCCCTCGCGGAGCATAGCTGCTGTCCAGGTCCGTTGAACCGTCTCGACACCGGCGAGGGCGAGCGCCTGCGTTCCGTCGGCCTTGGTCGCCTTGCCCGCCAGTGTCGCCGCGATGGTGGTGGCAAAGTTCGGGTCGTCGCCGAGTGCAGCGGCCAGCTCGTTCAGCGTGTCCAACGTGCCAGGCGCAGCATCAACCAGGGCGGCGATGGCGGCACTGACTTCCGCCTTAGAGAAGACGTCCAGCGTCGTGCGCGCCGCACCCGCCGAGTTGTTGAGCAGCAGCGTTCGGATAAAGGACGACACCTGGAACGACAGGCGAGCGTCGTCGATCGTGCCGACGATGCTCGAGGCGTTGACGATCGAAGGCGAGAACGACAGCACGGCTGCCGCGACGAAAGCGGTGGTCGCAAGCCGCGTGCTGTTGTTGCCGGGATCCTGCGTCGGCGCTGTCGGCGTTCCGGTGAACGCCGGGCTGGCGAGTGAAGCCCGCAGCGCCAGCGCAGCGAACGCGGCGGCGACGTCGATGTCGATCGCGCCAAGGGCCGAAACGAGCCGGTCGTACGAATCCTTTAGATCCGGCTTGATCGGCAGCTGGTAGCCACGATTTGGGGTGTTTGCCATTGTCAAAAACCTCAGATCGAGAACGCGCGCAGGTCGTTGACCGACGGCCGCGCCGCCGGGGTGCCGGTCAGCGTCAAGCGGATGCGGCCCTGGACTGCGGTGTAGCTTGCATCCGAGAACGTCCTTTCGAGAGTGCCGTCGGCAAGCGCCTCGGCTGAGACCTGCGGCAACGTCTGGAACACGTCGTCCGCAGCGTCGTTGTCAACGACCAGCGTCGAGCCGACCGGCAGCTTGGTCTTCATCACTGCATCGAGCCTGACCGCCGTGCCCATGGCGAAGGCGCGGCTGACGTAGACGCCGCTCGCCTGCATGGTGCCGAGGATGGCCAGCACGTCGCGCCCCATGATTGGCGAGACCTTCTCGGTTCCGGTCAAAATGGCGCGCAGCGCGACATTGCCGGAAAAGAAGCTCTGGCGCTCCCACACCTGCCCGGGCTCGACCCGGACCGGCTGCTCGCCTTCCGGCTCGATCTCGAACAGCAGTCGCGTGTCGCCGGTCGGAAGGAAGACCTGCGCTTCGGCGATGAAGTCGGACAGGTCGAAGGCGGCGATCGTGCCGAGCGCCACGGTCTTCGTGACCGGCGAGAATTTGGCGCCGTTTATGCGGAAGGTCAGATCCTCGTCCTGATGTGCGGTCCAGGTCGATGCGTTCGACGAGGAGAAGCGCACCCCGACCGTGTAGGGCTGGGCGCCGATGAACTCCTGCCGGGCAGCATCGAAGCCGCCGCGCGCCGCCAGCGAGACCGAATGGTCGGGATCGTTGGTCTTCAGCACGAAGGCGGTTTCCTGCCCCTGCGGCACGAAAACAGGCGGGTCGAAGGTGAACTTGTGCCAAGTGCCGATCAGCGCCGAATTCATGTCGGTCTCGGTCTGGGCAATGACATCCGTGGTCGGATAGCCATTGTCCATCGCCACGATCTCGCAAAGCACCGGCTGGTCGACATCGCCGATGGCGCAGAATTTCACCTCGATCGATGCGATGTGGCGGCCTTCGGTGAACTGGAAGGACTGCGCAACCGGGTCCGTGCTGCGGCCGCCGCTGCCGCTATCCTGCCTCTGCCCGCCCCGAGCAGGCGCTTCCTGAAAACGCTGGACCGTGGTCAGCTGCTGGTTGGTGATGAGTTCGATCCGGCCTTGGCCGGTGAACTGCGACTGCGCCGTCGAGCCGCCGCCGCCGACCGCCGAAACATCCTTGGTGCCGGAGGCGACATTGGCCGGGATGGTGAAGGACCCGGCGATGCGCCCGTTGGCGTCGCCGACCAGCGGCCCCGCCGGCGTCACATTCAAATGGTCGAAGGTGAGGCTGGCCAGCGTCTCGCCGGTGCCGAAGCCGTCGATGACGAAGGCGACCGATATCTGCCGCAGGAAACGCGCCGTCACCTCGCGCGTCGACGTGATGATCTCGGTCGTGGTGACGCGACTGCGGTTGCCCTGGCCGAAGACCTGCGTCTCAGGAGACAGCCAGTCGGTGTGCGTTTCGGTCCAGAAATCCTGCGACGGAGTGATGGCCATCTTCGCCGGCAGCGGCGCGAAGGACTGGTAGGGGTTGATCTTGGTGCAGCCGGTCACGGCTTCCTGCGAGACCACGACCTCCTCGGTGAAGTTCAGATATTGCGCTCCCGCAAGCGATATCTCTTCGAAGGCCGGGATGATCGGGATCTGGAAGGATCCGCTGAAGACGGCGCCGTTCTGCGCCTCGCCGGCATCTCGATAGCGATCGTCGTTGAACGGGTCGACAAAGACGCCCTTCTTGGCGACCGGCTCGCGCGACGAAATGTCGAGTTGCAGGCGATCGAGCGCGATCAGGTCGAGCGCGTCGACCAGGCGATTGTACATGCGGTCGATCGTCGAGAACGGATAGGCGCGGATGCCGTTGTTGAGCACGATCGGCGTGCCGAACCAGTCGTTCTCGACGACGCAAAGCGACAGCAGCGTCGCAGGCGTGGCCGGTGGCTGCGGCTGCTCGATCGCAGCGACGCCTTTGAGGTAGACGACCAGGCCGTTGCGGTCGAGGCAGATGCGGTCGAAGCGCGGCAGCTTGTAGCTATAGGTCACGAAGACGGCGCCGCCGGTGACGCCGCCGGAAATCGTCACGCCGGAGGCGCTGACCGCGTCCGGAACCACAGCTTCGAGATAGCGATAGGTCACGTCGTAAGACGAGCCGCCGGCCGGCTCGATGCCGCCGGGTGCCCAATCGACACGATCTCCCGTCCGGAGATAGTCGGCCGTCACGGCATAGGTGGTGGCGCCCTGTTCGACCAAAGATATCGAAGTGACGCCGGCGTGGCCGAGCAGATCGGTCGTTCCGGCCACTGCTCCGCGAAGGACCGTTTCGGTCGTTTCCTTCTCGACGATCACGGTCGACACCGAATTGATCGGCGTCCGGTTGAGCGCAATGACGGCGGTGCCGCTGCCAGCATCGGCAAAGGTATGCGGCTCGGACGCGATGTTGAGCACGTCGGGCGCCTCTAGCTCGCCATAGCGCGTCGCTGTGTTGCGGGTGCGCTTGTAGCCGAGGATGTTGGCCGTGCCTTCCTCGATCGAAAACCACTGCTTACCGGCGGTGAGGCCGAGCGGCGTCACCCGGCAGCCGCGCGCGACGTAATTCTCGTGGGCGTCGTAGTCGTAGACGGCGATCGCCTGATTGAAGCCAGACAGGCTGGGCGGGGCGACCTGGTCGACGACGAAGCCGTCGCGCAGCTGGTAGACCCTGTAGAGGTCGCCATCCTCGCCGTCACCGTCCCAGCCCCATGACAGGGTCAGCACCTCGCGAACGGCGCCATCCTCTTCGAACGAAGCCGTGCCCTCCTGCAGGCCGAGCAGCGTCGGATCCTCTTCATGCGTGACCACGGTCGACAGCGCTCTGACGCCGATGACGACGTCGCCGGTCATGGCAACGGCCGTGAGAACGGCGGCAGGGACCAAGCGAACGTCGCCGCGAAGATAGATCTGGCCGGCGGCGAGGGTGACAGTGGTGGCGTCGATGTCAACGATGATATCGGAACCGCTTACCCGGTCACCATCATGGGCGATGAGGTTGCCGATGCTGGTCCGCTTGCGCCCTTCGATCGAGAACGCCTCGTTGATCTCCGCCCCTTGCGCGAACTTGCCTTCGCGGATGTAGACGCGATCGCGCAGCGCCGAAGCGCGCGAACGGTCATAGATGTCCGGGAAGGCCTCGAGCGGACGATAGTCGTCAAGCGCCATGGGTTCAGATTTCCAATGTGAGCGTTACGTGCTGCCGCACGGTGCGGCGGAATGTGAAGTCGAGCGGCACTGAGCCGATTTTCATGTCGGCCGCGTCGTAGCCGTCCTCGAAAGCGATCTCCCCCGGTGCCAGCCAGAGCTTGCCGGGTTTGGCCATGTTGGCGTTGCGTGCGCGGAAGACGAGGGCGCAAGTCGCCGCCGCCTGGCCTTCCCCATCGCCGAAGCCGGTGCGGCATTCAACCTGCAGCGTGATCGTTTCGCCCACCGCGTCGATGCTCGTCACGTCTTTGAACGAAAGTGGTCGGCGATAGCCTATTGCCGCGCCTGCGCCGTTGTAGAAGCCGACATAGACCGGCAGCCGCAGCATCAGAAAAGCCTTGAACGCGGCAACGTCCTCGACGCCGTCCCACGAAATGCCGGGCGCATCCCAAGGGAAATCGCCCCATTCGAGCTCGTCGCCTTCGTGCACGTCGACGTCGAGCGCGATGCGCTGCGGCTGTCCGGCGACGATCGAGCCGGCGTCATCTTCACCGTGACTCCATTTCACCGAGCCGCCGTCGACTCGAGCGCCGCTGTCGTCGCCCCAGATCACATCACCCCAGCGACCCTGCGCCCATTCAAGGGTGCGGAAGTCGTAGCCGTGCCAGCCTCTAAAGAAGACCGAGCGAGCAGGATCCGAAAGGCCAGCCAGGTATTCGGCGTCGAGCAGGACCGGCAACTCAACGTCGGGGACGCGTCCCATGCCGATCTGGTAACGGTTCCACTTCCGTCGCGCCGCCTTCTGGTCGTCAATGTCGAGATCGATATATTGCAGCCAGGCAAGGGCGGTCGCTACCGCAAGCGGCGTGCCGCGGATCCGCTGCCACGGAATGCCGGCGGCGATCAGCATGTTGGCGTCGTTGAAGTACGACGATATCGGGCCGAGCCCATACTGGGCGACGATCCACGGCGCAAAGCTGGCCGGCAGAACCGGCTGGTATTTCAGGCCGCGGCTGGCGTCGATCGTCGGTCCGAAATAGCCGATACGATCGAGCGATTCTGAGACCGACCGCTCGAGCGCGGTAGCATTGCCTGGCAACAGGTGGTCGGCCATCAACGTTGGCGACCCGAGAATGTGAGCGCGACGGTGCCGACGGCAATGGCGGTGTTTCCGTCGACAACGACGGAGGCTGCCGGCGCCGTCACCTCAACCTTTGCGACACCGACGGCGTGCAGCTTCGACGCGATCCACGACGGATTGAGATCGAAGCCGATGCCGCCCTCGGCAGACCATGCCGCTCGCAACGTTGCCTCGAGGCCGTCAAAGACGGCCATTGGCGTGTCGGGCAGCAGCCAGACCTTCGCGGCAATGTTCGATGTGACCTGCGTCGCCGCCAGAACCTCGACCACGTCGCTGACCACGCGCACGCCTGCCGCTGACACTGCTGAGGTTACGGCCGCCAGCATCGCGGCATCCGGAACGCCACCATTGTCCGACGCCAGCAAAGCAATCCGGATGTTCGGACCGCCATCGACCCGGTACACCCTGACTTCTTTGACCCGCACGTCGGCCGATCGGGCGACGAACATATAGCGCTCTTCCGGTCCGGCCGGGGACCGGCCCTGGATCGCCAGGACAACACGCGAGCGCAAAGCCTCGTCTGTTTCTCCGGCCAGTCGGATGACATCATAGAAGCCGGCCAGGTGATCGAGATCCGAACCGGTGGCGAAGGCGATCAGATTGGCGCGCGCCGCGTCGTTGATGCGGGCGCGCAGAAGAACCTCACGATAGGCCGCCGCCTCGAGGATGATCTTCACCGGGTCCGTTTCGAGGTTGCCGACGTCGTAGTCGACGCCGGCGGCAGCAAAGCGGACGGTCACATCGGCGATCAGAGCGTCGACGACAGCTTCGAAGTCCAACATCTCGATGATCGCTGGCGCCGGCAGCGTCGAGAAGTCGAGCGACATTGATGAGCCTCAGATCGAAGGTTTCAGGGTGACGGTGCCGCCGTCGATCGAGACGAAGAGCCTGGCCTGCTCCCAATCGAGATGGCCGTACGGCAGGTGCTTGCCGTTGATGGTGAAATCGCCGTAGCCGAGCCGGTTGACGTCGTTGACGACGAATTGGACGACCTTGAAGCGCGGCTCGAACAGCTCGACCAGCATCCACAGGACGTTGAACCAGAGCAGGATGGTCCGCGATGTCGCATTCTCGCCCAAGAGGCGCAGCCCGGGGTTGCCGAACCATTCGCGCATCGCGCGCTCGCCCTGAAAGGTGGTGAAGATCTTGCCGAGGCTTTGCTCGACGTGCGGGAAGCCATCCAGGACGGCTCCGCTCGTCGCGTCGATGCCTGCCACGGTCAGGCCTTCTTCGTCTTCTTGGCAGCGTCATCCGACTTTGCGGGGGCTTCCTCGGTCAGGTAGCCCTGCCGGAGAGCGTGCTCGGCCTGCGCCTCGGTCAGCGCGATCGGTATTCCTTCGCCGGGGTTGGGAACGCCGGCGACCGTTTTGCCAGCCAGAGCAGTTGGATAATAGGCCTTTTTCATGTGATCCTCCTATACGGGCACGTCAGTGTCCGAACCGCCAGATTCGACGCCGCCGTGCTTGTGGGTGTCGCCGATTTCCTTGTCATTGTGCTTCATCGACGCGCCGTGCGTGACAAATTCGTCTGCCTGGACGCTGAGCTTCGAGCCCGATATCTCGACCGTCGTGTCGCCGACCTGAAACTTCAGGCCACCGGACACCAGGGTGATAGTAACGTCCCCGAACGTGAGCTTGTGCTCGCCACCGTCTTGTGACGGCGAGGGATTCTCGTCCGTCCAGTGGTAAGGTTCGGCCATACCCTGCTCGAGATCACCGGCTTCGGACCGGATCACCATCACCTGGTCGACTGATGGCATGCTGTGCAGCTTCAAGGCACCCGCGACCTGCCCGACTGGCACCCATGGCGACAGCACGTCGGCGCCGTCGTCATCCTTGCCCAGCACCATCCGGATGAGGTGCTTCTCGGCGTCGACCTGCTTCACCTTGCCGACCCAATGACCGCCGGCGAGCCGCCGCTCATGTTCCTGCAGCCGCTCGAAGACGGAGCGCAGAACGCGATGCAGGCTCATGGCACCTGCTGTGGCGGCACGATCTCGCCTTGCTGCGGCGCGTCGACGTCCTCGAGGTCCGGCACGCTGCCATCGCCTTCGTCCACTGAACCCGACAGCGGCGCGAGCCCGGTCGCCTCGAATGCCGCATCGGTCAGGCCGAAATTCGTCTGGAACAGCTCGTAGTCGCGCAAGCCGGCCGGGCTCTCGATCAGACCTTTGATGTGTTCGGCCAGCATCTCGCCTTCCGAGCCCGCGCCGTCGGCGCGCAGCAGCGTGTCCAGTTCCAGCCATGCACCGTAGAGAGGCCTGCCGAAGTCGGCGTCGGCGACGCAATCAAGTTCATAGATGATCTCCATGCAGGGGATCTTCACCCCGCCCTGGATCTCGACGAGCACGAAGCGGCTCACCTTGTCGTCGATCTTCAGCACAAACCGACGCCAGATCTTCACCCAAGTTGGCACGCCATAGTGCATCGCCGCGTCGATCTGCCGGCCGATCGTGTTGAGCGCCAGGCCCGCTCCCACATTGTCGATCGAGAACTCAACCGTGTCCGGGAGCTCAATCTTGGACGGCGGCAGATAGACGTAGACGTTAGTGCGGATGTTCTGACATCCGCCCTGCGTCTCGAGTCCCACCGGCTTGCCCTTGGCCTCGCCGGTGTAGATGGCAATCACCGGCCTTGGTTTCGCATTGGCCGCGCGCAGGGTCTCGGTGATTGGGTCGAGAGGCTGATCGTAAATCTGGTCTTGCGCCCACGTCCTGCCGGCCAGCAGGCGCGCCAGCACAATGCGGGTGGCGAGGCTGATCAGACTCATGCCGGCACACAGATGCAAACGATGCGGCCGAGCTCGTCCGGATCCGTGCGAGTGACGCGCAGCTTGGCGCCCGAGCGAGTCGGGTCGAGCAGCAGGATCTCGTCGCCGTCGACCGGCCAGGCATCGCGGGAAGCGAAGCGCGAGGCCGTGTAGGAGACGTGGATCTTATCGGTGGCGAGACCGGGCTGGAAACCGTCGTATTGGCCCTGATCTTTCGGTCGGGCCATGATCGGGTTGAAGTCGACCACGCCGATGACATCGATGTCGGCGCGACCACCGTCCGCGGACCGGGAGAAATACTGGCCTGCGACCTTTCGAACCACGCGCGTGGGCTCGCCCATGAGCGCGTCGACCTCGGCCGAAACCAGCGTTTCCAGATCCGCGAACGGGGTTGTCATCTTGGGAGGACGACTTAGGTCCGGCGGGCGCGCATGAGCACGCGCGGGCGGGTGCAGTAGTGCAGGACGTTCGACTGGAATTCCAGGTTGACACCCTTGTCGTTCGGCATCTGCCACTGCTTGGCGTACATCTCGAGTCCCATCGTGTTGACGGTCTCGATATAATCGGCCGGAGCGTAGACCGAGCGGAAGAGGCCGGGAACGCCGAGCGGAACGAACTTCGCCTCGTTGGTGTCGATGCCGATCGTCTGCCCGCCGCGGTAGTTGACCCAGGTGATGTCGAAAAGGGTGAAGGAACCCCAGACACCCTGCTGGACGCTGCCATTGTTGTTCTGGATGTAGGCCTGGCGGAGCGTGATCGCTTCGGCGATGTTCTTGTAGGTATCGCGAACTTCCTTGTGCGCGATGAGATCGTCGAAGAACGCGTCGCCGCAAAGTGCCATGACACCGGAGTAGGGAAGGCCGTCCAGGGTTGTTCCCATCGAGCGGGTCAGGGCAGTCGCCTTCTTGCGAAGGATGCCGTCGACAGGCGCGGCATTGTCGAGGTCCCAATCGACCTCCGCTGCCACCGCCTCACCCATCTCGGTATAGTAGTTGAAGAGGATGGAGCCGTCGGCATCGAGGAGCTGGCCCTTCGTGATGACGCTGAGGCGATGGTATTCCTCGGTCAGCGCGAACGATTGCCGGACCTCGGCGCCGCGATTGGCGATCTTGTTTTGGAAGGTCTCGACAGCCCTCTCCTGGCCGAACGCGCGCACGCTCTGCACCTCGTCGGCGTAGATGGCGTCGTCGACCTGGAAGTGAGGTACGCCGAGCCTGCGCATGGCACGGCGATTCCTGCCGAACGTCTTGCCGGGCGCGCCGCGAGGTGAGGCTGGCACGAGGAAGACGTTCTGGTCTTTGTCCTTCTCGATGACCACGTCGAGGGTGTCGATCGAGGTCGTCTGGAAGAGACCGAGGCTGCTGATGAAGCTCGGCACGTATTTCAGTTCACGCATCGCATCGGACATCGTCGTGACCGAAAATGCGTCTTGGTCGAAGATATCGAGCACAGACATTGTGTTTTTCCCACAAAAAAGCCCTGCGGATGGCAGGGCTGATGGACCGATGCGGCGGCGCCGCGGTTAAGAACCGGCGGGCTGCCCCGCCGGGAACGCTAGTTGCGGAGGATGATCTGAAGCTTCTCGAGTTCCTGCGTCGCATCGGCCTTCTGGCCAGCAGTGATGCCGGCCGGCCAGGCGATGCAGTTGCCGTTCAGCTCGGCCTCGCGGACAATCGCCGCGATGGCGATCTTCGCGTCTGCCGGCGTGGTGGCCGGGTAGATCGCATACCCGCCGGGGATCTCGGCGCCGTCGGTGGCCGTCGGGTCGAACGCGACCCATTCATAGTCGACTCCGTCGGCCGCCACAGTGACGGTGAAGCGGTCACCAGCCACGAAGTCCGTCGCATCGGCGATGGTGAACTTGATCTCCTTGGTGAAGGCGACGCCAACCGTGGCCTTGCCGATCGACTTGCCCGAGGGGTCGAACACCTCGAAAGTTCCGGCGTTGGTCGCGGGTTCGGTGCAGATGACAGCGTAGACGCCGTCCTTCACCTTCGAAGAGACCGCCGGGTTGGCGAGCGTGAGCGCGCCTCCACCGGCAGTGTTGCCCGCGTCGGCCGCCGCAGTGGCGACGACATCGGCGACAACTGCCTTCTTCGCGATCAGACTGTTGGCGAGGATGGTCTGCGAGAACGCGATCTTCACGGCCTCGCGCGAGCGGTGCCAGTGAGCCTCGCTCATGATGGCCTCACCGGGATGGAGGCCTTCCGTAAGCACGGTTACCATTTGAAAACTCCGTTATGGAAGTTGGGAATTACCGGGTGGAACGGGCTTCAGTTCACGCGGCGGTTTGCGTTGGTGACAGCCTTGCCCCAGCCGGCGGCGACCGTGGCGCTGGCCTCGGTCGAGTCCTGGGTGCCGAGGCCGAGAGCTCCGGCCTCCGCCTTCTTCTTTTCGAATGCCTTGGCCTTGGCGGCGGCTTCATCGGCGGCCGCCTTGGCGGGGTCGATCGCCGGTGTTTTGGCGTCAACAGCCGCCTTGGTGTCCTCGGCAGCGGCATTCAGGAAGGAAATCGCGGTCTCGGACGAGAGGTCGGCGTCGACCAGCAACTTTGCCAGCTTTGGATGCGCCTTGGCCGCCTCGGTGCCGGTGATTGCCGAGATGCGGGTGCGTTCGTCTGACTTGGCCTTGGCTGCGGCTTCCGCCTGAATCTTGGCAATGTCAGCCGTTTCGGTAGTGCTCATGAAGGATCCTCCGGAGCGTTGAAAGCGGCGGTTTTTGCCGCGGGTGGAAAGTGCGGCGAACGCCGCTTCGAACTGGCCGACTTCATCGGCCATTCCCAGGGCGACGGCATTGGCGCCGACCTCAACGCCTCCGCCGCCGAATTTCTTGATGACTGTGTCGGGCGTGACGTTGCGGTGCTTGGAGACAGCCGAGACGAAAACAGTGGCGAGGTCGTCGACCATCTTCTGAATGCGAGCCTTGCCCTCATCGGTCTCGACATTCGGCCGTTTGCCCGGCGACTGCGACGAGACGAACTCGAGCCGGCTGATGCCGTTCTTTTCGTCGGCCTTCTTGCGGTCTGTGATGCCGAGTACGACGCCGATCGAGCCGAGGACGGCCAGGTCGCTCACAACGACTTTGTCGGCCGCGGACGCAATCCAATACCCGCCGCTCGCCGCCATGCCGCTGACATAGGCCGTGACCGGCTTCTTGGCCCGCGCGGCGAAGATGGCCGCGGCCAGCTCGTCGCAGCCATTGGCCTCTCCGCCCGGGCTGTCGACATTGATCATGATCGCATCGACCGCCTTGTCGTCGAGCGCGGCCTGCAGATCCCGCCGAAGGATCTCGTAGGACGTTGCGCCAGAGAACGCGACGAACAGGTTCGCCTTCTTGAACAGCGGACCGGAGACGTCGAGGATCGCAACATTGTCGCGGATCTTCAGCCTCTCTCCGTTGTCCGCCCGGGCAGATCGATAGGCTTCCAGCGCCTCCGGCGTCGTGGAGTTTTCGCGTGATGCGATGGCGACAAGTTCCTCGACGCGCTCGGGCAGCATTGCCCATGGCGCCGAAATCGCGGCTTCGACGATGTTCATCTGATCCTCCGCCCAGGCCACGTGTCCTGGCGATAGCCGCCGGTGATGGCGAATCGGGTAGGCCCGCGACCGCGTTTGGCTGCGCATTCCGACTCGAGACGGGCAATCAGAGCACCGAACATCGCGAAGTCGGCCGCGCTGTACTTCACCGTGCGGTCACGGAAGGTGATTTCCGTGACCTGGCCGCCGACCGAGGCTTTCATATAGGCGGGGCGGAGTGCGACCAGTGCGACGCAAGGGTCGAACTCCTCGACGCCGAATATCAGGTCGAAGTCGATCGCCACGGCCCTATTCCTCGTCCAGTTTTGCTTCGAGATCGTCGTCGAGTTCCGCGGCCAGTGACGAATCCGGGTCGTCTTCAGCCGCGGCGCCAGTCTTCTTGGGTTGATCCGGCGGCGCCCCGGCGTTTTTCGCCTCTTCCAGCGCAGCTTCCTCGCCGCCCTTGACCTGCAAGATGTCGGTTGCCGCCCATGGCTTGGGCAGGTTGAGCTCGTCGTGCAGCGCATTTTCGGCCGCGCGCTGGCGGGCGTCGTCATCCCAATCGCGGCCGTATTCTTCGGCGATCTCCGACAATGTCGTTGCCTGCATGCCCTTGCGGACCTCGTAGGCGCGCGCGGTCTTGAAATCGTCGGCCTGCGGCCTGGCCGGCCCGGTCCATGTCGCGCGCGCGGCGAAGGCCATCATCTCTTTGAAGCGGTGATACCCGCCCGGGAATTCGATGCGCCCGGTGGCGATCTCCTCGTCCAGCCACCACAGGAACACCATGTTGCAGAACGGCACGATCAGGTTGTTGCGCCGGCGCATGACGGTCAGCCATTCGACGGCGCCAGCCATGCGGACTGACGAATAGGTGGCGCCGCGATAGTCGCCGGTCGCACTCTCATAGGTGACGCCGCCACCTCGAGCGATCTCGCGCAGCAGCCAGCCGAGGAAATGGTCGAGCTGCTGGCCAGGCTGCTTCGCCTCGGTGAAATTGAGTTCGTCGCCCGGGAACAGGTGGGCGATGCGGCCGTGCTGCGACAGATCAATGCTGGCGCCATCGTACCATTCGCCTTTGATGTTCGAGAATGCCGAGGCGGACATGTCGACCGAGCCGCCGTTCACCCGATCTTGCTGGGTAAACAGCCCGTCGTAGGCGGCGACGCCAGAGATGTTTGTCTTCAACGTCGCGGCGAAGATGGTCTGGATCATCGCCGAGGTTAGGTTGGCGTCGAAGTACTGGTCGACCTGGCGGACGACCTTCAACACCGACGCGAACGGACCGATGCCGCGGGTGCTGGCGATCGTCGGGTCTTTGATGTGCAGCACGTTCGGCCGGCCATCTGCGTCGAGCGCGCGGATGTCACGCTCGCGCCAGCCGAGCAGATTCTCACGCTCGCGCAGCCGATAGCCGATCGGTAGGCCCCACGCGTCGACCTTGACGCCCTGGATCATGCCGCCGGTGTAGTCGGTCCAGTTGACCAGCCGCGTCGGCGGCGTCATCAGGACCTTGGTCAATGACGCACTGCCTTCGCGGCGTATCATCGGCATCAGCGCCAGGATCTCGCCATGCCCCATGTAGGAGGCGTAAGCCGCCTGCTGCATTTGGCTGAAGTTCATCTGGCCTTGGGCGTCGCATTCGCGCGGATTGTTCGCCCACGCGCGGAATCGGGTCTCGACGTTGCGAGCCCATTTGGTTGCGTATTCCGGTTTCCAGCCGAGCACATCCGCGTCAGGGCGGCTTGCCATGCGCAAACCGGAGCCGACGACTCCGCCGGATGAGACCTCGACGATGCCGGCCATAAAGCCGGAGTTCTGAATTGCTGATATCGACCGTGCCGCGGCCTTCTCCCAAGAAGCCTGGACATCCTGTTGCTGCTCCCGCAATTGCGGGTTCCAGCCGACGAGGAACGGGCTTCTCTCGCTCTGAAAATACGCCGCTTTCGGCTTCGGAACGGCCGCGCTCGACCGAAATGGCCGGCTGAGACGTTCGAGCATACCCATGATGATCCTAGCCGTGGAGCCGCTTTACGCTGTCTTTCAGGCTCGGCCGAGCGATCGGCTTACCCTTCAGATCTTCGTAGCGGCTGTCAAAATCGAAGCGACAAAGGTGTTTTGCCGCGATCCCATAAACCGTGCAGTCCAGCGCCTCAGCCTTTCTCTTCCCGATGCGGGCGAAAATGATCTCGGGGCGTCCGTCTTTCCGGTATTTCAGTTCGCGCCGCTCCGCGGTGAGCTGGATGAAGTACTGTTCTGTCAGCGCGTTGCCGAAGCGAAACGACTGCTGTTCATGTGGTTCGAGTGGCAGCGAGACCAAAATGTCGGTCTTCACCTGGTCGACGCCGACGATGTAGAGCGTCGCCGAGCGGTTGCGCCGCCGTGTCGTGCTCGCCTTCAGGACCGGGCGAGGGCCGTCGTCGCCCTTGATGGCGACGATCTTCCGGCCCTGTGTCCGTTCGCAGTAGTCGTAGACCCGCTGGGTCATGTTGCCGTCGCCGGAGTCGACGCAGGCCGCCTCGACCCCGATCTCGCCGCCGAGCGGATGCTTCCAGACCGTCATGAGGAGCGAATCGAGCTCGTCCCATGTGGTCTGAAGCAGCGCCGAGCCGCGAATGACGAGGTGGCCGAGCACATAGCGATGGTTACGCGACCAGCCGACCAGCACCACCTCGAGGCGGTCGACCTGGACGTCAACGCCGGCCGTGATGTAGGCGACGTCTTCAGGGATGTCCTGCCGCCAGCCTGATTTCTCGTGATCCCACGCGATGCCGAAGTCTTCGCAGCGCGCGAGAAGCTGGTTCTCGTTGACATAGTTGATCGCGGACGACCAAACCTTGCCGAGCACGGTGTTGTAAAACACCTGCATGTCGGAAGCGCCGGCCTTCAGCGCCTTCTCATACTCCTCGACCAGCTTCGGCCACGACGCATTGGCGAACTGCGAGATCAGCGCGTTCAGCCGGAAGCCGGCGTGGCCCTTGACGTGCGGCGCGGTCGCGCGCCACTCGCCGTTCTCGACCATTTGCGGCTTGAACCGCTCTTCGATCTCGGTGCCGCAATTCGGGCACATGCAGACGACCGTTTCGGGCTGCCCTGGCTTCCAGTCCAGATGCTCCCACATCAATTCGAACGGCACGTCGCAGTGCACGCAGGGAATCTCGAAAACCCGCTTGTCCGATTCCTCGTAGCGCTTGATGACGATCGACGTCGCTTCGTCGGTCGGGGTGGACCCGATGACGATTTTGCGATCGGCGAACGAGGTCGTGCGCTTTTCGGCCAGTTTGATCGGGTCACCTTCCTTGGTGACCTTCATGCCGTCGACCTCGTCGCACAGCAGAACCTTGGCCGTGTGACGGCGAAGGTTGCGCGGCGCCATGGCCGACAGGATCTTCAGCGACCCACCGCCGAGCAGCATGCGTTGCGTCAGCGTATTGCGGCCGTCGAACCGGCCGATGCGCATGACGTCGCGCAGCGCCGGCGTCTCCCGGAAGGCCGGGTCGAGCTCGTCGACCGCGATACCGCGGGCGTCGTCGTCCGTCGGCATCAACAAGATGATCGGGCAGGGGTCGTTGACCGCAAATGCGCCGATCGTCGCGATAAGGCTGACAGTGTAGCCAGTTCGGGCGCTCTTGATGACCGAGACCCGCTCGATCAGCGGGTCGCCCATCGCGTCCAGGATGCCGCGCTGGAATTTCCATGGCCGAAAACGGCCAGGCGCAGCCGAAGAGGTCGCCGAGAGGCGGAAATGCTTGGCCGCCCACTGCGAAAACGACAGGATCTCAGGTGGTCGAAGTGCCTTGCCGAGAGCGCCAAAAAGGCGCTTCACAGCATCACTTTTCACCCGACATCTCCCCGGGATCGCCGGAAATGACCGAAGCTTCGACCTCTTCGGCCATATCCAGCAGAATATCGCGGCACATGTGCTTCAAGACGTCGGCGTCATGTGGCGTCAGGTGCGGAATGCTCGATCGCGCCTTGCCTGGAATCGACAGGACAGCCGCCTTTACGGTCTGCGCAAACAGCGACCAGCTCGCCTCGATTTCCGACAGCGTCATCGACTCGCCGGTCATCTTGGCGAGTTCGCGTTCCTTGATCTGCCGGATGACCTTTTCAGTCTGGGCGCGCTCGTCAGTCAGCGATTGGCCGGTCGCCGATGCTCTGCCGGCAGCCTGCTCGCGCAGCGCGGCGATGTATCCGTTGACCGAAGCGACAGTCTCGTACCGCCCGCGGCCGACCGCCCGCCGGAAGACACCCTTCTGATCCCAATCCGTGATCGAACGGATCGACACGCCAACCAGGTTTGCGAGATCGGCTTTCGAGCAAGTAGGCGGGATAGCCGTCGCCGTAGACGGCTTCTTCCCGACTGGCCTGCCCACGATGCTACAGCCCGAGCGTCCTGATTACCTGCCGCACGACGCGCTTTTCGAGGTCAAGCGCGGCGAACCGTTCAGACGCCGGCACATTCGGCCTGGTCGGTTTCGCCAATTCGTTGGCAAGGACCGCCATGGAGAGGACTTTCAACGGGAACCTGTCTTTCGTTGTGCGGACGACCACCTGGCCGTTGGCGATGAAAGAGTGCGGAAATTGCCGCCTCACATTCCAGCCGGTCGCCTCGGCGCCGCGCATCGAGCTGACCGACCCGCCGAATTTCCCGTCCGACATCGGATTGAGATCTCGAACCCACACCGGGTTGCCGTATTCGGCGAGCGGAATGGCGACATCGGCGGTGACGACCTCGGCCGTCATGCTTGGTCCGGGCGCCGCCTTGACGACCCGGGTCTTCGATCTTACGCGCCCGGCCGGAACACCGGTGGTCGCTGCGATACGGACGACAGACTGCCGAGCCTGCTCGCCGGCATGCTCATTCAGGCCGCGCGCGGCAGCCTGCTGCATCTCCGGGCCTTCGAGTTTCTGCAGGAAGCGGATGAGCTCCGCATCCTGGTGAAACGTCGCGGTGATCTTCAAGGGGGTCCGCCGCGATTGTTAAGGACAGGGATAGTTCTGAGATGAAGTGCTCTTCGTTGGCCGGCGGGCTTACGCCGCCGCCCGAAGACCTCATCAGGTCAGAAAGAAGCGTCTACGCGAGGGGGAGGTCGCGAGAAACTGCTGCTCTTTCGAGCTTCGGTCAATCCCCCGACTTTCGAACAGGCTTGCTACTTCGTTACCGTTTCCGACCTGTCCCGAGTTTGTCCCGGAATTGTCCGGGATTTGTCCGAATTCCCGCTCTGAAGAATTTTCAGCCGACCAGCGCGCCAAAGGCGATTTCGCTTGACAGAAAACCGGCCCAGAGCAGCGGAAGGCCCCTATAGGACATAAGGTCGGTAAAATACCGCGGGGCTGCGCTCCGCTGGCGCTCACCCCCTGATACGGTCCCTAAGTCGCTTTTGCTGGCAGCAGCTCGAGCCAGGCGCAGCGCACCATGAGCACCACACATGCGGGATGAGGGGCGAGATGGGGCAGGGTGGGCGCGTGCTGGTGAGGCGCTGTGAGCATGCAACATCATGCTCGAGCAGAGCTGCAGGGCGCCGGCTGGGGTAGCAGCTCGGCGGGCATGGTGTTCGACGCTATCGGGTATGGGTGCGCTTTTCGCTGAAAAGTGCTCACTCGGTCAAGTTGTGGGCAGAGTCGCAGGGTTGTGCAGTAGAGCAGGCCAGCATGCGGCAGCATGCGTAGGCCAGGTGCAAGCAACGCGAACCGTTTCGACTATGACAAGGCGCGTATAGCGGGGCGGTGTCACTCCAAAGGCCAAGTAGGGAACGAAGAAAAAGCGCGTGTTTTCATGCTCATAGCGCATTATTTGCTTTACATTTCGCCCGGGTTTTGAGAGAGTGTTCTTGCAAAACGGCTCGATTGTGAGCCCATCGAAAGGCAGACACGATGAACACCCCCACCGCAACCTTTCACGACATCTGGGCCGGCCCGGTTCCCGCGCATGTCGTCGCCTTCAAGACCACGCGCAAGGGCGAACGCGTCATCCGCTATCGTTGGCAGCGCGTCGACGGTAACCATTGCTGCGGCGTCGTCTATCTCACGCCGGCGGCGGCGGCCGCTGCCAAGCGCCGCGACGCGCGCTTTTCCAACGTGGTGGCGTGACATGTTGAAAGCCTTCGTTTTCCTCGCGACCGTCTACACCTCGCACGGGCCGGTTGTTTACGTGTTGGATAACAGCCTGACCGGCGAAGACTGCATTGCCCGCATGCAGGTCGGCATTACGCCGGCGGACGTGCAGGCGGTCCGTGATGAGCGCGTGAAGCCCGACGGCATGGGCGACGTGCCAGCGGTCGCGCCCGACCTGTTCGGCGCGGTCGTGTCATGTGAGTTCGACGAGAGCGACGACTAGCGCCTTTTTCAGCGCCCGCGATGGGCGCTGCGATGGTCGCTAGACCGCAACCGCCCGATTGTGGGCAACATGAAAGGAACGAACATGAAGACCGATAAGCGCCAGTTTTCCGACCGTATCGAAGGCCGCGTCCGCCGCGATGTCCGCCGCAGCGCCCGCGCTGCAAAGCGCGCCTGGCTTGAGCTGTGAAAATGGAGAAGCTTCCACCCCTCAGCGCCGTAGAACTGGCCGCGTTGCAACGCTACGCCGCCAAGCATGGCCGGCGCTGGAAAAGCGTGCTCCGGGGCGCATGGATGGGCCACGCGCCTTATGACGACGGCGGCACACTGCGCACCCTTCGCAACACCCACGGCCCGTCGTGGCTGGACGGGTTTAAGCTGCCGAAGGGTGAGGCACAAAAATGACTATTCAAGACGACATCTTCGACGTTGCTGACGTCTTGAAGGGCAAACCGGAGTCCAAGACCTTCAAGCGCATTACTGCCCACCTGGTGCGAATTGAAGGTGAAGCGGACCAATCAGCCGAGGTGCTGCGGCGTTTGCGTGAGGGGCTTTCTGCGTTACGCCATCTCGAGAAGATGGGTCGGTAATAGTCCATCGCGCGGGCTTCGGCCCGCGCCTCTCTCCTCGATTGCCTTTCCGGCCGGCGACACGCGCGCCGCCCCGATGGTCAATCGTGACCAGCCTTGCCCGATTGTGGGCACTCGAAAGGGAATGAAAATGCACAAAGAACCTAAGCCCGCCGTGTATCTGGCCGCCACGTTGGCGAGCGAAGCCGGCACCGGAACCAGTTCCTATCGTGACGCGGTGGCGGCGGAAACCCTCGTGCGGCTCGGCAAACGCGCCGCCCGAATAGCTGTCCAGCGCTGCAACGGGATCGAACGCTACGACGCTACAGCACGTCGCGTGTTGGCATCTTGGACCGACGCCGACGAGGAGCGCGCCGACAAGGCGGTGGCGCGGATCGAAGCCGAAGCGGCCAAAGTCCTGCAGCCATATGGTGCAACCGACATTAAGGCCCATGGTGATCCGCGAGGTTTCGTCCTGACCTTCCGCCTTGCGTCCAGCCGTTCGAATTCGTTCGGCGGCGGCGTGTGGGGGGTCTGACCATGGTCAAGCGCTATCGCCTCTCCCGCGACGTGGTCGTTCGCTTTCGCGGTGACTATGACGTGACGGCCAAGGCCGGCACGGTGCTCGAGCACGTCCCCCACAACGGCGGACTGAAAACGCCGGGCTTTGCCATCCCGCCGGCAGCTTGTGACGCCGGGCAGATGGGCAAGGCCGGAACATGGTCCATCTTCGGCCATGACTCCAAGCACTTCTATATCTGGGCGCCGGCCGATGCCGTCGAGGAGTTCGACGAATGACCGCGCCGGCCCTTTACCGAACGCCGCAAGGCGCGCTCGTCCGCTGCATCGTGCACACCGACGGGACGGCCACATGCGTGGCAGTGGGTCGGCTCTGGCCCGGCTACCAGCGTAAGGCCCGAACAATCGATGCTGCAACGTTGGCAAAGTTGGAGCCGCGCCGATGACGCGCGCCTTCCTTCTCGACCTGGCCCACGACCTCGCCGCATTCCTCGCCGTGGCCGCGTTCCTCGCGTTCGTCGCCACAATCGCAATTGCAGCCGCCCCGGCGCCGCTGCCTGTTTGAAAGGATTGTAAACCGATGAAACTTAGGACCTATGCCGGCTCATTCCCGGCCGTCTTTGCCTCCGCCGCTGATACGGTGCGCGGCGGCCGCAACTTGAACGATCTGCCGGCCATCCGCTCGGACGACGGGCGCGAAATCGCCGTCGTGACGCTCTCCGGCTATCGCATCGGCGAAGAGCCGTCGCCGGAGCAATGGCGCGCGCTGCTTGCTGCCGCGCCTGACATGCTGGCGGCGGCAAAGCCAATTGCGAAGGCGGCTGATAACTACGCCGACTGCGACGATGGCTTTTTCATCGACAACGACGCGACAATAACCGTTGGCCAACTGCGCAGCCTGCGCGCCGCCATCGCCAAGGCAGAGCCCGGGCAGAAAATCCGCTTCCCTGAAGACGCGCCCGGCGTCTTTCGCGTGCACCACGGCGACGGGGCTTTGCCCGCCGGCGCGGAGCGCGTCTAAGCAACCAGCAACGGCCCGATCGTGGGCCCAATTCTAAAGGAGAAAACATGCCCGCCATGAGCAATACCCCGAAAATGAAATACGAAAGCAAATGGTATGTTGCCGACCGCGCTGCGCACGCTCGCACGATGGCAAAGCCCATGCGATCGACAGCCAAACCAGGCCCAGAGGCCGATTCAAAGGCTCTGGAATACGCGTTATGGCTGCTAAAGCGCGACGAGGTCGACGTCGACGCGCTGGCTGACGCCGCGCGCACCGCGCACAATCTGCAATTCCCGCCAACGAAGCACCGCGAGCGCGGGAGATCGTGGGAAACGCCACACCCTGACGCCATACCGGCCGAAATGTGTTGGAGCACCCGCGTCGCGTGGGACTTTTGTGCTGCCGGTCGCCGCCCACGTTTCGTTCACTTCGAATTCTATACGCCCCAGACCGATGGATGGCGCCGCATCGCGGCTCATCTCTACACCGCGTTTTACACGGTCGAACTGCCCCATTGGGATTTCCTGTCTGAGGCGACGGACTGCGAGGGCGAGGCTTAATCATGCACCGCGTTACCCTTTTCGCGCTCACCCTACCGCCGTCGCCGTTGCTGTATCAGGACTTCGAGAAGCGCGGGGATGCCTGCGCCTGGCGCGCATGGGCAAGACGGGAATTGCCCTGCCATGCCCGCCTGACCAAAGAGAATTGAAACCGCCCCGATCGTGGGGCTTCACGAAAGGAAATCGACATGTCCGACAATTCAAAGCGTAAGAGAGTTCTGCTGCTCAACTACAGCAACAGCGCCATCAAGGGCATGACGCACGAGGTCCGAGAGGACAGGCTGATGGGATTTGGGCTGTTCTTCGGCACCAAGAAGCAATGCCTTCAATGGATGGCCGACAACGATGTGCAGTGCACGAACCTTCATATGTGGGGCGATCTGTTGCCGTCTGCTCAATTATTCGCGGTAGGGGCAAGCTGACCATGAACCAGATTATGTCTATGCTCCTCGGCGCGACGATGCCGGGGAAGAACATGCCGCGATTCGAATACAAGAGAATGACCGGGGAAGAGCTCCGGGCCGAGCTGCTGGACATGGCAATGCCGGTGTTTGCCTTCGCCAGGATCTTCGGCGTGAGACCCCAGACGGTCAAGAAATGGCTGCGGGAGGAGGGCGATATCCCGCCATGGGTGCATGTGGCTGTTGGCCTGCTGAGACTCGAGGGCGCGCTGAGCGAAGCGCGCCAGCTCGCGGCAGAGCACATCATCCGCGACAACCAGCGACCAGGTGCCGGCGAATTCCCGTTCCTCGAACGGGCTGACGAGATCACGGAGGGCAACGGCGATGACGACGATTGAAATCGGCAAGACCTCGACCGGTGCAATTGTCGCCCTACCGCTCCGCCTGGCTAACCGTCACGGGCTGGTCACCGGCGCCACGGGTACCGGCAAGACCGTCACGCTGCAGCGCCTTGCCGAGCAATTCAGCGCCGCCGGCGTCCCTGTCTTCGCGGCGGATATCAAGGGCGATCTTTCCGGTGTTGCCGCCGGCGGGCGCTTCCCTGTGGCGCTCTGGGATATCTTTGGCCGCCACGGACTGCCGGTGCGGACGAGCGTGCAGGACATGGGCGCTGGCCTGCTGGCGCGCATGCTCGGGCTCAACCAGGCGCAGGAAGGGGCGATGGATATCGTCTTCCAGAAATCGGAGGACGAGCAGGCCTACATGCTGACGCTGGACGATCTGCGTTGGTCGCTGAATGACATGATCGAGGAGCGCGAGGACGTCTGCCGGAAGTACGGCAATGTCACCGCTGCTTCAATCGCAGCCATCCAGCGCAATTTGCTGGCGCTCGAAGCGCAAGGCGGCGATCGCCTGTTCGGCGAGCCGCCGTTCGATATCCTCGATTTGATGGCTGTCGACAGCGAGGGCAGGGGCACAATCAACCTGCTGCATGCCGACCAATTGCTCGAGGCACCGAAGCTTTATGCGACGTTCCTGCTCTGGCTGCTGTCCGAGCTCTTCCGCAAATTGCCCGAGGCCGGAGACCTGCCCAAGCCCAAGCTCGTGTTCTTCTTCGACGAGGCACACCTGCTGTTCGCCGATGCACCAAAGCACCTGCTGCAGAAAATCGAACGGCTTGTTCGCCTCGTGAGATCCAAGGGCGTTGGCGTGTTCTTCGTCACGCAATCGCCGACCGACGTGCCGGCCGCAGTCCTGGAACAGCTCGGAACGAGGATCCTGCACGCGATGCGCGCGCACACGGCGGAGTCGTTGAAGAAGATCAAGGCTGCAGCCGATACAATTCGCCCGCGCAAGGGCTTCAAGACGCGCGAGGAATTGCCGGTGCTGAAGATCGGCGAGGCGCTGATCTCGGTGATCGGCGAGGACAACGTGCCGAGCGAGGTCGAGAAGGTCCAGGTGATCATGCCGGCCGGGCAGGTCGGATCGATTTCAGATGAAGAGCGCCAGGTCGTCCTTGAGTCGACACCTTTGCGGAAGAAGTATCACGCAGGGCTGGACGAGAACGCCGCAGGGCGGGCGTTCAGCCGGCGCATGATGGAGGCGAGGGGGATTGATCCAGGTCCAGAAGGCACCGCGGCGCCGGAGGCGAACCTCTATCTGAGGCACGTCCCGTCGATCGACATCAGCGCCGAGCCTGGCAAGGGTGCAAAACGTCGGCTCTTCGAGATCGCCGCGTGGGGTGCTGTGGCAGCTGTCGGCCTAAAGATGGCCGGACTCTTCTAATCCGATTGGCATTGACGAGAAAAGGTAAACGTGCGGAGTAAGCTCACTGGGGGCAAATTCGGGGTGGGTTTTTTACTTAATGTCTAACCGCAATCGGTTCACAGACACTGCACTTGGCGTAGTTGGCGGCGTCGGGATTGCCCTACTGTTTCTTGTTTGGGCTTTCCCCGGGTTTCGTAATCCAACCTATCAGCAAGAAAGATACCAAAACGCCAAGAATGGCCAGACCGGGGAGGACAATCCAGTCATTAGGCCCAGCATTTGGGAAACCTACACTTCGCCTACGGATACGTACGCACAGTGGATCGCAGCCTTCGCCGCCTTTGGCAGCGTAGGCGTTAGCATCTGGGCCGTCCGTCTCGTGCGCGACACGTTGGTATTGAATCGGGATGCCACGCGGGCTGCTCAGGACGGCGTCAAAGTTGCCAGCGAGATCGGCCACGCTCAAATCCGAGCTTACCTTAGCGGCGTCAGCGGCAGTTTTGGAATGGATGAGGATTGGTTCCATTGCTGGGTCAATGTGAAGAACTACGGGCAATCCCCCGCTTTCCGCATATTCCTGCAAGCCACCATCACCGGCTTCGCTTCTTTTGATGGCGGCAGCCGCCCCGTCAGACGCAATAGTGCGCCGTCCGAAAATGTTTGTGGTCCCATCATGGCTGGCGGCGAAGGATCGATCTTCCTCACTTGGAACCATACGGATTTCGAAGGGGATGCTCATGCCGTCATCGCGACCGGCGCTGGCATGTTGTGGATTGATTGCATTCTGACTTATCAGGATGTCTTTGGACAAAAGCAGACCTCCCACTTCTCTGTCTCGCCCAACCATGACGGTCCTATCGACCCTCAGTTCCAACAAGGTTTTCTTCGTAACGGCAGCCTGAGCGCCACCAATCGAGACAAAGATTAGCGCAGCGGTTGCACCGTCACCATGACGGGAGGCCGGCCTCGTTCAAGCAAGACGCGATCGCTTTGGCGGCCAAATCTCGCCGGCGCCGGAACGTCGAATAGGCCCAGCCGCGGCGCTCGCACTCGACCTCGGTGTGGCGGCCGCGGATTTCCCAGAAACACCAGGTCACGAGCGCCCGGCGCGCAGCCGGCGCGTCCTCGACGTACTTGCCCCAATTCGGTAGCTGTTGACCTTCCGGTCCCTTGCTGCCGATCAGCACCTTTTCCATGATGGTGATCTCGCGGGCCGTGCGCTGGACGCGCACGCGTTCGATCTGCCGCTCGGTGCCCTGGGCGATCTGCCCCACCTCGTCCTCGAAGGTCACGCGGTATTCCGGCCAATTGTTCTTGAACCAGTCCGGACCAACTTGGCCGGTGGTGTCGAACAGCACCTCGAACGCGTGGACCATCGCGTTTTTAACGAGCGTTGGATCCCAGCCGGCCATCAGTCGAACTCACCATCTGTGATTGCATCGTACATATCGTCCCGGATTGCGCAGACGTTGATTCGGCGAAGATATTCCTCGCCCGTTAATCCACGCTTTTTGGCCTGGCGCGCGAGCTTGGCGCGCTCATGGAAGGTGAGATTGACCGAAATCCGACGGTGCTTCGGCCCGCCGACCTCGTTCAACGGCAGGCCCCAATTCTTCCATTGCCGGCGCACGGTCGCCCTGCTTGTGCCATCCGCCATGCGCCGCTCGATATCAGCGGAGGAGTAGCCAAGTCCGGTCAGAAATCCAATGAATGCGCCTTTCGCGATCGTCCAGCGAATGACGACCGGATGCCCGAATCTTTCCGTGAAATGGCGCTTGGTTGGCGCCGGTTTCTGCAGCTTGCGGCGGGCCATCAGAGGACGATGTCCCCGCCAGTTTCGAACAACTCGCGCATTCCCTCGGAAACGGGTTCGTCCGGTGTTTGTCCGGTGTTCGTCCGGTCCTCGTCCGAAATTTCGGGTTTTGGGAAGGTTCGCTTGAACCCGCGAATTGGCTTGCCGTCCCACCACATGTAGGGCTTCACCATCTTGATCAGCCCATACTTGGTCAGGCCATCTTTCGCGCGGGCAAATTCCTTTCGGATCTGGTCGGTGGCCTTGGCCTTATCCTCGACCTCGAGCATCTTCTCGAGGGCGACGACCAGGTAGTCTTTCCAGTCGACCACGACGCGGCCGACGGCCGCTTTCGGGCCTTCCTTGTCGTTGGCGATGAACTTGCCATGCCGATCGACAGTGTCGAACAGGTTCATCATGATGCGCCGCTCGGTCGGGTTGACGTAGAAGCCCTGTCGTTCCTGCTCCTTCTTCAGCCGCTCCTTCTCGCCGACGGTCAGCACCACGCATGAAGTGATCTCGCGTTGCGTCTTTGGGTTGAGTCCCACCGGGACCGACGCGAGCGAGAAGGTAATCTTGATGCCATCCTCGTCGTCCTTTTGCTTGGCCAGACGGGCGGTGCGTATCCTGGTCTCTTCGTCCTGGTTGACGACGATGACGGTGTCGACGTTGGCGTGGATAGAGGTGTGCCCGCGCAGCTTCTTGCCGTCGGCGTTCATGTGGTGGACGAGGCAGACGTGGCAGCCGCACTCATGCTCGATGCGGGCGATGTTGGCGAGCACCACCGACATGTCCTTGCCGCTGTTTTCGTCGGCGCCGACGGTCGCCGTTGCCAGCGTGTCGATGAAGACGACGCGCAGCGGCATCGACATGGTGATCTTGATCGACTTGATCGCCTCGATCAGCCGATCGGTGTCGCCCTCACGAGAATAGAGATCGACCTTCGCCGGCAGGACGACGAGAGGAATGTCTTCATCCTCGGAAACGTTGAAGTGCTTGCGATAGGCCTTCTGGCGCTTCTTCATGCCTAGGCCGCCTTCGCCGGCCTGGTAGATGACGCCGCCGCGCTCGACGGAATAGTCGAAGAAATCCTGCCCGCGCGCGACGCAATAGGCCGCGTGCAGGGCAAGGAACGATTTGCCGGATCCTGATGGCCCGCCGATGATCGAGCGCCCTCGAGTCGTGATCAGCCCGTCGATGATGTAGTCGTACTCGAGTCCCGGTCCGTCGAGCTCGTCGTGATAATAGGCGCCGAACGCGCGCGGCCGCTCAGGAACCCAAGCCGGCGCTTTCTTGACCAAGATCTCGAACTTCTCGCCGGTGCCGCCGGCGTGTTCTTTCCAGTCGGTGACATCGGACTTCTCCGGCGCATCCTTCCAGTGCAGCGCCAGGTCGAGCGATCGAACCCGCTTGGCGATCGGCCGAAGATCAGCGCCACGCAACATCGTCCGCGCCTTTCCGGCATCATCCAAGTCCGAGCAGATGACGAGATCGGCGCCGGCGAGGTCGGCGTTGAGTTCCGGGTGCCAGTTCTTAGCTCCGCCCTGGTTCGTGGTGCCCACCTGGCCCCATTCGCGTAAGGTCTCGACGTCCTTCTCGCCTTCGACCAGGACGACCGGCCTGCCTTCCTTGATCGCTTTCAGCACCTCGGCGCGGTTGTAGAGGACCCACTTGGTGTCCTCGAACTGCTTCTCGTCTTCGTAATGCTTGCCGGCCTTGGCCTTGAACCAGTCACCGCTCTTCGTCTTGCCGTAGAGCCCAGCCTGCAGGCCCCAGATCCAGCCGCCGGCCGGATGCGGCCGGCGCTGCATATAGCGGCGCGGCGCTGTCTTGGCGAACTTCAGGACTTCGTAGGCGAGCTTCCCTTTGTCGTCGAAATACTGGAACGTCGCGATCGGGTGATCGTCCATAAAGCCGGCGAACTTGCCTTTTTGAGCTCCATTGGCGCCGGCACCGTTCGGCCGATCTCGCTTTTCGAGGTATCCCTGTTCCTGAAGCCATTCGATCGCCTCCGGCTTCTCATAACCGCGATACGCCTTCAGCAAGTCGAGAACACCACCGCCGGTTTGATCCTCATGGTCGTGCCAGGTGTTTTTCCGGCAATCGACAGAGAACGCACCCTTTTTACCCCAGCGCCATTCGTTGCCCGGTGACGACAATGCGCGATTGGGCTCGCCAAGAAATTCGGGCATGATCTTGAGGGCTACAGCCTCAATGCAGTTTGGGAAGTCGTCGCTCACGCGGCAGCCCCCACGCGATTCTTCCACGAGCGTCGGTTGTTCACCTGCTCGGACTTCGTTGCCCACCGACAGTTCGACGGCTCGTATGGGCCATCATTGTCGGGAAACCGGTCGATCGATTGCGTTTCAGATGGCCGTCGCCCCATGTCGGCTAGGAAGCAATTATAGGGATGCTGCCCATCCTCGCCATGTAACCACCGATCGCAGATGGTGATGCCCCGCCCCCCGTAGGAGGAAAACTGTTTGTGGTCGGGGTTCGTGCATCGTTCGCGCATGTGCGCCCACGCCCGATATTCGGGAGTCTTGTCAGATTCGCCATGGAGAGCGGCCACACGATTGCGCTCCGCGTTGGTGTCCCGTCGCAGGCACCCGCAACTGCGGGTTATTCCGCCGCGTAGCTTGTCGCTCGGCACCACAACCGTCTGGCCGCATTCGCACCGGCAGTTCCAGAGGAGCTTTTTGCCAGATCGGCCTGGCGCTTGATCCATCACCGTGAGACGACCAAGCTTCTTTCCAGTCATGTTGATCGGCCGACCTCTCATCGCCGCACCACCGGGATCTTGCGGCCCTTGCGGAAGATGGCGCCGAACAGGCTCTCGGCTTTCGATCGAGCGGACGTGCGTTCCATGCCAGTGCCGACGATGTCGCCGCACAAGTGCGCTTTCAGCGCGCGCCATGCTGCCACCTCTGCCTGGTCTTCAGTATCGTAGACGCGCGGTGTGCCACCCTCGCAGACCTTCTCCCAGCCGGCCTTGTGGACCTTCCTGAATTCCCCATGGTAGCCGCCGTAGACCGGGACGGAGCGGGCATTGACCTCGTTCACTCTGCCGCCTCCCGGAAGGTGACCGGGGAGCGCTTTGGGGCGGCGTCGGCCATGATGGCGGCCACGCAGGCCTTCATCTTCGCTACCGAGACGGCATTGCCGATCTGCTTGATCTTCTCGGTCTTTGTGCCGGCGAATTCATAAGTCGCCTCATCTGTGGTGAAGCCCATGGCGGCGGCCAGCTCATGCGGCTCGAGCATGCGAAAGAGGATGTCGTAGGTTTCTGTCGCCTCAACCAGGTTGATGTGACCAGTCGCGGCGATGGTCGGCGCCGGATTGTCAATTTCGTGAACGCGTGGGGCTTGGCCCTCGCGCTCGCCGAACTGCGCGGCGATGAAAGCGAACTCGCCACGGTTCGCTCCGGTGACCGTCGCCAACGGATCGTTGTCGACATCTCTGGCACGATTGCTGCCGTCGGAGTGGGTGATCGGCACCACCATGCCGAAGCGTGCCTTTGCCGTCAGCGTCGGCAGCGGCTCCTCTGAGGTTGAGCATGTCTCCCCTGATCCCGAACCATAGTAGGGCGAGATCAGGACGTGAGAGTGCTTAGCCACTTGGGCCGGCGTCGGGTGATCGACAGACCGAGGAGCGCCGCCGCCCTGCCGCGATAACACGAACGGCTCGACCACACCGAAGTTGCCACCGCCGGCGTGCACCGCGCCAATGGGATCGTCCAAGCTCTTAACGCGGCGCGAATGCGGATCTCGTTCGCCAGTATCGACGCCGTGTGCAGCGGAGAGGACAAACGGCTCGACTAGCATCGGGCGCGCGCAACCAGGTCGCTCTTCGACAGCAGCGCCGCCAGTCATAATCGTAGGCAGCGGTTGCTTGGTCGAGCGCGCCGCGCCGCTGCTGCGCTGGGAGAGCACGATCGGCTCTGCAATGCCGATGTGCCCGCCAGTTGCGAGGGCAGGAATCGGCTCGTCCAGGCTCCGTCCGTCCATATGCTTGCGCAGGATGACGAGGAAAGGTTCCGGCCATTCGAACTTGACTGCGCCGGCGTAGATTCGGGCCAACGTTTTTGGCGCCAGCGACTTCCTCCGATTGAAGATCGACTTGCCCTTGATCTTCCAGTCGATGATCTCGCGCGCCGGCCGCCAAGGCTTGGTGTCCGCGAAAAGGTCAACCTTGGCCTCGTTCCGACGCCCATGTGTGGGCATCGGCCAGGAGACTTTCCGGGCATCGGATCGCGCCATGAGGATGAAGCGCTGCCGGGTCGTCGCATCGCCGTAGTCGGCTGCGTTGAGCTTGCGCCATTCCGGTTCGAACCCGAGCCTCTTGATGGTCTCGATCCATGCGTGAAAATATTCGCCTTTGCGGGATTTGATCGGCTTGCCGGTCCGGTGGTCCACCGGACCCCATCCGACGAACTCCCATACGTTTTCGATGATGATGCGCTTTACCCGCAGCTCGGTGAGCCATGTGATGATGTGCCACGGGTCGCTGCGCTGCTGGTCGCTGGTCGGCTTGCCGCCGCGCGCTACCGAATGATGCGTGCAGGTCGGCGAGGCCATCAGCAGGTCGAGATAGCCCTCGGGTACGATCAGGTGAGGCCGGACCGTCGCAATGTCCTGCACGTAATGCCGGGCCTCACGGTGATTCCGCTGGTGAGTGTCGATCGCGACATCCCAATGGTTGACGCAGACCAGCTCCATGCCGAGCCCGAGCTCATGAAGCGCGCGTTGCGCACCGGTGGAAGACCCACCGGCGCCACAGAGCAGGTCGGCTACAAGCATTTTGCGGGTCACGAGGGCTCCATGGTTTCGGCATTCAGCATGCGGATGATGTTGGCGGCGGCGACCTTGGTCAGCACGCCCTTGATGTCTTTCGCCGATGGGTCTCCGGCGAGGATGCGATCGCAGTCCAGGTCGGCCTCGGCGAGGGTGAAGGTGAGCAGGGTCTTGCTGTCGACCGCGGCTCTGCGGGCATCGCGCTTCGTCGACACGATCGACCAGTTGCCGGCACCGTCGCAGCGAACAGCACGCTCGACACTGGCGTCCCGAGCGTCATCAAGCGCATAGATCACGGCGATGACCGGCGGGGCCGGCCGATGCGTGACCTTGCCAGTTTCAACGATTTCGAATCCCAATTGGCGGCTGTAGCGCATGAGGGCGTCGGCACTCCTACGCCACTCCTCTTGGTCGCATTGGTCCCAGCCGAAGCGGGTGCGGCCGATGCGGGACTCGCGCATAGCCTCGGCGACGCGGTCTCTGAGGCCGCGCGTCATGCCGCCTCCGCGAATTTGCCGGGTTCATCGCCCCACTGCTCCCAGCCGGCGCGGTTGGCCCTACTGAAAAGCGAGACGCGGCGCCCCTTTGGCAGCATCCGATCGGCGAGCGCGTAGAATTCCTCCGGCTTGCGGCTGTGCTCCCGCCGCAGCCCGTCAAAGCAAGAGCGGATGTTTTTTGCGGCGAACGGTGGCTTGCCTCGCGTCGCTATCAGGACCGGCTCGTGCGAGCCGCGCACAATGTACCCCGGTCCAAAGGTTTGCTTGCCGAGAGCAGTAACCTTCCGCCAGATCATCTCAGTCTTGTAGGTGAAGCCCCACGCGTCGAGGACGCGCATCTGCTGCCGCAACATCGGGGCGGTTGCCCAGAGCGACAGAACGCAATTCTCAGCGGCAAGATCCTGGACCGGGAACGCCATGATCTCGTCGAGCGGCAGGCATCGATAATGCTTCTGCGCGCTCTTGTTCCCGCCCTTGACGCTGAAAAGGGAGAAATCCCAAGGGCAGTCCGCGTCGATCCACGAATACGAGTGTGGGTCCAGTTGCTCGAACGGCCAGTTCGCGAGGCCGGCATGCGCAAACAATCTCACCCGACGGCCCTCACGCGCGCGTCGGACAGCGCCGGAACGAAGCCTTCCGGGACGAATTGGTAGCCGCGTCCCCACGCCGTCTGGATGATATCAATGCCGCCAAGCGGGGCATGAAGCTTGCGGCGAATTTTGCAGACCAGGACGTCGATGATCTTGATCTGGGGTTCGTCCCGACCGCTGTAGAGGAAATTCATCACCATCTCTTTGGTGACGATCGAGCCTTGGCGCAGCGTGAGCAGTTCGAGGACGCTCGCCTCCGTCTGCGTGAGCAGAACGGTCCCGCCAGGATGCGTAACCGTCCCGCGGACGGCGTCGAACACAGCTTCACATGGCAGTTTCACCAGGCGCTCGACGGATGGTCCGCGATCGCGCCGCGCCAGCGCCGCCAGGCGGGCGACAAACTCGACTTTGTCGATCGGCGCCGGCTGTACGTCGTCTGCGCCGTGTAGGAGGATCCCGACGCGCCGGATGACCTCTTCGCCGATTGTCCTCGGATTGGCGACCGGAACCAGCAGGAAGAAGAGGATGTTCTTGACTGCCGCCTGCCGCCAGTTGCGGCAGATGACGCTGGCGATGCCGGCCGAGTCCGTCCAGATGACGCCCATTGCCTGCGGGTCCCGGTAGAGGGCCGAGCAGAGATCCTGCGGCTCAAGGATCGCTTCGGCCTCGAAACCGCCCTCGGCCGCGTAGTCGGCAAGCATCTCAACAATGTCGGCGTCGAGCGCTGGGTTTGTGCTGGTCGCTAGGATCAGGACGCGCATCAGAAGCTCCTCGGCGGAGCGAACAGGCAGATGGTCTTCCCGTCATTGGCACCGGCAACCGAACACCAATGGAAGCGACCGTCGGGCGACTGCTTTACCTTTGGGTCCGTCATCGGGATCACTTCTCCGGTGATGACGATGTGGTAGCCATCCGAGCTTTCGGTGATCCAGTCGTCCGGCACCTCTCGGCAGTCGTAGCCCGAGCAGCATGAGAACGGGTAAGACCAGCCGGTCGGCGCATCGTGCGTGCTGGCGGCACCGCACATGACGAAGATGACCACGGCGACGGCCGCAAGCAGCAGGGCGATCGAGGTCGCCAAGCTCATGGAATGGTAGCCGCGCATGCGGCCGTTCGACGGGCGCATCAGAAACTCTCCGCAAACGATGGTTGAAGTTTCGAATTTGCCGCCGCGCGTTCTTTGCGCTTGCGCTCCTCGGCTTTGACGAACAGGTCGTCGATCGGCTGCGCGAGCTGCGGACAAAGGACGGCGCCGGCGTAGTGCCAGCCAGCGAGGGCGTCGGTGCGGTCGTGGGAAAGGTCCTCGTCGTCGGCCGAGATCCAGCCGAGCGCCAGGCATTTGCGCCAAACGGCGGGCTTCGCGATCTCTCCCTTGGAATTCTTGCCAATGAAGTGCGTGCGTATCTTCGAAACGCGAGCGACCGATACCCGGTACATCTGCAAGCCGAAGGCCATGCCTTGGATGGCGAATGGCAGGCCCATGAGGATTTCTTGCGTCGCCAGCGACGTCTTGCCATTGACCAACGTGGCCGGCAGCGGTGCCTCGATCACGACCTCGTCGGGCCTATAGGTCTGTATCTGGTCGGCGATGAAGCGCATGGCGCCCCACGCGATGGCGCCTTGCGAAGCGCCTTCGGAAGCGAAGTGGGCGCTCCCGGACTCTGGTTGCTCACCTGGTCGGCCGCGCGCCCAGCCAAACCGGCTGGCAGCGTCGATGAAGAGGATTTTTGGTGGTGCGTCGCTCATGTCGGCCGGCCTCGGAGGAGGGCGCCCGCTGCTTTCCCGGGCTGGTCAGAAGGTTGCCTGTCGTTGTTTGGTCGGCAGCTACCTACAAGCCGTCACTCCATCTGGTCGGGGCGACCGGGGCGAAGCCCGGTCAGGCGCTGCACGTTGACGTTTCTCGGCTTTGCCAGCAGCATCCATGGCGTCGTTCAAACCGCCGCCCCTATCCGCTTGCGCGGAATTCAGTGAGCGGCCGGAGCCGCTTTGCCTTTGCCCTTGCTCTTCGGGTCCGCGTTGTCCCACGCCTTGGTGGCGGCATCGACGATGGCCGCGGTCGTACCGTCCTGGCCGTCAGCAGCGACAGCAGCGGCGCCGAGCGGCAGGTCGGCGTAATCGCCGAGCGCTGTCCGGATATCGATCGCCAGCTTCCTGTCGTCGTCCTCGAGCTCGAGGAGCTTCGCCTTGGCCTTGCCCTCGAGGGCTCGAGCATCGACGATGGTCTTGACGACCTTCTTGGGAATGCCCTGCGACTTGGCGTCGTCGAGCACTTCCTTTTGCTCATCGCGGATCTTCTTCGCGTCGGACATGAATTTCGAGCGCAGCGTCTGGAACCGCTCCTCGCATTCCTCGATCTTGTCGACGAACGAGCCGGCTTCTTCAGCGGACGCACGATTGCGCCCCTGTTCAAGTATTCGCGCCATGGCGCTTCTCCTTCAGGGATGAGGCTGGTTGGTAGGCGATGCGATGGTGAACTCGGCAATAGGTTCCGTCAGCGTGGCGGCCGCAGTAAATCGGATCGCGCCCATAGAGCCCGTTGACCGGCCAGCGGCATCGGCCGCCTTGCAGACCCATGAGATCCACGGGAGGGGTGTCGGCCAGCGGCAGGAAATAGGAATCGCGGTCTACAAAGGTCGGGATGACAGCCGGAACGGATGTCCTCGGCGCCACCGGTTTTTGGCTGAGCACGATCTGCTCGACGCCGGCAATCAGCTTGCGGCGTGGGGCGCGACGAGGCTTATCGGCCGGTGGCTTCGGTGCCTGCGGTGCCCGTGGGTTGGAAGAGCCCTTCCGACGCGCCAGCGTGAGCTTGAGCCGGTGGATGCGGCCGATGACGGAGTTCCTAGATATCCCGGAAAGCGCTGCGATCTGGGAGGAACTCTTTCCGTCCGCGACGAGGCGCTTCAATGCCTCGTCCCGCTCCGGCGTCCACCGTGGGTGGAATGGGCGTGCTGGCCCGCGTCTCACTGGCCGGCTCCAATCGAAGCTCGGGCGCCAGCCATGCCGCGAACCGGGCCGCTCGATCGCGCATCATGATCGCTCGGAACATCAACTGGTCTGCTCGCGATGCGCGCCAGCGCTTCCACCTGGTCGCGAGAGAGCGACGCACCTTCAGCGGCAAGGGCCGCAGCCAGACGGTTGGTTGTGGCAATGAAGTCTCTGTGATCACGTTTGGCCTCCTCGATGGCCTTGAGTTCGCGGAGGGCAACCATGTGGTCGTAATCGACACGGCGCGCCTCGGCGTAGAACCATGTCTTCACGCGGTTCCAGGAAAGATCCTTGATCGCCAACTCAAATTTTGGGTCGACGAGCTTGGTGTGAACTGCACTGATCTGCTGCTGCCATCCACCGCTTGGTGCCAGCATCCTGCCGAGTTCCCTCGTCAGATTTTGTACGGCGGTGACGCTAGTCATGAGCGTACCCCGTCGCCTTCGCTCGGAACAAAATTCCGAGTTCTTGGAAGGCTTTTCCGAGAGATTGGAATCGAACATTGCTATCTCCATTTCCAGCGACGGAAACGAACGGAGACAGCGATGAACAAGCGAACGAAGAAGGGAGGGGGGCCGGCCCCAGGGCAGACCGGCCCACCATGGCCGGCTCAGCCCACGATCGGGCGACGAGCCGGCCAGCGCAGATTTGGGAGATCTGCGCCACAAGAATTCGATGGCAATAAAGCGAGAAACCGAGCGCACCCTGATAAACAGGGCTGGCCTTGCTGGGCGCGAACGGTGACAGCGTGAGCATTTTCGTCAGCCCGCCGTCTCGCTGGCGGTAGAGAGATCCGCTTTCGCGAAGATGTCGGGCCGAAGTTCCTCCGGCGAGATGCCGGTAAAGCGGGAGATATCCCCCAGGCGCTCCGCGGGGACCTTCTTCCACTGCGATATCGCACCGGGGAAGATTCCGAGCGCAGCCGCCAGTTTGTTACGGCGTCCGCGTTCTTCGTCGAGATAGGCCAGCAGCTTTTCCATGCCGCCAACATAAGTCCCACTGAAATTAAGTCAAGCTGATTTTGTCAGTAGGGCCGAATGGAGTGGATCTGGCCGATGCGCGATAATTTCAGCATGGCAGCAAATCCCGCAAACCAAGCGCAAACGACTTACTTTTTTCGTGAGTGGCGGAAGCACCGTGGCCTCACGCAGGAGGAGCTTGCGGAGAAGGTTGGGCTTAGAGCGCCCTCGATATCTCAGCTTGAGAACGGGAAACAGGGCTTCACCGACTCAACTCTGGCCGCAATTGCTAAGGCACTTGAGTGCCGGCCTGGTGATCTTCTCTTGTGGGGGCCCGACAAGGTCGAGCCCTTAACTGCCCCCATCCGCGACGATCAGGAAATTTTGGCGGTGCTGAAGCGCATTGAGGGTCTTTCAGACAGAGATATCGATGTGGCTTTCGCTGTGATTTCGAATGCCTTGAACGTTAACAAGGCCGGATCAGAACAAGCTGGTGCTGATGGTCGATCTCAATTCGCCAATCCCCGCCGTGAATCGTCGCCATCGCGGTAGCGATTGAAGCTGCATCCCGTTCGATTCGCGTTGCCGGATCCAGCGGCCAGACGCCAGACGCTATTGCGCGCAACCTTTGCAGTGTTTCATCGCTCCGCGTTTTCTCACGCGGCATGTAATGGATCATTTCTGGATTCCCGAGCCCCGAGGGACGCCGCAAATAGGAACAATTTCCTTCCCTTCTGTCAATACCCGCTGCACGTAGGTGGTGTGCCGTTTTGATACGTTTGTACGAATACAACCATTTATGAGCGATCACCAAATTGTTTCGACTTGTAATGGTGGTCTGTGAATAGCGGGGAAAACTAGCCCCACATTTTACATTTTTGGGGCGATTTCGAGGGCTTAATGTTTCGGCCATAAGTCGAGGCATGCCAAAGCCGAAGCTCTACGAGTTCAAGATACGAATTCCGCCGGAACTCATGGCCATCATCGATGATGCCAGGGGCGACCGAAGCAAGAACAATCAGATCACCGACTGGCTTTGGAGTAAGGCTAGGGGAGATCACGCCGATCAGCTCGCCGACGCCCTGCGTCCGGTTCTAGCCTCACTGAGCGAGGAGGACCGAGGTATGTTCGTCGCGCGCGCCATTTCCGCTTTGGAAATCCTCTCCCGGGCTGGAAAACGCAAATAGGCATGGCCCGCTTGCACCCTCTCGCGTGGCGCGCAATGCTCCTTCACCCCTAGGAGGACTGGGACATGCGACGCATATGGGCTGGGATCGTCGTGGCGGCGCTGGCACTGCCCGCCGTCGCTGCTGAACCTCAAACGATCGCGACCGAAGGCTTCGGCTGCCTTGCCTTGCGCGATTTTGAGCGCGCCGTCCAGTTTGCCGACCAGGACGATGCCGAGGCCTTCAAGAAGTTCGTCGAGCAGAAAGGTGAGACCGGCGACTGCCGTTCTCTCCACAAAGGCCAGAGTGTCTTCCTCGAGAACACGTCTGGTAGCGGCAGGATTTGTGTCAGGCCAAAGGGCGATATTGAATGCCTGTGGACAGGCAGCACAATCGTCGAGTGATTTTCCCGGATATAGCACGCGCGAGCGCGTCAGCGCGTTCGCGCGGAGGACAGATATAACTCTCCAACAACATAGCTCTACGTTGGTGGTTACACTCTACGTTCAACATTGAGCTCGACCCTGCACCACACGTGACGAGCGCCGACCGTCGAGACGGGGCGCTGTCAGCACCCCTCATATAGCGCCCTACGTTCGAGACTCGGCATCCGCGCGCGAGCGTAGGAATTGCTCTGGCCGGTGTGCCTCGCGGGGAGCCTCTTTGCGCCCATCATTCCCCGGGATCAAAATAAATTCAGTGTCACTTACTTTTCACCTTGACTTACTTTTCAGTCCCACTTAGGTTCCACATCACACCAGATGAGGAACCGATGCCAGCTTCTCCAACTCCTCGACCAGGACAGCCGACCGATAGAGAGACGGCCAAAGCCGTCGTCTCGAAATGGATGGCCGGTCAGGAATTGACGCCGGCTGAGGAGGGGCTTCTGCTCCGCCTTCGCGCCGTCAACATGGCGCAGCAGCTTGCCTCGGCGGTGCGCGCATGAGCACCTTCACCCAGCCGATCGATTGGGACGGCAACGCCAACGGCTTCATCTACATCGTCGACGCCAACGAGCGGAAAGTCGGAACATGCTGGGGACCGACGGCTGAGCGCATCGCGAACGCGAACCTCTGGACCGCCTCTCCGAACATGTTGGAGGTCTTGGAGGCAATCCTCTCGTACCTGCCGCCAACGGAGCGCGTTGCCGCCGATAACGTCGTGCAGTTCGCGAGGAGAGGACGGCCATGACCGTCCAGATCCTTTACCCATCCGATCGTGAGCAGTGGCTAAAGTTCCGCCAGCAGGACGTGACCGCTTCGGTCGCTGCCGCCGTGCTCGGTGCGCATCCATACACCACGCCCTATGGCCTTTGGGCCGAGAAGACCGGACGCGTGTCCGGCGACGTCGACGAGACAGAGGCCATGGAGCGGGGCAACCTGCTCGAGCCGGTTGCGGTCGCAATGGTCAACAAGCGGGAGCCCGATTGGAGGGTCTTCTACGCGAACGACCGAGCCTATTATCGCGACCCGGATCTGCGGATCGGCGCGACGCCCGACGCCTTCGTCGAGATTCCCGGCCGACCAGGTCGCGGCAACATGCAGATAAAGACCGCCTCTGAGGCTGCCTTCCGCGACTTCTGGCAGGATTCGGACACAGGCGACATCGTCCCGCCGACATGGATCGCCGTCCAGGCGATCACCGAGGCTAAGCTGACTGGCTGCGACTACGCCATCGTAGCGGTCGTGGTCGTCACTTGGCGCGGGAACCTCCGACTCCACCTTGTCGACATCCCGCTGCACGAAAAGCTTTGGCGCCGGCTGACCGTGGCCGTCGACCACTTCTGGTCGATCGTCGAAGACGGCAGCGAGCCCGACATCGACTGGAAGCGCGACGGCGCTGCCGTGCTCGAAGTCTACAGCAACTCGTTCCTCGATCGGCGCGACCTCTCGGCCGAGCGCGATCTGGATGTCCTGGTCGGCAAATACAAGTCGCTGAAAGAAGCCGAGGCGCAGGCAAAGCGCGAGGCTGACGTCCTCAAACCTCAGATCATCTACGCGCTCGGCAATTCCGAAGCCGGCTTCACCGCCGGCTGGGAGATTACCGCGCGGACCCAAGATCGGGCGGCCTACGAGGTCAGGGCCTCGACCATGCGACCACTTCGGATCAAGCCAAGAAAGCAGGACCATGCCAACCATTTCTGACGCCCCATCGATCGTCGGGCCGGGCCACAACCTCGCGACCACCACCGACATCCTGCGCGACCGTTTTGCGGACGCGATAAAGGAAGTCGACCGTATTGCCGAAAGAGCGAACAAGGCTCGGGAGGCGCTTGGCGAGGCCGGAGCCGTAGATGATGACAAGCAGCGCGATCCGCTTGTCCAGGTCGGCATCGACGCTGGCAAGCTATCGAAGACCCTCGACGCCACGCGATTGATGACGACGCAGCCTATGCGTGACGAAGTGGCTGAGACGAACAAGTTCTTCCAGGCCCTCCAAGACCGAATGGATCGCATCAAGACGCGGTTCGAGGAGATCGTCGGCGTCTACGACCGCAAGAAACGCGACGAGGAACGGCGCAAGGCCGCCGAGGCGGCCCGCCTGGCGCAAGAAGAATCCGACCGCAAGCTGGCCGAGGCGCAAGCCGCTCAAGGTAGAGTCGAGGCCGATGTCATCGTGAACGAGGCGATCGTCGCCGAGCAGCGTGCTGACCGTCTCGCCGCGCAAGCGACCAGCGCAGGCACCGGGCCGACGAAGACTGAGGCCGGGACCATCTCGTCGTCGGCGCCCTGGACCTGCTCGATTGAGGATTGGTCGAAAATCGACATCACCGAGATCCGCGACCAGTTCTCCGCTGCCGAGATCGAGAAGGCCATCCGCGCTCATGTGCGGAAATTCAAGAACACCCGGCCGCTCAAGGGCGTCCGCATTTTCCAAGACGAGAAAACCCGGTTCCGCGGCTGATCGCGGACGACAGGAGAGTTTTGCCATGAATGCAGTCACACAAGCGAAAGCGCCAAGCGAGATCGCCGTTGTTCGCAAAAATCTTGGCGACATGGAGGTCCAGTTCAAGGCGGCGCTTCCAGCGCACATCCCGGTCGAGCGGTTCGTTCGGGTGGTCATGACCGCAATCCAGAATAACCCAGACCTGTTGAAGGTCTCTCGTCGCTCGCTGTTCAATTCGGCGATGAAGGCCGCCCAGGACGGCTTGCTACCGGATAGCCGGGAGGGCGCGATCGTCCCTTATGGAGACGAGGCGCAGTGGCTGCCGATGGTGGGCGGCATTCGCAAGAAGGCGCGGAACTCGGGCGAGATCGCCACATGGGATGTGCACGCCGTCTTCGAAAATGACGAGTTCGATTTCGAGCTCGGCGACAGCCCGTACATCAAGCACAAGCCGACGCTCGGCGAGCCGGGCAAGCTGGTCGCGGTCTATTCAATCGCCACCATGAAGTCTGGCGAGATCAGCCGGGATGTCATGTCGGTCAGCGCGGTGGAAAAGATCCGCACGAAATCGCGCGGCAAGAAGACTCCGTGGCACGACCCGATCTTCTACCCAGAAATGGCAAAGAAGACGGTCGCAAAGCGGCATTCCAAGGTGCTGCCCATGTCGAGCGACTTGGACGACCTGATGCGTCGCGATGACGGTCTGTATGACATCGACGGCGCCAGCGACAAGCAGGTGACCGGTCCGCGTGGACTCGAGCAGAAGCTCGATGCGCTCGCCGACATGCGTGACGAAGAGACGATCGACCACCAGGTCGACGAGAAATCCAAGAAATCCGCATCAGGCTCGTCCCCCGCCGATGCGGATCAGCGCGACGACCAAGCTGACACGTCGCGCCAGGCGTCCGAGGGTTCCAACCCCCAATCCTCGGACGCCGAAACTTCTGCGATCACCGTCGACGCCGCGCGCAAGGCCGGCGCGTCGGCCCGTGAGGATGGCCGCAGCCGGAAGGCGGTGCCCGCGAAATACAAGACCGACGAGAAGCTGCTCGAGGCGTACCTCGCAGGGTTCGACGGCGACGCCGAGGACAACGGCGATGTCGACGAGAGCGAGCCGGGCGAGGAGGCTTGACCTTGTTCGAGATCACCCGGGTCGAGGCGACCAGGACAGCCTCATCGCAATACCTCGCCGAACTCGATAAGAGCATCGACGAGCTGGGCGCTCAGCTTGCTTTGTTGCAGGGCGTCCGCCGCGCGGTCGCCGGCACCTTCGGCTTCGACCGCCGCGGCGAAGAGGCTGGCGCATTCGGCCAAGCCGCGGATGCGGCCAAGCGGGCTGAATATGAAGGCGAAGGCAACCTGACCGACAAGGTCGGGCGTCTCGTCCCGCGCGCGAAAGTTCCGGAGCCTCCGACCGACTGGGCTGGAAAACGCGCATGACGACCTTCCGTGTCCATTTCGCCGACGCGTCGCACCGCGACGTGCCAGCTGCAACTCCGGCTGAGGCCGCCAAGAAGGTTCGGGAAACCAGCGACGTCATCATCACTAAGGTGAAGGTCCTGAAGCAGGAGAGGGCGGTGGCGCATGGCTGACCCGCTCACCCTCATCCGCGTGACGGACACCGAGACTACGGGGATCACCGACCCGAAGGAGCTTGTCGAGATCGGCTGGACTGACGTCCGCCTTTTCCCGACCGGCTGGGCGATCGAGAGCGGCCCGCACGCCCGTCTCGTCAACCCGGGCATGCCGATCACCCCCGGCGCGCGTGCCGCGCATCACATCACCGACGAAGAAGCGGCGAGCGGCATGACTCCGGATCACGCGCGCGCTCTCATTTCTCCCGGGCCGGATTACATCTGCTGCCACAATCTAGCTTATGACGCGCCGCTGCTGAGGACCGGCAAGCCCGGGATCTGCACGTTCAAATGTGCGAAGGAGGTCTATCCGGATCTCGAAAGCCACAAGAATGGCGCGATCTGGTACGCGCTAGGCCTCGGCGGCGGCGCGAAGCAAATGGAGCCCGTCCATCGCGCCGGTCCCGATAGTTGGACGACCGCGCACATTCTGCTGGATCTGCTCCGCGTCCTGACTGTCGAGAAGATGATTGAGATATCGGCGAACCCGCTTCGCCTGCTGAAGATCGATTTCGGCGAACACGCCGGAAAGCGCTTCTCAGAAATCCCGTGGGATTACCTCGACTGGATTGTGAATAAATCGAACATGCCGAGCGACCCGAAGCGCGAGGATGTTGTCCACACCGCGCGACTTGAGCTCGTCCGCCGCGCCGAAAGCCCCACTGAAGCGAAAATTGCGAAGCCGCATGCGGCAGACCCGGGCGACCCCGACGCTTGGCGCAAGCAGATGGAGACGTTCTGATGGAGACGTTTTACGCCACATTCGGAACCGGCTGGGGATACGCCGGCGGCTATGTCGAGATCATCGCCGAGAACCGCCATGCGGCCACGGCCCATATGGTCAAAGAGCACGGCGAGCGCTGGGTGGCAATCTACACGGCCCCCGAATTCGTCCAGACCATCAAGCGGTACGCGCTGCACAAGCTCGCCACTGTGCGGCAGCGCCCCGGCCCGGGCGAAGCGTTCTTCGACATCGTGAAGGATCCCCGCCGTGGCTAAGGCAATCTCTCGCATGGCGACCATAGTCGAAGTGCTCCAACGCGAAATCTCGACGGCCGACAAGTTGGCCGCGAAGACTGGCGCATCCGCGCGCCAGATTTATCGCGACATTGCCACGCTGAAGAAGATCGGCTTACCGATCGAGGGTGAGGCCGGCTTCGGCTACGCCATGCGGCTGCGCAAGGGTGTGGGGCTGTTCAATGGGTGACGCTCGCACATGGTCGCCCGGCCAGCAGGATGCCATCGCCCAGGTCGCGGCATGGCTGCGCATCAAATATTCGCCGTTCTTCTACCTGGCTGGCTACGCCGGCACCGGCAAGACGACGCTGGCGAGGCATATCGCCGAATTGCAGAACGGCTTGGTCGCCTACATGGCATTCACGGGTAAAGCTGCGAAGGTGATGCGACAGGCAGGCTGCCGGAGCGCCGGCACCATCCACTCGACGATCTACCGAACCGAGTTCGACGTCGCGACGGGCAAGGTCGAGCGGCACCTTCTGCCTCCGGATACTTATAACGGCACTGCACTCTTCGTCATTGACGAGGTGTCGATGGTGAATGAAGAGCTAGGCCGAGACCTTCTATCGTTCGGCATCCCGATCCTCGTCCTCGGTGATCCTTTCCAGCTGCCGCCCGTCGAGGGCGCCGGCTTCTTTACGGCTGGCAAACCCAGCGCGATGCTGACCGAGGTTCATCGCCAGGCGCGGGACAGTTCGATCATCCGGCTGGCGACCGATATTCGGGAAGGACGCTACCAACGCCAGGTCACAAGCCAGCTCGGCCTCAACATCACGCGCAAGCCGGATCTCGATCCGGCCGAGGTGACTGGGGCAGATGCCGTCATCGTCGGACGCAACGATACCCGGTTCAACTTCAACCGCCGGCTTCGTGAGATCAACGGCTTTACGAGTGACCTGCCGAGCGAAGGCGAGACGGTCATCTGCCTGCGCAACGATCGCGACAAGGCGATCTCGAACGGCGAACTATTCCGCGTCACGGAAGTGAAGAAGCCGGTTGCTGGCACTCTCGGCCGAAAGGCCCGCTTCACCGTCGTCGAACCGGACGTGGAAGGCCGCGCACCGATCCCGGTCGAGGTCCGCGAGCAGTTCTTCCAGGGCAAAGGGAAGGAACTCGACTGGAAGGCCAAGCGCGGCACCCAGGAGTTTGACTACGGTTATGCGCTGACCTGCCACAAGGCGCAGGGAAGCGGCTGGCCACGAGTGTGTGTGTTCGACGAAAGCCGCGCGTTCCGTGAGGACGCGGACCGCTGGCTTTACACCGCCGCTACGCGCGCGAGCGCCCACCTCACCCTGGTCATATAGGAGGATCCGTGTCCCAAACCTTGATCCCTGCAGCAGCACTTTCCCAGCATATCGGCATTCTCGGAAAAACCGGCTCCGGAAAATCGAACCTCGCGAAGGTCGTCGCGGAGGGGATTATGTACGAAGGCGGCCGCGTCTGCGTCATCGACCCCACCGGAACATGGTGGGGCGTTCGCCTGGCGCCAGACGGGAAGAAACAATCGATCTTCAAGCCGGTCATCTTCGGCGGACATCACGCCGACATTCCGATTTCCGGCGAGCATGGCGCGACCGTTGGTGAGGCCATCGCCACCGCATCGAGCTCGGCCATCATCGACACGCGAACGATGACCGTCGGCGCCAGGACCAGGTTCTTCACGGCCTTTGGCGAGGCGTTGTTGCGGTCGAACAGCGGTACGCTGCATCTGATCATCGACGAGGCGCACCTCTTCGCGCCCCAGGGCCGGGTCAACGACCCGCAATCCGGCGCGATGCTTCACGCCGCCAATAACCTGGTCAGCCTTGGTCGCGGCATCGGCCTTCGCATCATCCTGATTAGCCAGCGGCCGGCCAAGCTCCATAAGGACAGCCTGACGCAGGTCGAGACCCTGATCGCGATGCGGCTGATCGCGCCGCAGGACCGCAAGGCGATCGAGGAGTGGGTCGGCGAATGGGCCGACGCCGGCAAGGGGAAAGAGATCACGGCTTCATTGCCGTCGCTGCCGACCGGCGAGGCGTGGGTGTGGTCACCCGAGATCGATTTCCTCAAACGGGTGAAGTTTCCGCTCGCTGCGACCTTCGACAGCGGGAAGCCGACGGCTCAGCAGCAGGCGCTGCACCCGATTGACGTCGAGGAGATGGGCACTCGACTCGAGAGCATCCGCCAGGAGGCCAAAGCCAACGACCCGAAGATCCTGAAGGCACGCATCGCTGAGTTGGAACGCGCGAAGCCTGCGATTGACCCGAAGGCGATCGAGCAGGCAGAGGCACGAGGCTACGACAAGGCATTCACGGAAATGGCCGCTGCCTCGGACAAGGCTCGCAAGATACTTGCTCGCCGGCACGATGAACTGATCGAGGATCTTCGAACCTCGCTTTGGCGGGAGATTGAAGGCGCAAGCGTCTTTACGCGCTCGTATGCGCAGCAGACCCTCACGGTGGCGATAGCCGCCGAGAAGCAACCGAAGCGTCCTGAGACAATCGTCCCGAAAACTGAAATGCCGCCGCAGCCGGCGAACGTGTCGATCTCCCCGGCACGCTGGCGGATCCTCGTCGCGCTTCGCGACCTCGAGGCGATCGGCCAGACGGCGCCGGACAAGCAAGTGGTGGCGTGGTTCGCTGATGCCAGCCCGAAAAGTTCGGCCTTCGCCAACAATCTCGGCTCACTCCGATCATCTGGCGTCATCGACTACCCCGGACAGGGCACTGTGGCCCTGACCGATGTTGGCCGCAACGCTGTCCCCGAACGCAATGCACCGACGCACGAGCACATCATGGGGCTCGTCGCTGGCAAACTAACACCGGCGCTTCGGCGCATGCTGGACGCGGCCGTGGCGGTTTATCCCGGCGCGATCAGCACGGCTGATCTCGCTGAGGCCGCCGGTGCATCTCCCACCTCATCTGCATTTGCAAACAATCGCGGGCGCCTCCGCTCGCTTGGCTTGATCGACTACCCGTCGTCCGGCCAGGTGCGCGCTGCCGACCTGCTCTTTCCAGGAGGCATTCGATAATGGCCGGTAGCGTAAACAAGGTGATTTTAGTGGGCAATCTGGGCCAGGACCCGGAGATCCGGCGGCTCAATTCCGGCGACCCAGTCGTAAATCTCAGCATCGCCACGTCGGAAAGCTGGCGCGACAAGAATTCCGGGGAGCGGAAGGAAAAGACCGAATGGCACCGGATTGTCATCTTCAATGACTCGCTCGCGAAGGTGGCGGAGCAATATTTGAAGAAGGGGATGAAGGTCTACATTGAAGGCCAGCTTCAGACCCGTAAGTGGACCAAGGACGGTCAGGATCACTACAGCACGGAAATCGTGCTGCAGAAGTTCCGCGGTGAGCTGCAGATGCTCGACGCGAAGGGGCAAGGCGACGGCGAGCGCCGTGATGACGGCGGGAGCCGGTCGAGCGGCGGGGGGAATAGCCGGCAGAGCAATAATCGCAGCAGCAACGACGACCTTGATTCGGAGATCCCATTCTGATGGCCGAGGTCGAAAGATGGCTGCCGTCGTCGGTCGACGGACTCGAGGTCAGTAGCCTCGGCCGCATCCGCGTCGTCCCTTATACAAAGGAGATGCCCCACGGCGGGTTGCGCTGGTACGGCGGCCATGCGTGGTTCGGCAACATCGCCCGCGATGCGAGCCGCCCGCGCCGGGTCTTCCGCTTCCGGGGCAACACCCACAAGGTTCACCGCCTCGTTTGCGAGGCGTTCCATGGCCCGGAGCCGCTTGAGAACGCCGACGTCCTTCACCGCAATGGCAACACGCTCGACAACGTAGAGGCGAACCTCCGTTGGGCGACGCGCGCCGAAATCTTGGCCCAAGTCCCAATGGAGATTGCAGCATGACGGCATATCACAAGGTCGACACCGCAGATCGCGTCTGTTTTTACGAGCAGGATTTCTATGTCCTATCGAACTTCTCGGCTTTCACCATCATGTGGGAGTGGACACCCCTCGTGGGAGTGGTCCGCTTCGATACGTCAGAAGCCGTCTATCACTTCCTGAAATTCAAGGCGAACGTGCCGACTGCCCAGCAGTTTCAGCTTATGGAGCGTATACGGAGCGCCCCTTCCGCCCACGAGGCCTTCAAGCTCGCCGAGCGCAATAAGCATCTTCGCCGCCCTGATTGGGATGACGTGAAGGTCGATGTCATGCGCGACATCCTCCGTGCCAAAGTCGATCAGCATGAGTATGTGAAACGCAAGTTGCTGGCGACCGGCGATCGCGAATTGGTCGAGGATAGCTGGCGTGACGACTTCTGGGGATGGGGGCCGAACCGGGACGGCAAGAACATGCTCGGCAAGCTCTGGATGGAAATCCGCGCTGAAATCGCGGAGGCTCAGTCTTGAACCTCAACAACGCCAGAGCGATGGTCACCGCCTATCTCGATGCTGACCAGCCCGTCTTCTGTTGGAGCCCGCCGGGCGTCGGCAAGTCCGACATGGTGCGTGACATAGCGACCGAGCGGGCGCTGCCGCTAATCGACTTCCGTGCCTTGCTACGCGACCCAGTCGATATGCGAGGGCTGCCGGCGATCGTCGGTGGTGAGGCTCGCTGGTTGCCACCATCGGACCTGCCGAATGCCGCAAGGGACGGGGATGAGGGCATCCTGTTTCTGGATGAATTGAATGCGGCGCCGGCGGCCGTCCAGGCGGCCTGCTTTGGCCTCGTCCTCGATCGGAAGGTCGGCGAGTATCGCCTCCCACCTGGTTGGCGCATCATCTCCGCAGGCAACCGCCAAGCCGACCGGGCGGCCGCGCAGCGGATGCCAACGGCTCTCGCCAACCGTCTGGCCCATGTCGACATCGAACCAGACGTCGACACCTTCACCAATTGGGCGAACAGAAACGACATCAGCCCGATCGTGATCGCGTTCATCCGGTTCCGGCCCACCATGCTGCACGTCATGGCCGGTTCCGACCTTCGGGCGTTCCCTACTCCCCGGTCGTGGGCGAGCGTGTCGAAGCATGCATCAGCGCCGTCGAGCCTGCGGCTCGGCCTCGTCACTGGCTTGGTCGGCGAGGGCGCCGCGGCCGAGTTCGAGGGCTTCGTCCGGGTGTACTCGACCCTGCCATCATTGGACCAGGTCATCGCCCATCCGGAGACGACGCCGGTCCCATCGGAACCGGCGGCTCGATTCGCAATCGCCGCCGGGCTCGGGCGCAAGGCGAAGACGGAAAACTTCGCGGCCATAATGACTTACATCCGCCGGCTGCCACGCGAGTTTGAAGTGATGATGGCAGTCGACGCGGTACGGCGAGACGCGAAGCTGGCCGAGACGAAAGCCTTCCAAGATTGGGCAGTGAGGAACCAGGATGTCACGATGCTATGACCGTGTTCCTGCGCGCCGTCTATGGTCCGTTCGATCGAACGGAGTTCGGCCACCCGCGAACTTCGGCGATCGACTGGCACTTCTTCGGTGTGCGGGAAGACAACTCTATGGGGCATTGGACGCTGCGCTTCGACGTGCAGAAGCGCAAATTCGTGTGCTTCTTGTCGGGCTGTTTGTCAAAACAGACCCGAGATGCGCTGGAGAACCCCGACGCCTTCGTGCCCGACAGGCCGATGGTCCACGGCAAGACTTACGTCGAGATCCTGAGAAAGCGCCTGTCCAACGCCGACTTTGCGTCGGCGACGGCCGCATCGATTCACTGGCCGAGGTGACCATGCCCAAGATCATGAAGATCTTCGGACCGCTGAAAACCAAGAACAAGGGCCACGGCATCTCATGGTCGTTCACCGGGATTCGCGAGGGTGGCGAGTTCTGCCGGTGGGTGCTGTGGTTTGATGCTGAGAAGCGCAGCTTTAAGACGTTCCGGGTTTCCCCGAAGCCTGGCGATGAAAAGCTTTCCGAGCCGAGCTTGTTTCCACAATTCACGAGCGGCAAGCCGATGGAGGGAAAGGTCGGCCCGATGCTCCGCGCCCAACTGCGGCCCGAGCACATCGCTGAAGGCAACCAAGCTGGCGCTGAAGTACGGGGGCGCCAAGTGACGCCGGAAACGCTGCAAACTCATTATCGATTCAGCATGGACCGTTATGCGCAGACCCATGTGACTTTCCGCTGGTATCAAAAGGGGCGGCGCTACCCCCGGCATAGCTACCGTCTGACCTTTGACCTTGGACGCCGCGTTTTTCTTTTGATGCAGGGCTTCAAGGTGAAGGCCTCAGCTCGGCCAACGTTCCGCGATATCGACGACCAACAAATCATCAAAGTCTTCAGGTCTGTCCTGAAGCCCGAGCACGTCGCTCGCTGTAGCGCGGCCAGCATCTCCTACACGGAGGAGCAGGCATGGCTATAATCACCGATCGCTTCATTGCGACACATAAACCGGCGCAGAAGTTGCGCGATTTCATCTGGCGCTTCTACGCGCGAGGCCGGTCGGAAGCTTGGCCATACTACGAGATCGAATTCGACGCTCACAATCGCGAATTCAAAGGCTGGCGCACCGAGACGTTCGGGTATGGGAAGTCGCAGCGTACGTTGTCCGAAAAGGACATCGCTAAGCTCCGCGGGATGCTGTGTCCGGCCGACATCGCCGCATGCACAGCCGCCGCGTTGAAGGTGCCGCTATGACCCTGGCAGACAAGATCCTGATCGCGCGCACGTCGCTGCTATGGGACCATCCGTTCTTCGGTTCTCTGGCGGTCCAGCTCGATGTGATCGAGAAGCCTGACCTAGACCCACCGACGATGGCGACAGACGGCCGGCGGCTGTTCTACAAGCCGGAATTCGTGATGAAGCTTTCCAAGCCGGAAATGGTCTTCGTCATGGCCCACGAGGTGCTGCACAACGCGTTCGAGCATCACATCCGCCGGCAGAGCCGCGAGCCCGGGCTGTGGAATATGGCGTGCGACTACGCCATCAACGGCGAGCTGGTCGAGGCGAAGCTCACCATGCCCAAGGTGGGGCTGCTGGACAAACGCTTCACTGGCCTGTCGGCTGAAGAAATCTACCGGATCTTGCAGGACGAGGGCGCAAAGGCGCGCGGCGGGGATCCGGGCGGATGCGGCGCCGTCATAGACGGCTGCGGCGCGCACGACGAGGCCGAGATCGCCCAGCTTCGCGCCGAGATCCAGATGCAGGTGCGCCAGGCAGCCGCGATCGCCAAGGGGATCGGGAAGCTGCCGGGCGGCATCCAACGCCTCGTTGACCGGCTGACCAAGCCGGTCGTCGACTGGCGATCTGTGCTTCGGCGCTTCATCGACGGGATTCGGACGAGCGACTATTCCTGGATGCGGCCGAACCGGCGTTTCCTTCAATCTGGCTTCGTCCTGCCCTCCATGCGAGCGGATGAGGCTATCACTCACCTAGTCGTCGCGATCGACACGTCCGGCAGCATCGACGACAAGGCGCTGGTCACGTTCGCGAGCGAGGTCAATGGAGCCTTCGGTGACGGGATGATCGACAAGGTGACGGTGATCTATGCCGACGCCGAGGTCGCTCGAGTCGAGGAGTTCGAAGCCGGCGACGAGCTCGACATGCGGCCGGAAGGCGGCGGCGGGACGGCTTTCTCGGATACCTTCCGCTGGATTGCCAAGAACGTTCCGGACGCCTCGGCCATCATCTACTTCACCGATCTCTGCGTCTACGACTTCGGCGAGGAGCCGACGTCACCGGTGCTTTGGGCCGTCTACGGCGACAGCCGTGGCATGGACGCGCTGATCGAGAAGACGCCGTTCGGCGAGGGGATCAAGATCTTAACGGAAGGGAGGGTGCCGTGAGCGTTGTAGCGTTCTCTCGTTGGCGGTTTTCGCGGGTCTGCATAATCTGCGAAAAGGGCGAGACTTGCCACTGCACCGACGAGATCAAGGGAAGCTTATGGCTGCTCAACGGCACGAGCGGCATGGTTCAACAATTCCACGAGGGCAGCTCGTTCTACGGCACTTGGGCTGACGGCCGAACGGGCGCGATGGAGACACTGGACGGCTGCAAAGCGGCTGTCGAGAAGGCGGTGTGGCATTGAAATCGCTCATCCTCACCAAGGCCGAGTTCGACGCGCTGGATGAGTATAGCGCGACGCTGCCAACGGGCACCACGCCGGGGAAGCGCTGGAAGCGCCACGACGGCGCATTCGACCAGGAGTTCATCGCCGGCGGTGGCCGGCCGAAGTGGATGATCGGCGAATTCGGGGAGATCAGCGAGGACGGCAAGACGATCGCGCTCAACTGGTACATCCCGATCATCGCAGTTCCGGGATCCCAAATGCAGCCGGGGAGGGTAATATGAGCGACCGCATCCCCTGCATCAATCCGCGCTGCCGGCGGACGGCCGCCCAGGAGAAATTCCCGGATAGCCACGAGATCATCTGCGGCAAGTGCTTCCGGGTGCTGCCTGCGGCGTTCCGCGCCGAGCACCGCCGCTGCTGGCGCGAGATCAACAAGTGGGAGCGGAGGATATTGCGCACCGCCGACCCGCTCAAAGCCCAGCGCTTACGCGTCATTTGCAACGAATGGGTCGACCGCCTCAACGTCGGGTGGGTGGAAATCCGCCGATCGATCGAGCAGCCGGACAAGCCGGCCGGGCTCGACAGTTTCCTCGAGGAGGTCGGGCTGTGACAAACGAACAGTTTCGTATCGGGATAGCCTGCATATTCGCAGCCAAACACGGAACGACCGATGGTGGGCACCACAAAATGTGGGTCATAGATCAGATGGTTCGGATCCTAGTCGGCCCGGAAAACTATGAGCTTTTCCGCGAAAGCGTCAAAGAGGGCGCTTTCGGTGACGGCCTCGAATGGGACGAGGGCATCGCACCATGACGCCGATGATCATCCACCGTTACTCGATCCCGCTCGCCGAGGTGATCAAGGCGCTGCTCGACGTCGGCGACTGCGAGAAGATCGACGCAGTCCTGGTCGGCGAGAACCTGGTCGTCGACGTCATCGCGCCGGCCGGGTCGACTGAGGATAAGGCCGACTTCGCCGAGGTCGAAGAGCCGCCCCCGGCGCCCGAGCCGCCGCCATCACAGCCCGAGCGCAAGGGCGGTGCGCTCGCCCAGAAGGCGGGCATCCTCTGCAATGAGGGCGCATTCCAGCTTTGGGCGGAGGTGCGGACGCCAGATGCCGCAAAGGCCTTCATCTACAAGCGCTGCGGCGTCGACAGCCGCATTGACCTAGACCACGAGGATGAACCGGCGGCGAAGTTCCGCGAGCTTTGCCTCGAGTATCAGGTCTGGTTGGAGATGCCGGACCAATGAACGGTGGACATCAGCCATGCCGCTATTGACGCCAGAGGAGGCCTGCGCGGAACTCGGGATCGGCGAAGACACCTTGCGCGCTATGCGCAAGGCGGGCGAAATCCCGTATATCAACGTCGGGCAGGGGAAGAAGCGCGAGACGCCGCGGTATGAGCTCGACGATCTCAATGCCTGGAAGGCGAAGAGAAAGAAGGTCGCAGAATGTCCGTCTATCGAAGGCCCGGTTCCAAGGACGGTGCGTTCTCGTACGACTTCCAGCTCGGCGGTCGCCGATTTTCTGGAAGCACTGAACGCAAAACGAAGCGGGAAGCCGAACAGGTAGAACGCTTGAAGCGCGAGGAGGCTCGCGCGATCGTGAAGGCCGAAGCGGCACTATTTGCGCCGGATCTGACCCTGCTGAACGCCACGGCGCGATACTGGCAGGAAGTCGGACAGCATCACGAGAATGCCTCAAACACTCTTTGGTCGATGGGTTGGCTGAAGGATCACTTCGGCGAATCGATCCTGCTGCAGGAGATCGACGACAGCAAGGTTGCCACGATGGTGGCGAAGCGCCGTGGCGAATTCGTCCCTTCGCAGCGCAAGCCTGGCCGGAAGTACAAGACGCTGGAGTCCAGGAAGCGGGTCAGCGCCGCCACGGTAAACCGCACCGTAACGCAGCCTTTGAGGGAGATCATCTTGCGCGCGGGCGCCCTATGGGGCGCTCGGACCGCGACCATCGACTGGTCGAAGCACCTTCTGCCGGAGCCGAAAGAGCGCGTTCGAGAGGCCAGCAGCGGTGAAGAAGCCGCCATCATGGCGGAGCTGGCGCGCGGTTATGACGTCGCGGTCGAGTTCGCGTTCGTAAATGGCTGTCGGCGGATGGAGATCTTGGGGCTGGAATGGTCTCGGGTCGATTTCTTCGGCCGCCAGTTCACCGTGATCGGGAAGGGCAACAAAAGCCGGGTCATACCAATGACCAAGCGGACGTTCGAGATCCTATGGGCGCAGCAGAACTACCACGCCGAGAAGGTCTTCACCTATGTCGCCGCGCGCACGGTCAAGATGGGCAATCGCGGGCTGATCAAGGGCAACCGCTATCCGCTGACCGAGGCAGGGCTGAAGATCGCCATGCGCCGCGCCGTGCCGAAGGCCGGGGTGAAGAACTTCCACTTCCACGACACCCGCCACACCGCCGCAACGCGCGTGCTGCGCAACAGCAATTTGAAGGTCGTGCAGCAGCTCCTCGGTCACGAGGACATCAAGACGACGACCAAATACGCTCATGCGATGATGGACGATGTGTTGAGGGCGATGGAAGGCGCAACTCCGCCTCAACAATCGCCCGCTACACTAGGCGTTCCGAAGGAAGGAAAAGCCAAGTGACCGTGTATCTACGAGCCGACAGCGGCGTCTATAGCTACGATTTCCAACTGGATGGCAAACGCCACTCTGGGTCCACCGGAAAGACTGACGTCGACGAGGCGCGGGCATTCGAACGGGCGATCCGAAGCGACGCGATGTCCTTGGGCATCTTCTGTCGAGCCATCCTGAAAAGGGCCAGGCACAAGGCAAAGGGCCGACGCTCTAAGAACGGCTACGTCTACATGCTGCAGAGCGGTTACTTCATCAAGATCGGCCACTCGCACGATCCTGTCGAGCGCATTCGATCGATCAGCACGGCTACGCCTGACGATTGCGAGCTTTTGTTTTGCATACCAGGAACGGTCCGACTGGAGCGAAAGCTTCACGCGGAGTTTGAAGCTTGCCACCACAAACGGGAGTGGTTCTTCCTCTGCGGGAAGCTCAAACAATTCGTTTCTGAGATCGAAGTCAGCGCAGTCGCGCTCGAACCAAACGCCCCACGGGAAATCCCACGGAAAGCATGACAGATCGGGCTAAGGCTTTGGTGGGTAACGAGGATTTGTCCCCAGAGCACCCGACCCCCAGTCAAGTGCGCTACCGGGCTGCGCTACACTCCGGACCGGTCGCGATGTATCGTGATAGACCGGCTCCGGTCAACCGAATTCGGTTGCTGTCCTGCCTGAAGCAACGGCAACGGGCATTGCCGGTCGCTGCGCCGCCCGCAGCTGCCACTGGTGGCGGTACTCGAGCGCGATGGCACCCCAGATCAAGCCAAGCAGCAGGTAGACATGGCGCCAGTGGTCGATGTCGATGAAGGTGCCGAGCCCGATATTGCCGATGAAGGCGACGTAGGCGCATAGAAGATAAGGCTGCCACGGCCGGTCGCGCAGCAGAATGCGGAAGCCGGCGGCGATCGTCCAGCACGTCAGCGTCAGGAACGACACGAAGCCGAGCCAGCCGTAATCCATCAGCATCTTCAGCCAGATGTCGTGCGTGTCCTCGCCGAACATCTTGCCGAAGACGAGCGGGCCGATGCCGAACGGATGCTCCAGTGCCATCTGAAAGCCGATCGTGTAGCGGGCGAAGCGGCCGAGGCGGGCGGTGTCGTAGCTTTGTTCAAGCTGTGCGCGGTTCGAGAACATCTCGGCGACGCCCGGCAGTTGCAGGATGACGATCATTGCGATGACCAGCAGTCCGACGGCGGCGATGGTCATGACGACCACGCGCAGCCGGAACTTGCCGCTGGCGCTCTGCAGGAACAAGGCACCGGTTAGCAGGATCGCCGAAACGGCGAACATGCCCCAGGCGCCGCGCGAAAAGGAAAAGAAGATGCCGGCGGTGATAATCAGCAGCGGCACAGCCAATAGAGGCATGCGCGCGACCGAGCCGGTAAGCAGCAGATAGAGCAGGTAGATGCCCGGCAGCACCAGGAACGGCCCGAACACGTTCGGGTCCTGGAAGGCGCCGGCGGCGCGGTCGTATTTGGTGAAGATCTCGGCTCCCGGAAAGGCATGGAAATAGCCGGCTATGCCGACCAGCGAAGTCAGCACCGCCGACACCACATAGGCGACGAAGATCACCCGATAGAGACTGGGCCGGACCGCCGTTACCGAAGCGAAGAAAACCGCGGTTAAGGCCAGGAACAGCGAGACGGCGAGATAGAGCGGCGTGCCGGCGAGGTCCGACATCTGCGTCATCGAGATCATGCCGCCGATGTTCATGATCAACAGCAGCACCAGAAGCGGCACCCCCGCGCGCTGTATGCGCATTCCGAACAAGGGCCACACCATGATCAGCCCGATCATATAGACGTCGTACGGCGCCGGCTCGGCAATGACGAAGCCGGACAGGAAGACGCCGAGGAAAACCGCCCCTGACGCAATCAGTGCGATCAGCTTGGCGTTGACCGCCGCCGCCGGCAATTCATAGGTGGTCGCGCTCAATATGCGTTTTCCGTGTTGAGCAGGCGGATCGGCGTCAGGAACAGGATTTTGAGGTCGAACAGGAGCGACCAGTTCTCGATGTAATAGAGGTCGTATTCCGTCCGCATGCGAATCTTCTCGTTGGTGTCCATCTCGCCGCGCCAGCCATTGATCTGCGCCCAGCCGGTCACACCGGGCTTGACCTTGTGACGGGCGAAATAGCCGTCGACCACCTCATTGTAGAGGAGGTTGTGCGACTGCGCGGCAATGGCGTGCGGGCGCGGACCCACCAGCGACAGCGACCCGAACAGCGAATTGAAGAACTGTGGCAATTCGTCGATCGAGGTCTTGCGGATGAAGCGGCCGACGCGGGTGACCCGCGGATCGTTCTTTGTCACGGTCTGCTTCGCCGTCGGGTCCGCCTTGTCGGTGTACATCGACCGGAACTTATAGACCTCGATGATCTCGTTGTTGAAGCCGTGCCGCTTCTGGTGGAAAAGCACCGGCCCCTTGCTGTCGAGTTTGATCGCGATTGCGGTCGCCAGCATCACCGGCGAGAACACGATGATGCCGATGATCGAAAAGACGATGTCGAAGGCGCGCTTGGCGACCGAATCCCAGTCGTTGATCGGCTTGTCGAAGATATCGAGCATCGGCACCGAGCCGATGTAGGAATAGGCGCGCGGCCTGAACTGCAGCGCGTTCGAATGCGCCGACAGCCGGATGTCGACCGGCAGCACCCACAGCTTCTTCAATAACTGCAGCACGCGCGATTCGGCGGTCAGCGGCAGTGATACGATCAGCATGTCGATGCGCGCGATGCGGGCAAATTCGATGAGTTCGGAAATTGTGCCGAGCTTGGGATAACCGGCTACAACCGGCGGCGACCGCTTATCGCCGCGGTCGTCGAAGATGCCGCAGATGCGGATGTCGTTGTAGGGCTGCCTTTCGACCGAGCGGATCAGTACTTCCGCCGCCTTGCCGCCACCGACGATAACGGCGCGGCGCTCCATCCGCCCATCGCGCGCCCAGCGCCGGATCAGCTTCGACATCACCAGGCGGAGACCCAGGATCAGCACGAAGCCAACAACAAACCACGTTCCGAAGAGCAGGCGCGAATAGTCTTCCGACATTTTCATGGTGAAGGCGGTGAGCGCCATCAAGGCGAACGTTCCGGCCCAGACCAGCAGGAGCCGGCCGAAATTGGCGATCGGCCGCATCAGCGCGACGATCTGGTAGCAGTCGGTGACGTCTAGCAGAACGACCGCGAGGAACGAGGTGGCGGCGATCGTCAGTGAATATTGCCAGGCAAGATAGTTGAAAAAGCCGACGTAATAGAAATAGACGGCAAGACCTGACACCAACAGCAGCGCGAATTCCACCATGCGCAGCACGCCGCTCACCATGATCGGCGACATCGTATCGCGCCGGTATTGCGAGGCGACCTGGCGGGCGACGTCGTTCATGCCGCCGGCCGTGTTGTTCTCGGCAGGGGCGTTGAATTTGCGCACCGCGTCTAGCGAAAAACGGCGCGCGGGGTCGATTTCGTTCATGGGGTGTCCGCAGGTTTCCCTCAGGTGAATAGCAAAAGAGAGCTAAGAAACCCTTGAAACAACAGATGGCTTTGGAGACGCTTTCACCAGGTGCAGCCCGGTGGAACCCGTTGCCCCTATTTTTTTTGCGCGGCGAAATAAGCCTTTTCGATTTCAGCGGCCATTACATCGGCGCCGAATCGTGCCTTGAGGTCGGCGATGCCGGGCATCAGGCCCTTGTAGGCGTCGAGATCGGCCAATGCGGCGCTTATCTTGTCGCCAAGTTCGCGCGGGTCGGGCCGGATCAGGGCAGGCGAGCTGGTGTCGAAGATTTCCGGTATGCCGCCGACCGACGTCGCGATGATCGGCTTGCCGGCGGCGAGCGCTTCCAGAACGATATAGGGCATGGCTTCCGCGCGCGACGGAACGACGACCAGCTTGGCCAGCGTGAAGGCCAGCCTGGCCGGCATCGGCGCCAGGAAGCCGACGTCCAGGCCGCGCTGACTCACCTGGGCGCGATAGCGCGGCAGGTCGTCGCCGTCGCCGACCATCAGCGCCTTCAATGGGTGGCCGAGCCGTGTTGCGGCAAGCCCCAGCGCATCGATGAAGATGTCCGGGCCTTTGAGGTCTCGCATCATGCCGATATAGAGGAGATCAACCGCATCGTGCTCGGTCCGCACCGGCTCGAACTCGGCGGCGCGCAGGCCGTTGTGGACGAGAGCGTTCGGAATGGGCGGCTCGCCGACCTTCCTGCGATAAGTCCGTCGCTCATAGTCGGAAACAAACAGCAGGCAATCGGTGAAGCGAGCCATGAAGCGCTCGAGCGCGAAGAACAGCTTCCCCATGGCGGTGGTCTCGTCATAGTGAAGCGAGCCGCCATGCGGCGAATAAAGGCGGGCTACGCGAGACCTGGATACCCGCAACAATGAGCCGAACAGACGGGCATAGGCGCCACCTTTGGCGCCATGCCCGTGCAGCACGTCCGGCCGCAATTCTTTTATGATTCTATAGGTGCGCCGGGCCGAGGCGAGATCGCCTGGCCCGACATGCCGCTGCATCGGCGTGCGGTGAATGCCGAGCGCCAGGCTGCCCTTCATCTGTTCGAACAGCCGTTCCTCGAAATCGCCGCCCGTCGTCGAATCGCAGACGATGCCGACGGCATGGCCGGCGGCGACCTGAGCCTCGGTCAGGTCGCGGACATGCCGGAAGATGCCTCCGACCGGTGAGCGAAAGCAGTGGACGATCCTGAGTGTGTCCGCCACTTGGTCAGCACATCAAAACAGGCGTTCGCGAACATAGACTGTATCGCCGGGCAGTAGCGGGTCGGAGGTCACCACGCGTCCGGTTATCACCTTGCCGTTGATGTCGCGGGTAATGTCGACGCTTTCCTGGTTGGCGCGTGGCGTGAACCCGCCGGCGATGGCGACGGCCTTCTGCACGGTCAGGCCCGGAACATAGGAATACTGGCCCGCCGCACCCACTTCACCCATGACGAAGATCGGTCGGTAGCGATCGATTTCGACAGAAACGTCAGGATCCCGCAAATAGCCCTGGCGCAGTTTCTCGGCGATCTCGCCCTCGAGCTGCTGGGCGGTGTGGCCGCGCGCCGGCACGTTGCCGACGAGCGGCAGCGAGAGATAGCCGGATTGGTCGACACTGTAGGTGTTGGTCAATCCTTCCTGCTCGAACACTGTGACACGGACGCGGTCGCCGGCGCCGAGGCGATAGGGCTGGTCGAGAACTTCATGGAATGCGGCCGGCGTCGGCCGGTAGCTGGAGCAGCCCGAAAGCATCGATACGGCAAGCAGCGCGCGGAAAAGGGGAGCAGTGCTTTTCATGAGCGGACACGTACCTTTGAATAGCCGGCGACTCTGCGGCAAACCTTAACGATCGAGCTCGGTTATCATCCTGTTAGGGTTAATGGCCGGTAAAGGCGCACGGCCGATACGGGCCGGATCGACAAATGCAGATCGTTTTCAGCCTCTTGTTTGCGGCTTGTTAGTAGAGCCTAACAGGTTCTTACCGCGATATTAACGGCTGAGTTACCATAGTTGTTTACGGTGCATGCTGACTCAGTACCGGAGCAGGGATGCATGTCCGTTCAATCCGCGGCCGCAGATGTCGACATCGATCTCAGGCAGCTTTTCGCCAGCCTGGCGCGAAACTGGTTGCGCATCCTTGTCGTCGCGCTGGTTGTAACCGGCCTGGCCTTTGCGCTCGCCTGGCTTGCAACGCCCGAATACAAGGCGGCAGCCAAGCTGGAGATCGGGCCTCGAGAATCGGAGTTCACGCGGCCAGCCGGGGCCAACGGCAACGAGCGGTCGATTCCCGACGAAGAGGCTGTGGCCACCGAGGTCCAGATCATCTCGTCCCCCGACATCCTCAAGCAGGTAGCGGCGAAGCTCAACCTCGCAAAATTGCCCGAATTCGACGAGGCGCTGAAGATGTCGGCGCTGAGCCGCGCCCTTGTCCTCGTTGGCTTGAAAAGCGATCCCTTCGAGATCCCGCTGGAAGAGCGCGTGCTGGACGCAATGCATGAGAAGCTCAACGTCTATGGCGTCGAAAAAACCCGCGCGATAGCAATCGAGTTCTCGTCGGAGGATCCACAGCTTGCCGCCGCGATCCCGAACGCCATTGCAAACGCCTATATCGCATCCAAGGGCAACGCCAAGCTCGAATCGAATTCCGCTGCCACCGACTTTCTGGCGCCGGAAATCGCGGATCTGCAGAATCGGGTGAAGGAGGCGGAAGCCAAGGTTGCCGCATTCCGTGCCCAGTCCGATCTTTTGATGGGTGGCAACAATTCCGTGCTTGCCACCCAGCAGCTGTCCGAATTGTCGAGCGAATTGTCACGGGTGCGCGCCAACCGCGCTTCAGCGGAAGCGACCGCCGACAGCGTGCGCAGGGCATTGCGCAGTGGCGGCTCACTGGATGCCGTTCCGGAGGTGTTGTCGTCCGAACTGATCCAGCGCCTGCGCGAGCGCCAAGTCGAACTCAAGAACAACATCGCCGACCTTTCCACCACCTTGCTCGACAACCATCCGCGCATCCGGGCGCTGAGGTCGCAACTCGCCGATCTCGACCGCCAGATCCGCAACGAAGCGGAAAAGATCATGAAGGGTCTGATGGCGCAGGCCGAGACGGCAAAGGCGCGCGAGGCTCAACTCGTGGCCGACGTCAACACGCTGAAGGCGGCGTCCGCCCGCGCCGGCGAAGAGCAGGTGGAACTCGATGCGCTGCAGCGCGATGCCGCGACCAAGCGCCAGCAACTCGATCTCTACTCGTCCAGCTATCTCCAGGCGGCCGCACGCAAGGATCGCAACTACCTACCTGTCGACGCTCGCCTATTTTCGGAGGCCCGGGCGCCGACCGAACCCTATTTCCCCAAGATCGGTCCGATTGTCGGCGCGGCCTTTGTCGGCTCGTTGCTCATCATGGCGATGGTCACGTTGCTGCAGGAACTGTTTTCCGGCCGCGCCATGCGTCCGGCCGCCGGTGCCCATTTCGAACACATCGAGCAGGTTGCGATGCCGGCTGTCCAGGCCGACCGCGCATTGGCCGAGCCCGACCCGCCGGTTGCCCGGTCCCAACCGGCAGTCGCCGAGATCGATGGGACCGACGACAGCATCATTGAAACCAAAGTGGAGCCGGAACCCGTCGCGGTGGCGGAAGCGGCTGCCGAGAAAATCGAACCGGAGTACTCTGAAATGGCCGCTGGAGACATTGAACCGGCACGTTCTATCCTCGGCGAGATCGACATCGACAAGGCCGCGGAAAAACTGATCGCCACCGGTGCAGCCCGGGCCATATTCGTGTCGCCGGAAGGCGACGAGGCGGCTGCCTCGGCGGTGCTGGTGGCGCGCGCAGTCTCCGACGCCGGGCTACGCGTGCTGCTGCTTGATCTCACCGCTTCGGGTGCTGCCTCGCGGCCGATGCTGGACAGCGGGCTGTTTCCTGGCATCACCGATCTGCTCGCCTCGCAAGCGCAGTTCAGCGATGTGATCCACCCCGATCTCTATTCGGACTGCCACGTGATTCCCGTCGGCACAGCCGATCCGGTCCGTGCCATGCGCGCCGCCGACCGGCTGCCGATCATCATGCAGTCGCTAACCACGGCTTATGATCTGGTCGTGGTCGAATGCGGGCCGGCCGACGCGCAAGGCATCAGCCGCCTGGTGGGCGAGGGCACCGAGGTGCTGCTCTCCATGCTGGAGCCGGACGACCAGGTGACGCAAGCCGCAGTCGCGCTCATCGAGAGCGGTTATCCCGACCTGACGCTGGTCACGCCAATCGGCCATGTGGCGCCGGGGCCAATGCCGGGACGGCGCTCGGCGGCCTGAGGCATTTTTCTCAAATCGAAATCAGCTGTCGTCTTCGCCTGCGGCCGGTGCTGTCTGGCCCACGGCCTTGCGGCGCAGCAGCTTGGTCAGCTTCCAGACCATTGGGCTGTGCTTGATGAATGCTTTCAGGCTTGCGCCGTGCCTGAGCGCAAGCGCCAGCGCGCGACCTTTCAGCGTCAGCGGAACCAGCGCCTCGAAATGTTGCGTTTCGACATCGCACCACAATCGCTTGTAGGGTTCGTCACCGACCGAGAAATCATAGATTTCAAAACCCGTCTCGCAGGCTTCCTGAATGTTCTCGAAGAACAGGAAGTCGCCGGGGCTGGTGTGCGCGAGCTCGTCCTCGGCGATCGCCCCGAATTCGCAGATCAGCCGCTTGCCCGAGCGGCTCGATCCGGTGACCGCACGAAGCTTGCCGGCGACTTCCAGCCCATGCAGCACGAAGGACGGATCTTCCTCTTGGAGCGCGTCGGTAAACAGCGAGCGAAAAAAAGCGCGCACCTCCGCTTCACCGAAAACATTGGCGATGCCCATCTTGCGGAAGCGGAATTCCTTCATCTCGAAAAAGGCGTCGAGCAGCCTGTTCACCTCGTCCGCAGTCCTCGCCTCGATGCGGCAATGGCTGCCGACGGCCCCGAATTTGCGCGCCTGCGAGCGATGCTTCTTGCGCCTGCGCTTGCCGCTCACGCGGATGAGCAATGCATCAAACCCTCCTGCAAGGCCGGCGGCCAGAGACAGATTGGGGCTCGAAAAATGCGGCAAGGCGGAGAGCGGGTTGGCAACGCCGTCGAGATCGGGCAGCAGCCGCTCTAGCGCGACAAGATCGATATCACGCCGCACCTTGGCAATCGCAGCCAGCATAGCGCGGATCGCCGCGCTATCGGCATTCGCCAGCCATTGCGGGTCGGCGGCGGCAAAATTGCCGTTGGCATGGCGGCCGCCCATGAACCGGGCGACGCGGAACGCTCCACTGCGAGTGACCTCCAGCGCCAACGAGAAAACCGGCCTGTTGTCGGCGCGCAGCGTCGCAACGACAACGTCGGCGCCGGTATGTGCGGCCCAGTTCAGGATCCAGCCTGCGCTCTGCGCCGGGGCAAAAAGCGCCGAACGGCAGAATTCGGCGTACGCCGCCAGCGCCGCACTATCGGCAACCGAGATCGACAAGCCGGCTTTGCCGGCCGGCAAGGTATACGGCGACGCCTCGCTGCTTGCCAGCCGATTGCCGTCAAATGACGCGGTGGCGTCAACCATACCTCAATCCTTAGGGCGTATTCGTCGCGATTGGGGGTCCGCGCAGGCGCATTCCATGCTTGATGAGCTTAGGCGCAAAAGGTGAATGAATGATCGACGGGGGCGAGGCAATTCGCAAACTGGCGCTCAATCTCGCCCGCTATTCCGGTCTCGCGCCGCTGGCCAAGCCGTTTATCGGCGGCGTTGGCGTCATCCTGATGCTGCATCGGGTTACCGCGACGCCGGAAAAGCCGAACGGCGTCAACCGCCACTTGAACATCGCGCCTGGGTTCCTCGATATCGTGATCGCCGACATGAAGGCGAACGGCTACAGGTTCGTCACGCTGGACGAGGCGATCGAGCGCATCAAGGCCGGCGACAAGGACGGCCAGTTCGCGACGATCACCGCCGACGACGCCTATCGAGACAACATGACCGAGGCGCTGCCGGTGCTGGAGAAGCACGGCACGCCGATCACCATCTACGTCGCGCCTGGACTGATCGACGGCGCTGCCGATCTGTGGTGGGACGTGGTTGAGGATATCGTCAATGCGCGCGATCGCCTGACGCTGACGACGCCGGACGGCCCGGTGACGATCGACTGCTCGAATCGGGGAAAAAAGGTCCAGGCCAATGCGCGCCTGCACGCCTATCTGACGCTGAAGGTGCACGAGCAGGACCAGCGTGCGGTGTTGCGCGATCTGGCGCGCTCGAACGACATCGAGTTGGGCGGTCCGCGCCCGAGCACGCTGATGAACTGGGACGAGATCCGCACCATGGCCGGACACCCGCTGGTGACGATCGGCGCGCATAGCGTCAATCATTGCAATCTGAAGCGGCTTTCCGAGAGCGACGCGCGGCATGAGATCGGCGACGTCAAGCGCATATTGCAGACCAAACTCGGCGAGGAGCCGCGCCATTTCGCCTATCCCTACGGTCATGCCAGCGCAGTCGGCCGCCGCGAAGTGGGCCTTGTCCGCGATGCCGGCTATGCGTCCGCGGTGACGACCCGCCACGGCGTACTGCGCGCCGAGCATGCCGGGTTCCTGCATGCCCTGCCGCGCATTTCAGTCAACGGCCGCTATCAGAGCATTGCCCACATCCGAACCATGTTGTCGGGCGTGACGACGCCGCTGGCCAATGCCGGCAAGACGGTGGTGACGATTTAACTGTTGCCTCGGCCCTTCGGCCGCGGCTCCAGGATCAGCCACTTGATGATGCCCATCGCCGGCAGCACCCACAAAAGCCCGCTCAGCAGGAAGAAGATGAAGTGCGCCAGCGGCCCGGACTGCGACAGTTGGGCGACCGCGACGATCGAGGCGACCAGCGCATAGACGACGACCAGCACTACCAGCAGGAAGCTTCCGATCAGCTTTTTCAGGCGAATGGGCATGGCGCGATCTCGTTGACCGCTATCGCTTAGGCCGAACGGCGAATGCGCGCAACCCGCCAGAAACGGCGCGACGGCGTGCCGCGTCGCCCGGCCTTGCAAGCCGGGTTGCGATGGTTCACCAATCCGCGACTTCAACTGCCGGGACAAACCCATGGCTGCTGCCATATCCGACGACGCGCCTTTCGCCGCCCGCGATCGCGACCTTCGCAATCGTGCACTGGTGCGCGGTTGGCTCTATGTCGTGCTGCTCGTGCTGTTTGCGCTGGTGGTGGTCGGCGGCGCTACGAGGCTCACCGATTCCGGCCTGTCGATCACCGAATGGCAGCCGATTCACGGCGTCATCCCGCCGCTCAACGATTCCGAGTGGCAGGAGGAGTTCCTGCGCTACCAGCAGATCCCGCAATATGCCGAACTCAACAAGGGCATGAGCATCGAGGCGTTCAAGTCGATCTTCTGGTGGGAATGGGTGCATCGTATCCTGGCGCGTAGTGTCGGCGTGGTCTTCGCCCTGCCGCTGCTGTTCTTCTGGGTGACGCGCCGCATCGAGCGGGGCCTCGGCACGAGATTGTCGGGCATCCTCCTGCTCGGCGGGCTGCAGGGCGCGATAGGCTGGTGGATGGTGGCATCCGGCCTGGTTGACCGGGTTTCGGTCAGCCAATACCGGCTGGCGACGCATCTGACGCTGGCGGCGCTGATCTTCACGGCGACCATGGTTGTCGCGCGTGGGCTGGCGCCGCACTCGGAACCTGCCGCCGACCGCTCGACGCAACGTCTGGCCGGCTTTCTGGTGCTGCTGGCGCTCGTCCAGATCTATCTCGGCGGGCTGGTCGCGGGGCTTGACGCCGGCTTGAGCTACAACACCTGGCCGCTGATGGACGGCAAGCTGGTCCCTGGCGACCTGCTGCTGCTCGAGCCGGCGTGGCGCAATTTCTTCGAAAATCCGAAGACAGTGCAGTTCGTGCACCGGATCGGCGCCTACACGATCTTCGCGGTCGCGCTCTGGCACATGATTGCGACACGCCGGCGTCTGCCGGGCACGACGCATGCCCGACGCGCGACGCTGCTGTTCCTGATTGTCGTGGTGCAGGCATCGATCGGCATCGGCACCCTATTGATGCAGGTGCCGCTGCACATGGCCCTGACGCATCAGGCATTCGCGCTGGTTCTGCTGGGCTTCGCCGCCGCGCATTGGCGCGGTACCAAGGGCGCTTACCCGCTGCCCCACAAGATCGCTCTCAGAGGCTGAGCCGCACCCGCCGGATTGCCGCGGCAATCGCCAGCTCGCGGTTTTCGTCGACCGCATTGCGATCTTCATGGTGCCATGCAGCCGACAGGCAGCCATAGGCAACGGCGTGGTCCAGTACGGCAGGTCCCGTCTGGCCGAGCGTAGCGCCAAAGACTTGCGCCATATGGGCGATCCGCCTCGGATCGAGGCAAAGATCATCTCGGTCGAGTGGGTTGTAGAACATGTTGGCGGCGTCGAAACCCGGGTCGCCGAGGACGCCCTTCGGATCGATCGCCAGCCAGCCGCGTGGACCGTGCATGATGTTGTCGTGATGCAGGTCGCCATGCAGCGGCCGTACGTCGTGCGGATTGGACAACAGCCGTTCCGCGATTTCGGCAGCTTCGACATACAGGCTCTTTTCGCCGGCGGCGCGATCGGCCTTCGCCTTTTTGAACAGGCTGGAAAACCGTCTCCGCAACGGCTGAAGGTCCGGCGGGGCGGCGTGCTTCGACGGCGAGACCAGTCTTGCCATCACCTCGGCCGCGATGGCGGTGGCGGCATTGTCGTCCTGATCCGCAATGATCTGTGACAGCGAGATTTCGCCGGCGTATTCGAGCAGCATGCGGTGGCCGTCGCGGCCGAGCAGCCGCACCGCGCCTTCGCCGCGTCGCCAGGCGAGGAAATGCTCGCCACGCAACTCGTCCTCCACATCGTCGAAAGGCTTTAGATCCTTGACGATTGCCGGTGAGCCGTCCTCGCGAACAACTTTCCAGATGCGGCTACTGAACGTTTCGGCAATGAGCTCCGGCGCGCCGACCTTCCAGCGCTTTGGAAATCTCGGCGCATCCATTCAAAGGCCGAGCATCAGATCCATGTTCTGCACAGCGGCGCCCGAGGCGCCCTTGCCGAGATTGTCGTAGACGGCAATCAGCAGCACCTGCGCCCTGTTATCATTGGCAAAGACATAGAGCTTCATCCGGTTGGTGCCGTTGTAGATCTCCGGATCGATGTCGGGCATGCGTTCCTGATGCAGATACGGCGCCACCTCGACCACGCCGCCATCGATGGAAGCGAAATGATCGGCGATTGCCGCATGAAGCTCCGCGCCGGTCGGCACATGGTCGAGGCCGCCGAGTTGCAGCGGCACCACGGTGATCATGCCTTGCGCGAAATTGCCGACTGCCGGCTGCATGATCGGATCGTGCGAAAGCTTGGCATAGGTCCTGAGCTCAGGCACGTGCTTGTGCTGCAGGGTCAGCCCGTAGGGCAGGAATTCCGGCGCATCCTCGCCCTTGGCGACATAATCCTCGATCATCGGCCGGCCGCCGCCGGAATAGCCGGAAATGCCGTTGACGGTGACCGGAAAATTGGCCGGCAACAGCCCCGCCGCAACCAGCGGCCGCAGCGTCGCGATCGGTCCTTGCGGCCAGCAGCCCGGATTGGCGACGCGCTTCGCCGAAGCGATCTTCTTCGCCTGTTCCTTGTCCATTTCGGCGAAACCATATTCCCAGCCCTCGGCGACGCGATGCGCCGTCGAGGCGTCGATCACCTTGGTGGTGTCATTGGCGATCAGCGAAACGCTTTCCTTAGCGGCCGCGTCCGGTAGGCAGAGGATCGCAACATCGGCGGCATTGAGGAACTCGGCGCGCGCTGCCGTTTCCTTGCGGCGTTCGGCCGGGATGGAGATGATTTCCAGGTCGCCGCGCTCGGCAAGCAGCGCCCTTATCTGCAAACCGGTGGTGCCGTGCTCGCCGTCGATGAAGATTTTCGGTTTCATTGCCTGCCAAAATTCCTGTTATCTCAAAGCTATATGCCGCTTGCCTGATTCAATCCGGCAACGCTGTGGTTGCTCTGGTTCATGTCCTCGAGCCGGGCCTTTCGTTCCGCCAGCAGCCCGAGATAGTGCATGGCCACCATCGAGCCGGCAATTGCCGTTATATCGGCGTGATCATAGGCTGGCGCAACCTCGACGACGTCGGCGCCGACGATATCGACCTGGTTGATCTGGCGCAGCACCGACAGGATCTTTGCCGAAGACGGGCCTCCCGCGACCGGCGTTCCCGTGCCGGGCGCAAAAGCTGGATCCAGACAATCGATGTCGAAAGTGACGTAGGTCTTCTTGCCGCCCGTACGGTCGACGATGGCATAGGCGATGTCGGACGCCCGCATTTCCTCCACTTCATGGCCATATAGGATCTTGATGCCGAACGTGTCGGGTGCATGGGTGCGGATGCCGATCTGGATCGAGCGGTCGGGATCGATGATGCCCTCCTTGACCGCACGGCCGACGAAGGAGCCGTGATCGATGCGCTTGCCATCGTCGGGCCAGGTGTCCTGATGTGCGTCGAACTGCACCAGAGCCAACGGGCCGTGGATGGCGGCATGCGCCTTGAGCAGCGGCCAGGTGACGAAATGGTCGCCGCCGAGTGAAAGCAGAAAGGCGCCGGATTTCAGGATCTTCGCCGCTTCGCGCTCGATCGTGGCAGGCGTCTTCTGGTGATTGCCGCTGTCGAGCAGGCAGTCGCCAAAGTCGATCACAGCAAGCTGTTCGAACAGGTCGCGCGAAAACGGATATTGCGGATCGTTGTCGAGGATGGCCGAGGCGCGGCGAATCGCCTGCGGTCCGAAACGAGCGCCCGGCCGATTGGTGACCGCCGCATCGAAGGGAATGCCCCACACCACTACATCGGCGCCCTTCACGTCCTTCGAATATTTGCGCCGCATGAACGACAGCGCGCCGGCGTAGGTCGGCTCAAACGACGCGCCCGTCCTGGAGCGGGTGGTGAAGGCGTGATCGATGGTCCTTGGCGGCATGAAGCGATCTCCTGTGCGTCGACGCGCAACCTTATTGGACATAATTCTCAGAATTGCGACCCCTGCGGAGGATCACGGCCATTCGATCCGGTCACAAATCCTTGCTCGCCAGGCGAACCCCGCATGGCCGGCCCGGAGATTGCCTGGTAAATAACCGAAAGTAGCCGCCAACGGCTGCTTCGGCCGGCATTGATCTGATTTTCCTTCGTTTGCGAAGCCGGCTTCGTTCACCTGCCTGTCACGGGCATCGCTTAACCGGGGTGCGATCCCGGTACGGAGCGATTCTCGTGCGAACGACTTGTCTCATGCGAACGATTTGGCTGAGCCTTCTGCTTTCCGCGGCTATGGCGGTCTCCCTTTGCCAGGCATCGGCAGGCGAAACGCGCGCCAGGCAGATTCTCGACCGCTTCGAGCACGCCAACCAATGGCGCGACCATGTGATGGTGGCCGCGCACCGCGCCGGCGGCATGCAGGCCGGAAAGACGCTCTATCCCGAAAACTCTATCGCCGCCGTCGAGGCGTCGATCGCAATGGGCGCCGAAATCGTCGAGGTCGACATCAGGCGCTCGAAGGACGGAGAATTCGTCATCATGCACGACAGCTGGCTTGACCGCACCACGACCTGCAAGGGCGAGGTGGTCAACCGCACATTGGCCGAACTCAAGACCTGCCGGTTGGTGATCGAAGGCACCGGCGCCGTTACGGGCGAGACGGTCTCGACGTTGCGCGAGATGCTGGTGGCGACCAGGGACAGGATTCTCGTCAACCTCGACAACAAGCTCGACACCGGAAGCCTCGCCGGCATGGTCGCCGTCGCCCGCGATCTCGGCATGGCCGAACAGGTGATCGTCAAAGAGAACCTGTGGAATGCGGAGAGGATCGCCAGGGTCAAGGCTGCCATGGCCGAGATCGGCAGCGGCTTCCAGTTCATGCCGATCATCGCCGATGACGCGGTTCGCGACGCCATGTTTGCCGAGGAACTGAGCCGGGCCTTCCCGATGCGCGCAGTCGAGATGATCAACTGGCGCATGGGATCAGAGACGCTGACGGAGACCGGCGGCCCGCTGTTCAGCCCGCGCATGCGCGCGCTGGCGGTGAGGGGCGACTGGCACATCTGGGCCGACACCTATGCCATCGTCAACAAGCCGGGCGGCTTCCTCGCCGGCGGTCGCGGCGACGAGCTGGCGGTTGCGGCCAGCCTGCCGCGCGAGACTTATGGCTTCTGGGTCGAGCGCGGCGCCACCATCATCCAGACCGACGAACCGAAGGCGGCCATCGGTTGGCTGGCGGCGAACGGTTTTCGCGTGCCCTACGCCGGTGAGAAGCGCCCGGCCGAGCCGGCGAATACGGCCAGCATTAACTAACGCCGGGCACGAACCAGAGCGATTGCGGCGCTACGCGTGAGCGGGGACACTGCCGGCGATACTGTCCAATTCCTCGATCGCATCTTCGGGCAACGCGAGATCGCCCGCGGCGAGGTTCTCCCTGAGATGCGCGACGGAAGACGTGCCTGGGATCAGAAGAATGTTGGGCGCGCGGCGAAGCAGCCAGGCGAGCGCGACCTGCATGGGCGTGGCGCCGAGGCGTGCGGCGACCTTGGACAAGGTCGACGACTGCAACGGATTGAAGCCGCCAAGCGGGAAGAACGGCACATAGGCGATGCCGTCGCGGGCGAGATCGTCAATCAAGGCATCGTCGCCCCGATGCGCCAGATTGTACTGATTCTGCACGCAGACGATCTTGCAAATCCTGCGGCCTTCGGCGATCTGCGCAGCGGTGACGTTGCTCAGCCCGATGTGGCGCACGAGGCCCTGTCGCTGAAGCTCGGCGAGCGTCGCAAGCGGCGCCTCGATCGACCCTTCGGCGGGGCCATGCGCGTCGAACATGATCCGAAGGTTGACCGCCTCCAGCACGTCGAGCCCGAGATTGTGCAGATTGTCGTGCACCGCCTGGGTGAGTTCTTGGGCCGAGAAGGCCGGCAGCCACGATCCGCCCTGGCCGCGCCGGGCGCCGATCTTGGTGACTATAACGAGGTCGTCGGGATAGGGTGCGAGCGCTTCGCGGATCAACAGGTTGGTCACGTGCGGGCCATAGAAGTCGCTGGTGTCGATGTGGTTGACGCCTTGTGCAACGGCTTCGCGCAGTACGGCCAATGCCGCGTCGTGGTCCTTTGGTGGGCCGAAGACGCCGGGCCCTGCGAGCTGCATGGCGCCGTAGCCGAGCCGTCTGACTTTGCGGTCGCCGAGGATGAATGTGCCGGACTGGTCGATACTGGACATGGTCTTTCTCCTTCAGGGATGGCGCACAGATAGACGCTGTCCGATCCCATGATAATTGGGTACAATCCGCACAGGCTGTGCGGAATGACGAACAATGAAGATCGATCTCGGGGATCTGAACGCTTTCGTGGCCGTGGCGCGCGCCAAGGGTTTTCGCGATGGCGCCCGCGCCAGCGGTGGCAGCGCGTCGGGCTTGAGCGAGGCCGTGCGCCGCCTCGAGACGCAGCTCGGTGTCAGGCTGCTCAACAGGACGACCCGCAGCGTCGTCCTGACGGAGGCCGGCGAAGGCCTGCTGGCGCGGCTCGGTCCAGCCTTGACCGAGGTGGAGTCGGCTCTCGACGTGGTGAACGGCTTTCGCGACAGGCCGGCTGGCTTGTTGCGCCTCAACGTGCCGGTCAGCGCGGCGCGGCTGGTCCTGCCCAGCATCGTCCCGCGGTTCCTTGCCGCCTATCCCGGCATCCGGCTGGAGGTGATCGCTGAGGAAAGCTTCGTCGATGTGCTGGCGGCCGGCTGCGACGCCGGCATCCGCTACGACGAGCGCCTGGAGCAGGACATGATCGCCGTGCCGATCGGACCGCGCGTGCAGCGTTTCGCCACCGCCGCCAGCCCTGCCTACCTGGATCGTCATGGCCGGCCGCAACACCCGAGCGACCTGCTCGGCCACGCCTGCCTGCGCGGCCGCTTTGCCAGCCGTGCGATGCCGCCGTGGGAATTCGAGCGCGACGGCGAGGTGGTGCGGGTCGACCCGACGGGGCCGCTTCTCGTGACCCTGGGCGGGGCGACGGACCTCAAAGTCGATGCAGCCATCGCCGGCACCGGCATCATCAGCCTGTTCGAGGATTGGCTACGCCCTCATTTCGAGAGCGGGGCGCTCGAGCCGCTGCTTGAGCCCTGGTGGCAGAGCTTCTCCGGGCCATTCCTCTATTATCCCGGCCGGCGCCTCGTGCCGGCGCCGCTCCGGGCGTTTATCGACTTCATCAAGGCCTGAAGTCTGCCACGATGCGAGCGAGCCGCGCCTGCCGCCGGTGATTGGTTGCCGCCATTCATGGAAAAGGCCGCCCGGAGGCGGCCTTTCGATAGCGTGTAACTGCGCAGCGCTTAGCGCTTGGAGAACTGGAAGCTCCGGCGGGCCTTCGCCTTGCCGTACTTCTTGCGCTCGACGACGCGGCTGTCGCGGGTCAGGAAGCCGCCCTTCTTGAGTACGGCGCGCAGCGCCGGCTCGTAATAGGTCAGCGCCTTGGAGATGCCGTGGCGCACGGCACCAGCCTGGCCGGAAAGGCCGCCGCCGATGACAGTGGCAACGATGTCGTACTGGCCGGCGCGGTTGGCGGCGATGATCGGCTGGTTGAGGATCATCTGCAGGACTGGACGCGCGAAATATTCGGCGAACACCTTGTCGTTGACGACGATCTTACCGGAGCCGGGCTTCACCCAGACGCGCGCGATGGCGTTCTTGCGCTTGCCGGTGGCATAGGCGCGGCCCGATTTGTCGAGCTTCTGGACATGGACGGGTGCTGCCGGCTGGGTGTTGGTGTTGCCGGTGGCAGTTCCGAGTTCTGCGAGCGAGGAAAGCTCAGCCATCTTACGAAACCTTCTTGTTCTTGGCGTTCAGCTTGGCCACGTCGAGGACAACGGGCTGCTGGGCGACATGCGGATGTTCCGTGCCTGCATAGACGCGGAGATTCTTCATCTGGCGTCGGCCGAGCGGGCCGCGCGGGATCATGCGTTCGACGGCCTTTTCGACGACACGCTCGGGAAAGCGGCCCTCGAGCAGCTGGCGCGCGGTGCGCTCCTTGACGCCGCCGGGGTGGCCGGTGTGCCAGTAATAGACCTTGTCGGTGAACTTCTTGCCGGTGAACACCACCTTGTCGGCATTGATGACGATGACGTTGTCGCCGTCGTCGACGTGCGGGGTGAAGGTGGGCTTATGCTTGCCGCGAAGATGATTGGCGATGACAGTGGCGAGACGGCCGACGACGAGACCCTCGGCGTCGATCAGCACCCACTTCTTCACCACATCCGCAGGCTTCTGCGAAAAGGTTGCCATGGATTGTTGCTTTCGGTTCGGACCTTCCCCCATTCACGAACGAGAACGACAAGGGAAGGCGTTTCTTGTTGCTTGGATTGGCAAAAGGCACTTGCTGTCGCCAATAACAAAACGGCGGCCTTTGCGGGCCGCTGCTTCGTCACGGTTTATAGGGGAGGGTGGTTATCGCGTCAAGGCGCATGAAATGATTGCTGGAAGATAAACTTAAATGAAAACAAGGATTTGAGTTAAAGGTATGATTTTACCACATCGCGATTTTGGCCCTGTGTCAGGTGAGTTCAGTGCTTTGCCTCGATTTCCTTGCGAGCTGCGCTGGAGAGGAATGCCGATCGCGTTATGCCTCGGTCGCGCGCTGCGGCGTCGATCGCCCGCAAGACGCCGCGCTCGAAAGTTACATTCGCCCTCACGACGGCGCTGTCATTGTCGATGAGTGGTACCGAGACCAGATAGCTTCCTTCAGCAAGTGCTTTGCGTACATCCGCAAGCGCGACGATCGCCTCATGGCTGGACGGTTCGGGAACAGGCATGTCCTCCGCCCACAGTTGCAACGCTTCGACTGCATTCGGAACGATGTCTTCCGCCTCGTCCGCGGCTGAAAAGCAGCCGGGAATGTCGGGAAAGCGAATGCCGAACGCGCTGTTGGGATCTTTATCGACCAACGCGAAATAGTTCTTCATCTCAGCCTCCAAGACGCTTCAGGTCACCTATATCCAGCCCGCTTGTTTGGAGATGGCGCGAGCTGTACCGGTTGGTAGATCCTTCTCCGGATGCGGAACGATCAACACGATCTCGCCCTTTCGAAACTTGTGATGCGAGCCGCGTACGGAAACCAGCTCGAAACCATCATCCTCGAGACGCTTCACGATTTTGCGGCTGTCACGCTCAAACAAAGATCCCTGTGCGCACATATATACACATCAACAAAAAATTCAATAGAAGCATCAGGCCGGTACCCGCCTTGGTGGGATCGAATAGGTGCCCGTTGCGTGCGCTACCGTGTGTCTCTCAGGCCCGGCGACGATGTCGATGTCGAACACCATCAGGCTCTTGCCCAGCTTCAGGATGCGGCAATGGCCGTCGATCGGCCCGGCCTCGGCCTTGCGGACGAAATTGATGTTGAGGCTGGTGGTGACCGAAAGCGCATCCGGTCCGGCATGCGATAGCACGCAGACATAGCCGCCTATGTCGGCCAGCGTGAACAGCGCCGAACCCGACACGGTGCCGCCGGGGCGCAAATGGCGCTCGTCGGCATTGAGTCGCACGATACAACCGCCTGGAAACACCTCCAACGCCTCATAGAAGGTGAACTGGTCGTTGAGCTGCGGGAAAACGGTTGCCATCAGCGTGTTGATTTCGGCAGCCGTCAGCACCGGCTGGAGATTGCTTTGGGCAGGCATTTCAGTCTCCCGGTTTTGCGCCCTGCTTGTATGAACGCGACGTGGCGTTTCTGGCAACGGCCATTCATTAGGGCAGAAGCGGACGAGGGAGTTGGACGAAGCGAGCCGGCATACTAGATTGGTTCATCACCGATCCGGAATCGCAGAGGAACGATCATGGCCGAAATCGTCGCCATCAAGCCTGCCGTTGCCGAAGGGCCGGTCGTCTCCAGGCTGGACAACGGCGTGGTGCGCCTGACGCTCGCCAATCCGCCGGCCAACGCTCTTTCGCTTGCAACGATGGCGGCGCTGACGGCGGAACTCGACCGCGCCAAGGCCGACAAATCCGTCCGTGTCATCGTGCTTGGGGCGACCGGCAAAGTGTTCTGCGCCGGGCACGACCTCAAGGAGTTGAGCGCGCACCGCGACGATGCCGATCGCGGCAGGGCCTTCTTCGAAAAGACGTTTTCCGCCTGCGCTTCCCTGATGCAGGCGATCGTTCGCCATCCTAAGGCGGTGATCGCCGAAGTCGATGGCCTGGCGACAGCGGCCGGATTGCAGCTGGTCGCCAGCTGCGACCTCGCCATCGCCTCGCACGAGGCGACCTTCTGCACGCCTGGCGTCAATATCGGCCTGTTCTGCTCGACGCCGATGGTCGCGCTGTCGCGCAACATCTCGCGCAAGTACGCCATGGAGATGCTTTTGACCGGCGAGACGATCGATGCGGTAACCGCCAAGGAATTCGGCTTGGTCAACCGCGTCGTGCCGCGCGAATATCTGAATCAAATCGTCACCAAATACGCGCAAACCATTGCCTCCAAATCGTCCTTGGTCGTCAAGATCGGCAAGGAAGCGTTTTATGAGCAGGCCGAGATGGGGCTGGCCGAGGCCTATGATTACACGGGGCGCGTCATGGTCGAGAACATGCTGGCGCGCGATGCGGAAGAGGGCATCGGCGCCTTCATCGGCAAGCGCCAGGCGGAATGGCCGGAGGAATAGGAGGCGGATATGGAACCGCGCATCTCCATCATCACAATCGCCACGGACGATCTCGACCGCGCCGTGCGCTTCTACGAGGCGATGGGTCTGAAGCGCCATGCCGGGATCACCGAGGGCGTTGCCTTCTTCCAGATGGGCGGCGCCATTCTCGGCCTGTTCCCACGGCAAAGCGCCGAAGAGGATTCGGGCGTTACCTTCTCCAAGGCGCCGTCGGCCGTCTATCTCGCCTACAACACCCGCTCCCACACCGAGGTTGATGAAATGCTGGCGATGGCCGAGAAAGCTGGCGGCCGTATCGTCAAGCCGGCGCAGCGCGCCTTCTGGGGCGGCTGGTATGGCTATTTCGCCGATGCCGATGGGCATGTCTGGGAAGTCGCGCACAATCCGGCCTTTCCGATTGCGGAAGACGGAACGATCTCGCTGCCCGGCTGACGAGGTTCCCCTCTGGCCCATTGCAAGCCACTTGCTCGGCTGTTGGCACCTCACTCCGAAGCGCTGTATGACGAGGCATGAACCACGACGCCTACGACAACGCCTATATCACCGGCATCCTCAATTCGGTGAAGACCATCGCCATGGTCGGCGCGTCGGCCAATGACGTGCGGCCGAGCTACTTTGTGCTGAAATATCTGCTCGGCAAGGGGTTTTCGGTGTTCCCGATCAATCCGGGCCAGGCCGGCAAGGAAATCCTCGCGCGGATGACCTATGCCAGGCTGGCCGATGTTCCAGAGCCAATCGACATGGTCGACGTCTTTCGCGGCTCCGTGGCAGTGCCGGGCATCGTCGAGGAGGTCTTGCGGCTCGATCCGCTGCCGAAGGTCATCTGGATGCAGCTTGGTGTGCGCAATGACGAGGCCGCCGCGCGCGCCGAGGCCGCCGGCATCAAGGTGGTGATGAACCGTTGCCCGAAGATCGAATACGGCAAGCTGTCCGGCGAGATCGGCTGGACCGGCGTCAATTCCGGCGTCTTGTCGTCGAAGAAACCGCTGATGCGCCCGGGATTCCAGAGTTTCGGCGTTCGCCAGAAATAATCTTCCAGTTCTGCCGTATTTTTCCGCCAGCCCGCCCGCCGTTATCACGGGGAAGGGCATTTTCTTCTTTGCATTCGGAACCGGGCTCCGCCAAGAATGCGGCGCGCTTTTCAGAAGGTTCAAAGGGAGGTTTTCGATGGCCCGCACGCCCGGTTTCAACACGCTCGCCGTCCATGCCGGCGCCAAGCCGGATCCGGCGACCGGCGCGCGAGCGACTCCAATCTACCAGACCACCTCCTTCGTCTTCGACGATGCCGACCATGCCGCCTCGCTGTTCGGGCTGAAGGCGTTCGGTAACATCTACACCCGCATCATGAACCCGACACAGGCGGTGCTGGAAGAGCGCATCGCGGCACTCGAAGGCGGCACGGCAGGCCTTGCGGTCGCCTCCGGCCATGCCGCGCAGGTGCTGGTCTTCCACAATCTGATGCAGCCCGGCGACAATTTCGTTTCAGCGACAAAGCTTTACGGCGGCTCGATCAACCAGTTCGGTCATGCCTTCAAAAATTTCGGCTGGCAGGTGCGCTGGGCCGACACCAATGACATCTCGAGCTTCGAGAGCCAGATCGACGACAGGACCAAGGCAATCTTCATCGAAAGCCTGGCCAATCCGGGCGGCGTCTTCGTCGACATCGAGAAGATCGGCGACGTTGCCCGCAAGCACGGCCTGCCACTGATCGTCGACAACACACTGGCCTCGCCCTATCTGCTGCGGCCGATCGAGCATGGCGCCGACATCGTCGTGCATTCGCTGACCAAGTTCATCGGCGGTCACGGCAATTCCATCGGCGGCGCCATCGTCGACGGCGGCACGTTCGATTGGTCGAAGTCGGGCAAATATCCGATGCTGTCGGAGCCGCGCCCCGAATATGGCGGCCTGGTCCTGCACGAGACCTTCGGCAATTTCGCCTTCGCCATCGCTGCCCGCGTGCTCGGCCTGCGCGACATCGGCGCGGCGATTTCGCCGTTCAATGCATTCCTTATCCTGACTGGCCTGGAAACCTTGCCGCTGAGGATGCAGCGCCACTGCGACAATGCGGCCGCAGTCGCCGGATGGCTTTCCAACCATTCCAAGGTCGCCTGGGTGTCCTATCCCGGCCTGCCCAGCGACAAGAACAATGCGCTGCAGAAGATGTACTCGCCGCTTGGCGCCGGCGCGGTGTTCACCTTCGGGTTGAAGGGTGGCTATGCGGCGGGCATCAAATTCGTCGAAGCGCTCGAATTGTTCTCGCACCTGGCCAATGTCGGCGACACCAAGTCGCTGGTCATCCACCCGGCATCGACCACGCATCGCCAGCTTTCCGACGAGCAGAAGATCAACGCGGGGGCAGGGCCGGACACAGTCAGGCTTTCGGTCGGTATCGAGGACGTCAACGACATCGTCGCCGATCTGGAACAGGCTCTCGCCAAGGTTTGATCGCCATGACCGCGCCGAAATTTCTTTCCGTCGACGTCGACACCGTCCAACCGGAACTTGGCGCGCCGGCGCCGGATCGCCTGATTTCGGGCGATCCGAAATTCCGCACCTGGAATGTCGAGGAACAGGACGGCGGCCTCTATGCCGGCGTCTGGGAAGCGACGCCAGGCAAATGGCGCATCGAATATGATGAGTGGGAGTTCTGCCACATCCTGTCAGGGGTTTCGGTGATCGCCGAAGACGGCGCCGATGCGCGCACCGTCAGGGCCGGCGACAGCTTCGTGCTGAGGCCGGGCTTTAAGGGCAGCTGGGAAGTGCTTGAAACGACTCGCAAGGAGTATGTGATCAAGCTTTGATCACCCCTGCGGCTGAGCCTGCCGGACCGAATGCTCAAAAGCGCACGGCGAGCGTTTCCAGCCCATGGAAATGATAGGTGTCGCGCAAGCGCGGCTGTTCGGCAAGATGCAACTGCGGTAGCCGGTCGAACAGGGTTTTCAGCGACACCTGCAATTCGAGCCGGGCGAGCGGCGCGCCGATGCAGAAATGAATGCCGGCGCCGAACGATACGTTCTTCTGGTCGGCGCGGCCCGGCCTGAAGGCGAAGGGCTCGGTAAAGGCCACCGGGTCGTGATTGGCCATGCCGAGCAGCAGACCGATCGTCTCGCCCGGCTGGACGACGATACCAGGCCCGGCCTCGACCTTCTGATAGGCGTAGCGCGTGAACATGTGCAGCGGCGCGTCGAAGCGCAGGCACTCTTCGACCGTCGCGGCTGTTGCTTCCGGCGAGGTGAAGAAGCGGCGTGGGTCGCCGCCTTGTGCGAGGATCGAGCGCACCGCATTGCCGGTCTGGTGGACAGTTGCCTCATGGCCGGCATTGAGCAAAAGGATGGCCGAGGACACCAGCTCGTCCTCCGACAGTTTCTGGCCGTCCTCCTGTGCCGCAATCAGCAGCGACAGAAGATCCTCGCCCGGCCTCTTTCGCCGCTCGGCGACGTAGCCGCGCAAAAAATTCGAAAAGTCCCGCGCCGCGCGATTGGCCGTTTCTTCGGTCTCGCGGGTGCGGCCGTGCATGTACATAGCGACCATCCGATGCGACCAGTCGAGCAGCTGCGGCCCCATATCGACCGGCACGCCGAGCATCTCGGCAATGATGGTGATCGGCAAGGGAGCGGCGAGCGCCGGCAGCAGGTCGACTTCTCCTGGTTCGAAACGGTCGATCAATTCGTTGGCCAGCGCCTCGACGCGCGGCCTGAGCCGCTCGACCTGGCGCGAGACGAAGGCGCGGTTGACCAGCGTTCTGAGCCGTGTGTGGACAGGCGGCTCCAGCTCCAGCATCGAATTGGCCTCGACGCCGTCGAATGCGCTGAGATGCGTGCGGTCCTGGCCGATGCCTCGGCTGTCCGGAATGCCGGCCGGGTTCTGGCGGCCGAAGCGGCGATCGCGCAGCAGACGGTTGACGTCGTCGAAGCCGCCAAAGCACCAGAAGCCAAATTCTTCCCAGAAGAAGGCGTTCGATGCGCCATGCAGTAAGGCGTAGGCTTCGTATGGATTCTGGAAGAAAGCCGGCTCGTGCGGATCGAGCCGCAGGCTGCGCGTGGCTGGATCAAAGGCAAGGTAGGGCGGCTTCAATTCGGTCATGCCAGATCATTAGCGCGGCTTGCCAGTCTGGTGCCAGACCGTATGTTGGCCCTGCCGTGAGTGAGCCGCCGAAGCGGTTGCGGAAGGACAGTTTTCATGAATGTGATCGTGGTCGGTGCAGGCATTGCTGGACTTTCGACGGCGTGGTCGCTGGTCAAGGCTGGTCACCTCGTCTCGATCGTCGAGCAGGGATCGATCCCCAATCCGCTCGCCGCCTCCGGCGACCGCCATCGCATCATCCGCCGCGCCTACCGGGCCGGATCGGGCTACGGCCGGCTGATCACCGAAGCCTATGAGGCCTGGGACGAGATGTGGGCCGATCTCGGTGAAAGCCATCTCGATCCGCGCGGCTTCATCTGTATTTCGCGCAAGCCGGGAGATGAGGCGGAGGAATACCGCAAGGGCATGGAAGCGAGAAATTATCCGTTCGAATTGGTCGAGCCGGACGCCGCGGTCGAACGCTGGCCGTTCCTAGAACCTGGTTCATTCCGCTATGCATATTTTTCGCCGGACGGCGGCGCGCTGCACTGCCGCAAGATCGCCTCTAGCCTCGCCAGGTGGCTGCGCGCGAACGGCGCCAATGTCTACGAAAACAGCAAGGTCGCCGAGATCGACGCCGACGCCGGACAGGTCGTGCTTGCGAGCGGCGAAACGATGCAGGCCGACTGGATCGTCGTCGCTGCCGGCGCCTGGGTCCTGAAACTGTTCCCGGAACTGGACGGCGAACTGAAAACCTTTCGCACCGCGCTCGCCTATGTCGAACCGCCGGCGGATTTGAAAGAAACGTGGCAGGCAGCGCCCGTCGTCCTCGACATCGGCGGCAGCGTCGACGGCTATGCAATCCCGCCGACAGGTGGCGCCGGCATGAAATTCGGCTCGGGCCTGCACAGGGTGCCGACCAGCGATGCCGACTGGAACCGCCAGCCGGTGCCGGGCGAAGGCGAGGCGATCCGCAACCTGTTTTCGCCGCCGATTGCCCGTATCGAGGAGTATAAGGTTACCGAAGTGGTCACCTGCGCCTACACCTTCACCGTCGACGAGAAGTTCCTGGCCCACCAGAAAGGCAAATGCCTGGTCGTCTCGGCCTGCTCCGGCCACGGCTACAAGTTCGGCGCGGCAGTCGGCAGAAAGGTTGCGGCCTGCGTCGGCAATGGCGATGTCGACGGCCTGAAGAAATGGCTCAGGGCCGAGGCGCCCTGAGCGCCTAGTATCGGCAATGCCTCGGAATATGCACGCGCCGCCAGCTCGACGAACCCTCCCTGACCACCACGCGGCGAGCCACTGTCTGATATGACGCCGGAATGTCGATGATGCGCCGCTGCTCCGGCCGCACCAGAACCTCTTCGGCGACGCTCTCGTATTCGGCGGGGAGGACAACGCGCCGCCGGCGTTCCGGCTCAACCACGACGATTTCGGCCACTCGTTCATAGCGTGCCTTGTGCCTGACCTTGCACAGCACCTTGCGGCCGTGGATGATGCGCCATTCCCAGGAATAGCCGCCGTCAGCAACCCTCACGGCGCGGTAGATGGTGCGGGTGATGGCGGGCACGATCTCGTAGCTGACACGCACCGGCGCGATCTGCACCACGCGCTCGCGCGTTCCGTAGATTGGCGCCTCGTATTCCACCTGCTGGCCGGCTGGGCTGACGAGCACGTCCTCATAGACCGTGTCGTAGACGGCCGGCCGGTTGACCTGCTCGTAGCATTCGACCGCGCGTCCGCCGGCAGCCGTTTCGGACGCCATGCCGAGAACGGTAATGCCGGTAAGGGCCGAGGAAGCAGCTTTCCTGATCATCGCACTCCCCCTGTTTGAACTGCATGAAGCGAGTTCAACGTTGAATTGTAGGGTAAGCCGTGGCTGGAAAAAGCGGTTTCACCACTTTTCGTTAAGCGATGCGGTTAAGAAAACGCTAAACGCCGGCCAGGCATGAGCGACCTTCCGACGGCAGGAGAGGGCTGCCGGCACGGCGACGGGCGAAACTTGCCTTGGAAACCTTGATTCGACTTAACCGGATGGCTAGGAGAGGCGGCCTTGCGCTAGGGTGAGCCGGCATCCTATTTACACAATAACGATCCAGAACCGATTCTGCCCGATTGCAAATCTCCGGCGCCGGAATCCCATCCTCAAAAAGGGATAGTCCATGAAGAACCCCGTCGAAACCTACATGAACCTCGTTCCGATGGTGGTCGAACAGACCAATCGCGGCGAGCGGGCCTACGACATTTTCTCGCGGCTCCTCAAGGAGCGCATCATTTTCATCACCGGCCCGGTCGAGGACGGCATGGCGACGCTGGTCTGCGCGCAACTGCTGTTCCTCGAAGCGGAGAATCCGAAGAAAGAAATCAACCTCTATATCAACTCGCCCGGCGGCGTCGTCACCTCCGGCATGGCGATCTACGATACCATGCAGTTCATCAAGCCCGCCGTGTCGACGCTCTGCATCGGCCAGGCCGCATCGATGGGTTCGCTGCTCCTGACTGCCGGCCACAAGGACATGCGCTTTGCTACGCCGAATGCCCGCATCATGGTCCACCAGCCTTCCGGCGGCTTCCAGGGCCAGGCCTCCGACATCGAGCGCCATGCCCAGGATATCATCAAGCTGAAGCGCCGCCTCAACGAGGTTTACGTCAAGCACACCGGCAAGAGCTACGATGAGATTGAAAGAACGCTCGACCGTGACCATTTCATGACTGCCGACGAGGCCAGGGATTTCGGCCTCATCGACAAGGTCATTTCGTCACGTGAGCCGGTCGAAGGTATTGCCTTATAGTCCCGCGGTGGCCCTGCGGTGGCAATGAGTGGCGGGATTACGCGCTTTTGGCGCAGCTTGCGGCATTTCGGCCACAATTGGCTGTTCCCTCGACGGGTGCAATTGCCTACGTTAAGGCTATGTTGATTTTCGACGGCTTAGCTTTGCGTGGGGTTGTTCGAATCATTGCCCCGTTTTCCGATTTGTGTTTCGTACGGAATGCGTTGCGGGAGCCGGGGCACTGGCGGCAGCGGATTCCCGCGATAGATTGAATATGCGCCCTTTCAACCAGACCATCGGCGGGCGGCCATGAAAGGACAGGAAAATGAGCAAGGTCGGCAACAACAGCGGTGATTCCAAGAACACGCTTTATTGCTCGTTTTGCGGCAAAAGCCAGCACGAAGTGCGCAAGCTGATCGCCGGGCCGACGGTGTTCATCTGCGACGAATGCGTCGAACTGTGCATGGACATCATCCGCGAAGAGAACAAGACCTCGATGGTGAAGTCGCGCGAGGGCGTGCCGACACCGCAGGAAATCCTCAAGGTTCTCGACGACTACGTCATCGGCCAGCCCTACGCCAAGCGCGTGCTGTCGGTGGCCGTCCACAACCACTACAAGCGCCTCGCCCATGCCGGCAAGAACAACGATGTCGAGCTGGCGAAGTCGAACATCCTGCTGATCGGCCCGACCGGCTGCGGCAAGACGCTGCTGGCGCAGACGCTGGCCCGCATCATCGACGTCCCCTTCACCATGGCCGACGCGACGACGCTGACCGAAGCCGGTTATGTCGGCGAGGACGTCGAGAACATCATCCTGAAGCTGTTGCAGTCGGCCGACTACAATGTCGAGCGCGCCCAGCGCGGCATCGTCTATATCGACGAGATCGACAAAATCTCGCGCAAGTCGGACAACCCGTCGATCACCCGTGACGTATCGGGCGAGGGCGTGCAGCAGGCACTTTTGAAGATCATGGAAGGCACTGTCGCCTCCGTGCCGCCGCAGGGCGGCAGAAAGCATCCGCAGCAGGAATTTCTGCAGGTCGACACCGCCAACATCCTATTTATCTGCGGCGGCGCTTTCGCCGGGCTGGACAAGATCATCTCGGATCGCGGCAGGAAGACCTCGATCGGTTTCGGCGCTATCGTCGCTTCGCCCGAGGATCGCCGCACCGGCGATGTTTTCCGCCTGGTCGAGCCTGAGGACCTCTTGAAGTTTGGCCTCATTCCCGAGTTCGTCGGCCGTCTGCCTGTCTTGGCGACGCTGGAGGATCTCGACGAGCCGGCACTGATCCAAATCCTGACCGAGCCGAAGAACGCGCTGGTCAAGCAGTATCAGCGGCTGTTCGAGATGGAAAATGTCGACCTGACCTTCCACGAGAACGCGCTCTCGGCCATCGCCAAGCGCGCCATCGAGCGCAAGACCGGCGCACGCGGCCTGCGTTCGATCATGGAAGCGATCTTGCTCGACACCATGTTCGAGCTGCCGGCACTGGAAGGCGTGCGCGAAGTGGTTATTTCGGAAGAGGTGGTGTCAGGCAACGCCAGGCCGCTCTACATCTATTCCGAGCAGAAGGAGAAGAAGGGCAACGTCAGCGCCTGACGTGAGCCGGCAATGGATTTTTCTGAAACGGCGCCGCGGGGCGCCGTTTTGCTGTCGCATACCGCGCATGGCGCCGCGTGCTGAGTGCGGATTGGAGGTACGGACCGTGTTGACCCTTGATCTTTACCCTCAGTGCCTCCAACTAGAGGCAGAAGGCCGTGGTGCCGAATTCTGTGCTGTAAAACTCCCGTCACAAACGGTGGTAGGCGGAACGATCCTCGGTCGTTAATATGAGATTCGCGGTTGGCCGATTGGCGGCCGCGACATGAAAGGTTGGACAATGGCCAAATTATCCAAGGCTTCCAGCGACGGCGTCTTCGCAGTCCTCCCACTGCGCGACATCGTGGTGTTCCCGCACATGATCGTTCCGCTCTTTGTCGGGCGTGAAAAGTCGATCAAGGCGCTGGAAGAAGTGATGGGTCAGGAAAGACAGATCCTGCTCGCGACCCAGATGAATGCTGCCGACGACGATCCGGAGCCCGATGCGATCTTTGACATCGGCACGCTCGCCAATGTGCTGCAATTGCTGAAACTGCCGGACGGCACCGTGAAGGTGCTGGTCGAAGGTGCCTCGCGCGCGAAGATCGTCGCGTTCACCGACCGTCCCGACTTCCATGAAGCCCGTGCTGCGGCGCTGGTCGAACCGGATGAGGAAGAGGTCGAGGTCGAGGCGCTGGCGCGTTCGGTGGTCACCGACTTCGAGAACTACGTCAAGCTGAACAAGAAGATCTCGCCCGAAGTGGTGGGTGCCGCCAGCCAGATCGACGACTATTCCAAGCTCGCCGACACGGTCGCTTCGCATCTTGCCATCAAGATCCCCGAGAAGCAGGAAATGCTCGCCACGCTGTCCGTCAAGGAACGGCTGGAAAAGGCGATGGGGTTCATGGAAGCCGAAATCTCGGTGCTGCAGGTCGAGAAGCGCATCCGCTCGCGCGTCAAGCGCCAGATGGAGAAGACACAGCGCGAATACTACCTCAACGAGCAGATGAAGGCGATCCAGAAGGAGCTCGGCGAGGGCGAGGACGGCCGCGACGAGGCCGCCGAGATCGAGGCGCGTATCAAGAAGACCAAGCTTTCCAAGGAGGCCCGCGAAAAGGCGGAAGCCGAACTGAAGAAGCTGCGGACGATGTCGCCGATGTCGGCTGAATCGACCGTGGTGCGCAACTATCTCGACTGGCTGCTGTCGATCCCGTGGGGCAGGAACTCCAAGGTCAAGCAGGATCTGGCCTTTGCCCAGAACGTGCTCGATACGGATCATTTCGGCCTCGACAAGGTCAAGGACCGCATCGTCGAATACCTCGCCGTGCAGAGCCGCCAGAAGAAGCTGAAGGGGCCGATCCTGTGCCTCGTCGGACCTCCCGGTGTCGGCAAGACCTCGCTCGGCAAGTCGATCGCCAAGGCGACCGGTCGCGAGTTCATCCGCATGGCGCTGGGCGGCGTGCGCGACGAGGCCGAGATCCGCGGTCACCGGCGCACCTACATCGGCTCGATGCCCGGCAAGGTCATCCAGTCGATGAAGAAGGCGAAGAAATCCAATCCGCTCTTCCTGCTCGACGAGATCGACAAGATGGGCCAGGATTTCCGCGGCGATCCGTCATCGGCTTTGCTCGAGGTGCTCGATCCCGAGCAGAACTCGACGTTCATGGACCATTACCTCGAGGTCGAATACGACCTGTCGAGCGTGATGTTCGTGACGACGGCGAACACGCTGAACATCCCTGCGCCCTTGATGGACCGCATGGAGATCATCCGTATCGCCGGTTATACCGAGGACGAGAAGATCGAAATCGCCAAGCGTCACCTGATGCCCAAGGTGATCCGCGACCACGCGTTGCAGCCGAAGGAGTTCTCCGTCGGCGAGGACGCGATCCGCGGCATCATCCAGACCTACACCCGTGAAGCGGGCGTCAGGAGCCTGGAGCGCGAGCTGATGAAGCTCGGGCGCAAGGCGGTGACCGAGATCCTGAAGACGAAGAAGAAGACGATCAACATCACGGCGGACAATCTTGCCGATTACCTTGGTGTTCCGCGCTTCCGCTTCGGCCAGGTCGAGAGCGACGATCAGGTCGGCGTGGTCACCGGGCTCGCCTGGACGGAAGTCGGCGGCGAGCTGTTGACGGTGGAAGGCGTCATGATGCCCGGCAAGGGCCGCATGACCGTGACCGGCAATCTGCGCGACGTGATGAAGGAATCGATCTCTGCGGCGGCCTCTTACGTCCGCTCGCGGGCCATCGATTTCGGCGTCGAGCCGCCGCTGTTCGACAAGCGCGATATCCACGTCCACGTGCCGGAGGGCGCAACCCCGAAGGACGGACCGTCTGCTGGCGTGGCGATGGCGACGGCAATCGTTTCGGTGCTGACCGGTATCCCGGTCAGGGCCGATGTGGCGATGACCGGCGAGATCACGCTGCGCGGAAGGGTGCTGCCGATCGGCGGCCTTAAGGAAAAGCTGCTTGCCGCACTGCGCGGCGGCATCAAGAAGGTGCTGATCCCGGAAGAGAACGCCAAGGATCTGGCGGAGATTCCGGAAAACGTGAAGAGCGGCATGGAAATCATTCCGGTCTCACGCGTCGGTGAAGTGTTGCGCCATGCGCTGGTGCGTATGCCGGAACCGATCCAGTGGGTCGAACCCGTTAATGCGCCGGCCGTGGTCGATGTCGCAGACGAAGCTGGTAAATCGCTGGCGCATTAGCGCTTGCTAAAGTTGCAATGCACAAAGAGAGAGCCGGGCCTTGAGCCCGGCTTTTTCATGTGAAGAACCGCAGATTTCCGGGCTTTTTTCAACTTTCTTGGCGCTTTTCGACTTGGTTGCCGGGGCGCTTCTTTCTAAAGTCCGTTTCCTGCCGGATGAGTCGAGTGTTCCGGTTTTCTCATGGAAGGGAATTTTTATGAACAAGAACGAACTGGTATCCGCTGTCGCCGATGCCGCGAGTATTTCGAAGGGTGACGCGCAGTCGGCGGTTGATGCGGTGTTTTCCGTCATCACCGGCGAACTGAAAAAGGGCGGCGATGTCCGGCTTGTCGGCTTCGGAAATTTCACCGTGTCAAAACGCGCCGCGTCGACCGGCCGCAATCCGCAGACCGGTGCGGAAGTGAAGATCCCGGCGCGCACCGTGCCGAAGTTCTCGGCCGGCAAGGGCCTCAAGGACGCGGTCAACTAAGCGCCTCCTTAAGTCTTTCAGAGAAAAGAAGAACCGGCATATCCGGTTTTTCTTTTCTGTTGGAAAGGGCGGCGCTACGCCGTCGGCGCGTCCGTGCGCATCAAGCCTTCTTTCTTGAGATCGGCCCAAAGCGCCGATGGCAGCTTCGCGTCGAGCAGCGAGCGATTGCTTTCGACTTCGCCAGGCCGCTGGCCGCCGGGGATTACCGAGACGACGGAAGGATGCAGCAGCGGGAACTGCAGCGCCGCCTCGATCAGGCGCGCGCCGTGGCGCTTGCAGACGGCCTCGATACGGGTGACGCGGTCGATGATGTCCTGCGGCGCCTTCGAATAGTTGTAGTAGGCGCCGGGCTTCGGCCCGGTTGCCAGGATGCCGGAATTGTAAGGCCCGCCGAGAACGATGCCGATGCCGCGTTGCTGGCATAGCGGCAGGAAAGACTGCAGCGCCTCCTGCTCCAGCAGTGTGTAGCGCCCGGCAAGCAGGAACAGATCGAAATCGCCGCGCTCGGCCAGCGTCTGGGCAACCTGCCACTCGTTGATGCCGCCGCCGAACGCCTTGACCACGCCCTGGTCGCGCAATGCCAGCAATCCATAGTAGCCGGAACTCATGAATTCCTGGATGCGCTGGTCCGAGGCTTCCTTGCTGCCATGCGTGAAGATGTCGACATCGTGCACGAAGAGGATGTCGATGCGGTCGACACCGAGCCGTTCCAGCGAGGCCTCGAAGGAGCGCATGATACCGTCATAGCTATAGTCGTAGACCTCGCGGCGCGAAGGGGTGTCGAAGAATTTGCCGACGCCGGTGCGCTGATCCGGCGGACAGGCGCGCATGATGCGTCCGACTTTACTGGACAGCACGTAGTCGTCGCGCTTCTTCGAACGCAGGAACGGATTGAGCCGCGTTTCGGCTAGGCCTAGCCCATAAAGCGGCGCGGTGTCGAAGTAGCGGCAGCCGACCCGCCATGCCGCCTCCAGCGTGGCATTGGCATCCTCGTCTGAGACGGCGCGGTAGAGATTGCCGAGCGGCGCGGTGCCGAAGCCGAGCTCGGTGAAGATGATGCCGCCATTGCCGATGCGGTCGAAATGCCGTGTCTTCATATACAGTCGTTTCCTCATTTGCGATTTGCCGTGACACTATCACGGCTGTGGCACATCAAAAGCACTGCGTGTCGTTGGACACCGATTTTCGCGGTGATAGCATGAATGAAAACAAGCTGTTCGGGGCCGATGTGACTGACATATTCAAGTGGTTCTCCGGCAACTGCAAGCTGGTGCAAATGTCATGAGGGACGCCGGCGAAAACCTGTTTGGGATTGCGCTGAACGAGCTTGGTACCGTTCTGGAACGTATCGACGAAAGCCGCATCGACGCCGCTTGCGCCATCTTGGCGGGCGCGAGAAAGATCGTCACCTATGGCTGCGGCCGCGAGGCGCTGCAGGTCAAGGGTTTTGCCATGCGGCTCTATCACCTCGGTCTGCCGGTTTCGGTTGTCGGCGATATGACGACGCCGCCGCTGGGCGCGGGCGATGTCTTCCTCGCCAGTTCCGGCCCGGGCGAGACCTCGACGGTGCTGACTTTGATGCGGGTAGCGCGCGAGGCCGGTGCCACAGTCCTGCTGCTCACCGCGCAATCCGACAGCACTGCCGCGAAGCTGGCCGACTTCACACTGCATATCCCGGCTCAGACTATGGCCAACGACCAGGGCCCGGAAAAGACGTCCGTGCTGCCGATGGGCTCGGTCTTCGAAGGCGCGCTGTTCGTTCTCTTCGAAGTGATGGTGCTGAAGCTCCGGGACCTGACCGGCGTCTCGCCTGAAGCGATGCGCGCCCGCCACACCAATATGGAGTAGTTGTCATGCGGTACGAATTGATGCTGCCGCACCAGATCCGCAAGGCGATCGTCGAGAACCGGCCGGTCGTGTTGCCGCTCGGTGTGCTTGAATACCATGGCGAGCACATGGCCGTCGGCATGGACACGCTGGCGGTGATCAAGAGCCTGGAGCTGTTCGAAAAAGAAGCCGAGATCGTCATTCTGCCGCCCTTCTATTACGGCGCGGCGAGCTATGCGGTTGCAGCACCGGAGGGCAGTGGTTCGGTGCAGGTCGGCGGCAATGTGCTGGCGCCATTTGCGGAAGAATTGTTCTACAGCCTGCTGCGTATCGGCTTCCGCAACATCCACGCCATCATTCACCACCAGACCGAAAATTTTGCTGCCGGCATGCCAACCGATCTCGCCTTCAAGGCCGCCGGCCGGCAGGCGATCTTCCGCTTCCTGGAGAAAGAACGTGGCGAAGGCTGGTGGGGCTCTGCGGCGATGGCCGACTATTATGCCGAGCACGCCGAGGGCAGCAATTTCTTCAACTGGGTGCAGGTGCATCCGCTGATGCCGGCTTCAATGCACACCCAATACCCGTTTGACCATGCCGGCATCGGCGAGACGTCGCTGATGCTGGCGTTGTGCCCGGAAGCGGTCGATGCCGACCGCTTCGCCGACAACACCGGCTGGTACACGGCAAGTGCTTCCGAAGCCTCGGCCGAATTGGGGCAAAAAGGGATCGCCATGATCCTCGATCATTTGCGGGCAACCCTTTCGGGTTAGCGCGGTTTTCCCTCTCCCCTTGTTGTTCCCTTGTTGTGGAAGAAGGGAAGGCTGGCGCACTTATTTCACCGCGCCCGCCGTCATGCCCATGATCAGGTAACGCTCGAGCGCGATGCCGATAACGGCGAGCGGTGTGATGGCCGCGGTGGCGAGCGCTGCCATCGACCACCAATTGATGCCTTGTGAGCCGGTCTGGCTCGCCACCATGACAGGGATGGTTTTGGCGTCGGTCGAGGTCAGAAGCGCGGCGAAGAAATACTCGTTCCAGCACAGCACCATCGCCAGGATGAAAGCGGCTACCATGCCCGGCAGGGCGATCGGCATGACGATGCGCAAGAAAGCGCCCCAAATCGACAGGCCGTCGACGAGTGCTGCTTCCTCCAGTTCTACGGGAATGGAATTGAACTGGTCGCGCATGATCCAGATGACGATCGGCAGCACCATCAGCGTATAGAGCAGGATCAGCCCGACGCGTGTGTCGAGCAGGCCGACTTCCCGGTAGAGCACGAGAAAGGGCAAGGCCAGTACCACCGGCGGCAGGATCAGCTGCGACAGGAAGAAGAAGGAGATGTCCTCGTTCCTGAACCAGGCGAACTTGTAACGATAGCGGGTCAGCCCGTAGGCGGCGAGGCTGCCAATGACGATCGCCAGGCTCGAGGCGCCGACCGAAGTGATGACCGAATTCATGAAGCGCTTGATAAATTCGTCGCGAACCGTCGACGTCCGAAAGATCGAGTCTGGAGAGAGGCCTAGTGACCGCCAGCCTTTCCAGTCGGGCTGGAAGTCGACGAACGGAATCAGATGGCCCTGGGTGACGTCGACCGCGGTCTTGAACGAAGTGGTTATCGTCCAATAGATCGGGAACAGACAGATGAAGGCCCAGAAGATGAGCGCGCCGTAGATGAAGACGCGGTGGGCGACGAAGCTCGCCGGCGAACGAATTTCGGAAGCTGCATAGTCCGTGGTCTGAACGCTCATCTTGCCGGCCCGATCAGTTGACGTTGCGCACGAAGCGGCTGGCGAATTTCAGCAGCCAGGTCACGAACACAATGATGATGATCAAATAGGCCATCGCCAGCATCGTGCCGTAGCCGACATTCGATCGATCGCGATATTCGCGGTAGATGAAGCTCGACACTGAATCGGTCGCGCCGCCCGGGCCGCCGGAGGTGACGGTGATGATGATATCGGCGAGCTTCAGCTTGAAGATAATGCGCAGGATGACTGCCGTCACCGACACCGGCAGCATCAGCGGGAAGGTGACCTGCCAGAAGGTCTGCCATGGGGTGGCGCCATCGACACGCGCCGCCTCGAGCACTTCGCGCGACATCGCCTGCAGGCCGGCGAGCAGCATGATCATCATGAACGGGATGAAGGTCCAGGCGTCGAGCACCATGATCGAGATGCGGGCGGTGATCGGGTTGGAGAAGAAGGCCGGGTTTTCCCAGCCGAGATGGCGCGCCAGCGTCGCGGCCGGCCCGAAGCGGTATTCCATCAGCGACTTGCCGATCATCCACGACACCGCGACCGGCGACAGCATCAGGGGCATGAGAAAGACGACGCGGAAGAATTTTCGTGCCCTAATCTGCGCGTTGAGCAGCAGCGCCAGGCCGAAGGCGATGACATATTCGACCAACACCGCCAGCACGTAGAGCACCATGTTGAACAGCGCGTTGCGATAATAGGCGTCGTTCAGCATCTGCCAGAAATTGTCGAGCCCGTTGAACTGCCGTCCGCTGAAGGAACTGAGGTTCCAGTCGGTCAGCGCGATGTAGAAGCCGAACAATGTCGGGAAGATTACCATGGCAATGGTGAACAGCAGCGCCGGCAGCAGGAACAGCGCGCGCTGGCCGTCCTCGCCGCGCGTCAGCACCTGGCCGATGCCGAGTGCGACACCCCACAGCACATAGGCGTAGACCACCGGCCGCCAGTTCTCGAACCCGACGGTGTCGACCTCGCTCTTGTAGAGGATTTGCAGCGTAATCCCCGCCAGAAGGCCGAGCGTCGCAGCAACCATCAGCGCCCAGCCAAGCCTTTTGCGGCTCCGCGATATCAGGTCGGATGGCACGGCGCCTGCCGGCCATTCACTTGTCGACAAAGTCTGGTCAGCCAGGGTCCGGTCAGCCACGCGTCTTGCCTGTTCACAGGAGGCTCGATGACCGGCCGAGCCGGTCGAGGCCAAGTCGGTCAAGGGGAGGTCCGGCGGCTGTGCGCCGCCGAACCAGGTTCACGATCTCAGCCTACACGCCGAGCGAGGCCTTGTAGAGCTTGATCTGGTTGTCACGGCCGATCTGGTCGGTCAGCTTCTCCCAGGCGGCTGCGATGGCGTCGGCGCCTTCCTGCGCCTTCATCTTGCCGGCAAAAGTGTTGGCCAAAATGTCCTCGGCGGCGCTGTAGTACTGGAAGATGCCGGGGATGCGTGGCTCGATCGCGGCGTTGGGATGGTTGTAGCTGTCGGCTTCCGACTTCAGATACGAGGTGATGAACGCCTCGTCGTAGCCCGCCGCCACCCATTCCGGAATGTTGAAATGCGAGTTGCGATAGGGCTGGAAACCCGACGGATAGGCCGCGCACCAGAGCGACAGGTCCTTGCCGCCGAGATGGGCAGCGGCCGACCATGCCGCCTTCTTTTTCTTTTCGTCGCTGTCGACACGCTCCATGACATAAACGCCCCAGCCGAGATAGGCGCAGTTCGGCGCATGGTTCGGCCCGCTGGCCAGCTTGTCCCACTGGCCGGTCTTGGAGTTGTAGACATCGTCCGAGCCCGGCAGGATCGAGAAGCCGGTGACGTCGCCGACGACCGAGGAGTCGTTTGTCTTGACGTTCGAACCAACGTCGCCCCACCAGGTGACCATCGAACCGGTGCCTGCCAGGAATTGCTGGAAGGCGGTGGTGTTCGGGTCGGCGTTGATCTGGTCGGCAGGCTCGGATGGCAGCGCATCGATGACGTCTTGGATCGCCCGCACCCATGCCGGATTGTTGATGCGCGGCTTCATCGTGTCGGCGTCGAACAGCCAGGCCTTGTCGTCGGGATGCTTGGCATAGGCGCTGGCGCGGCTGCCGAGGAAGTAGAAGCCGAAGCCGCCCCAGGGCTTCGGCGCGTCGAGATAGCCAAAGACGTCCTGGCCCTTCACCTGCTTGCCCTTGAGGAACTTGGTCACCGCCTGCACCTGCTGCCAGGTCTTCGGCACGCCCCATTCGCCTTCACCTCCGCCGTCCTTCCAGGCCTTGGCGAGGTCGGCATCGGCGAACACGTCGGTGCGATAGTTGAAATTATGTGCATCGCCGTCGACGGTCACGCGGTACTGCTTGCCCTCCCAGGTGCCGACTGGCGGCTGCAGATAGGCCACGACGTCCTTCATGTCGATCTGGTCCTTGACCCAGTCCGGCATTTCGGAGGTGAGACCCTTGCCGCAGACGTCGCCTTCGAACGGTGCTCCCATCTCGATTATGTCGAAATCGACGGTGCCTGTCGCGATCGACTGCTGCAGGCGGGCGTTGTAGTCAGCCTGCGCCAGGTCGATCCAGTTGATCTTGGCGCCGGTATAGGTCTCCCACGGCTTCAGAAAGCCGCGAAACAGCACATTGTGCAGATTCTGGTTGTTGAGGCCCATGAAGGTGAGTTCGACGCCGGCGAATTCGCCTTCCTTGACATTGGCCTTGGTGGCTCCCAGGCAAAGCTCGCCGACCTGCTGGAAATCGGCATCGGTCGGCTGACCCTTGCCGACGCCCGGAATCTGCAGGATCTGCGCGCGCAGGTCATCCGCGGCCGCGGCCGGGCGCGTCAGGGCGCCAAGCCCGGCGCCAGACGCCGCGGCGAGGGCGGCCATGCTGGCCGCTCCCTTCAGCACGTCGCGGCGGGTGGCCCCGGCGCGGACAAGTTGGTTATAAAGGCTGACTTTCATCTCGTTCCTCCCAGAAGGTCAATCGTGAATTTGGTTCAGATGATGGAGCGCCGATTATGTTCCCCAACGACAGCGACTCCGTAAATAGCGGCCCGAATTCTCCCTCCCGCGACGCTTGGCATTCAGTACCGGACAAGCGTACCGGTGCGCCCGGAACAGGGTCATAAGCCGGACACTGTCACTATTCGCACAACGAAGTGCGGTGTCAACGTGAATGGGTTTTTTATCTATAAGAGACCGACTTGCCCTCGCCGTTTGCGTTGTTTAGCTTCACGGCAACCAAAGGGGGAATGATGGCTCAAGTCGCGATCCGCAATGTGGCCAAGGCGTTCGGAACCGTCAAGGTTCTGCACGATGTCAGCGTCGACATCGCCGATGGGCAGTTCGTGGTGCTGGTCGGGCCTTCCGGCTGCGGCAAATCCACGTTGTTGAGGATGGTAGCGGGGCTGGAGACAGTCTCCGGCGGCACCATCGCCATCGGCGAGCGCGTCGTCAACCATTTGCCGCCGGCCAAGCGCGACATTGCCATGGTGTTCCAGAACTACGCGCTCTATCCGCACAAGACGGTCGAGCAGAATATGGCCTTTGCTCTCAAGCTGCGCAAAACCGACCCGGCGGTGGTCACTGAGCGGGTCAAACGGGCCGCCGACATCCTCGACCTCAATCCCTACCTCAAGCGCTATCCGCGCCAACTCTCGGGCGGCCAGCGCCAGCGGGTCGCCATGGGCCGCGCCATCGTGCGCAACCCGCAGGTGTTCCTGTTCGACGAGCCGCTCTCCAATCTCGATGCCAAGCTGCGTGTCCAGATGCGCACGGAGATCAAGGAACTGCACCAACGACTGAAGACCACCACCATCTACGTCACCCACGACCAGATCGAGGCCATGACCATGGCCGACAAGATCGTGGTGATGCGCGACGGTCGCATCGAGCAGGTCGGCGCGCCGCTGGAGTTGTTCGACCGGCCCGCCAACCTGTTTGTCGCCGGCTTCATCGGCTCGCCCTCGATGAACCTGCTCAGGGGGGTCGTGCGCAAGGGCGACAAGCCCGTCGTCGAGATCGCCGGGACGCCGTTCCCGATTGCTGCCAAGAGTGCCGTGGAAGATGGCCGCAATGTCGTCTACGGCGTGCGGCCCGAGCATCTCGAAATCCATCCAGATGGTGTTCCGGCGAAGATTTCGGTGGTCGAGCCGACCGGTTCCGAGACTTTGGTGTTCCTGCGCTTCGGCGAGGGCGAGATGGTGGCGCTGTTCCGTGAGCGCCACGACTTCAAGCCGGGCGACACACTGCACCTGAAACCGCGGCTCGACCAGGTGCATCTCTTCGACGCAGAGACCGGCAAGCGTCTCTGATTTCGCCCCAGCAAAACTTCGCGAGGAATACCATGCTCAAAGGAATCAATCCCCTGCTCAATGCCGATGTGCTGCAGGCGCTGCGGGCGATGGGCCACGGCGACGATCTGATTATCGCCGACACCAATTTCCCGTCCGATTCGGTGGCGCGCCAGACCGTGCTTGGCCGGTTGCTGCGCATCGATGCGCCGGCGGCCGACGTGGTCAAGGCGGTGCTTTCGCTCTATCCGCTGGACACCTTCGTCGACGACGCGGCCGCGCGCATGGAGATCGTCGGCAAGCCGGACGACATTCCCGCCGTGCAGCAGGAAGTGCAAAAAGAGATCGATGCCGCCGAGGGCAAGGCCTGGCCGATGATCTCGGTCGAGCGCTACGCCTTCTACGAACGCGCCAAGAAGGCCTATTGCGTCATCCAGACCGGCGAGCGCCGCTTCTATGGCTGTTTTGCCTTCCGCAAGGGCGTCGTGCCACCGGATGCGGAGTAGGGGCATGCCGGCGAAACCGATCGTCATGAAGCCGGTTGTCATATTGGGCGTCTTCGTCGCCGACACGGCCTACCGCGCCGCCCGCCAGCCGCGGATGGGCGAGACGATCCTGGGCACGTCCTTCACGCTCGGCCCCGGCGGCAAGGGCTCGAACCAGGCGGTGGCAGCCGGCCGGCTCGGCGCCGATGTCACCTTCCTTACCCGCCTCGGGGTCGACCCCTTTGCCGATATGGCGAGACAGACCTGGTCGCAGGCCGGCGTGAAGAGCGCCGTCATCGACACGCCGGAAAGCTACACCGGTGCCGCCTATATCTTCATCGAGGAGACGAGCGGCAACAACGCGATCATCGTCAGCCCCGGTGCGGCGATGCTGATCTCGCCCGCCGATATCGAGGCAAATGCCGGCCTGATCCGCGCGGCCGGCGTCTTCGTCACCCAGCTTGAGCAGCCGATCGAGGCGGCGATGCGGGCGCTGGAGATCGCGCGCGGGGCAGGGGTGACCACCATTCTCAACCCGGCGCCGGCGGCCAAGCTTCCGGACCGCATCTATACACTTTGCGACTATGTGACGCCGAACGAGACTGAGGCCGAGGAACTGACCGGCATCAAGGTATCCTCCATCGACGATGCCCGCCGTGCCGCCGACAGCCTGCTCGAGAAGGGCGTGGGCGCTGTCGTCGTGACGCTCGGCGAAAAGGGCGCGCTGCTGCACACGGCCGACCGTTCCGAGCATGTCGCTGCGGTCGCCGCCGGCCCGGTCATCGAGACCACCGGCGCGGGCGACGCCTTCAATGGCGGCCTGGCCGCAGCGCTGTCGAGCGGGATCGAACCCCTGCAGGCGGTGCGCTTCGCTTGCGCCGTCGCAGGCATTTCGGTGACGCGCCCGGGCACCGCGCCGTCCATGCCGACGCTGCAGGAAGTCGAGGCACTGCTCGCCAAGGGGTGAAGCCCGAGCGGGAGCGAATGGGTTAGACCCGGCTCTTGTCCGAGAAGCTATTGTCTTCTGGCTTGACCACAACAGGCGGGCAGGTCGATGGATGAGGATCAATGCCAGAATTCGAAAGGAATGGACCTGGACTGGGTCACGAAAGAAGATGATTTTTGACAAATCAACGTCGACATTTCTCCGACATCAAGGGCACGTGGCCCTAAGGAGAAATGGCGCGAGTGACGGGGCTCGAACCCGCGACCTCCGGCGTGACAGGCCGGCACTCTAACCAACTGAGCTACACCCGCGCATAGACGAGCACGTGTCAGCCGTGTTCGTCGTTGGGGCGGTGGATAAGGGGTAAGCCACCGGGTGTCAAGCGGACCCGGACAGCATAACAGCAAACAGGAGAAGGTTTTTTGACAAGCCGAACTTTGTTGCCGAAACCGGCTCCCGGCCAAGCCACTGGCCGTTCATTTGGCCTTGCGAAGCCGGTCCTAACTGCTTAAAGGTCCGGCCCGGAGCGGGCGATTAGCTCAGTTGGTAGAGCGCTTCGTTTACACCGAAGATGTCGGCGGTTCGAGCCCGTCATCGCCCACCACTTTCCATCGACGTGTTCATTCAGGCATTGTCTTTTTGCAATGTCCGGTTCACACGCCTGCACTGTCAGAAATCGTCCAACTGGCGGTTGGTAGACGCAACTATCTGGCATCCCTTATCATTTCTGCTTGATCGCCCCGCCGCATCGGAAAGACGCGGCGGGCTTCTTCGTTGCCAGGCACTGGTCTTCGCGATAATGTCGGCGTGGTTTGGAGGTCGGAGCGTGAAAGAATTCCCTCGGAAGCCCGACAATAACCAAGTAGCACGTGCTCGTCAGGCCACTGAACACGGAACCGCGCTGATTGAAGAGCTTCGCTACACGATCGCCCTATCGCGTCGGCTGATCGAGGCGTCACATTCGCTGGTGAAGAGGTCGCAGAGCCAGGGCAGGCCTCTCGAGAGTGATGGTATCGAGATTGGCTAACAGGCACGTGGTCTGTCGACGCTAAGGTCCCCCCGTAGTGCAGATGGACCCTTCGATACTGAGTTGTCCCGGCAAACAAACCAGCGATCGACGCAACTAGTGGTTTCGTGGTTGTTGCGGTATCTCCGCTGCCAAACGCTTCACAGTCCGGGGTGGGCGCATAAACAGTAGGACTTTGGTCTGATCGAACTTGTCTTTGCCATGGGACCTAAGTCTGATCTGCTGGCTCCTTGGGTGGCAAACGATTGCCGAAAGTTAAAGCTTACAGTAATTTAAGGGAGCACAAAAGAAAGCTAAAATCTTACTGCACATGGGCATGGGTGGGCGCGAAAATATTCCTGGATGGCTTGCGAGTCATCTTCCGGATGATGCGGTGATCGCAGGAGATCTCGCCGATAAGATATCTAAGGAGGCTGAAGGAAACCGGCTTCCGGGCGAACGGGTTGTGGAGACAACCCGTAGCGCAGAAGACACCTTCAAGAAGGAAAAAGGCGAACCGTATCGCCGCGCCACGATTGCGGGAATCTTGGCCAGCGGCTCATTCCTCGCGCTGTTGGTGTTAGCGATCTATCTGCTTTATGTGTTCTCGATCGTGGCCGGGGAAACGGTTGCGAATGTTCCCCTGCCGCCCACAGTGAACTAGTAGCCGCTCCGCCAACACTCGAATTAGCCCCGCACTGTGTTGATGCTGGTGACTTTCGTGTCTGCGGTGGAGCACGCGAGGAAGGTTTCGTTCCCGCGGCAAAGGTGTTCACACGGGGCAACTGGCTGCTGCAGAACGGCAGCATTGTACTTCCATCGGCCTCCCGGTTCTTTGCAACTTGGGCGATTGGCTTGTCGCAGATCAGCCTGCAATCGCCGGAGCGTGAGCAATCAGTTTCGCCACATAAACACAACGCTTCGATGAATCAGCGTCCTGCACCACCTCAAATCCAATCGCCTTATAGAACTTCAGCGCAGCATCGTTCTCCGGCATGACTTCGAGGTGAATGCCGGTCGAGCCGCTCGCGGCAAGGCGCTGCTCGAGGAACGCCATCGCGCGCCTGCCGATGCCTTTCCCGCGCGCTTGCGGCAACAGGTCGATATGGCCGTGCGACGGATAGGCGGTCAGCGCAGGCGGGACAGCGAAATCGGGATGATGGACCCGGTGCCGCGCCCAGTCGCTGCCACGCCAGCGCGAGCTGTCGGGTCCCGGGTCTGCCACGCGCCGCTGTAGGTCCGGGTACCAGTCTGATGCCAGGCTGGCATTGAAAGCGGCTGTTTCGGCTGCGCCAAGCAGATAGCCGGCCGCACCTGTCGGGCTATCGATAATAAAGGCCAGATCGGGTTCGAGGGCCTGGTAGGGAATGGTGTAGAGCAGGCCGAGCAGGTCCGGGTCGTCCTGTCGGCCGCTGGCGTCCTTGCCAGCATCGCCGGTCTTGAGACAGATCATCGCAAGTGCCGGATGATCGGCGGCGGTCGCCCGGCGCAGGAAGAAACCGCCGCCGAAATCGAGGATCATGGCGGTAGCAGCCGGAAATCCTTGCCCTCGGGCAAAAGCTGCCCGCCGTCGACGATGATGGTCGTGCCGGTGATGTAGCCGGCGTCATCCGAGGCCAGGAACAGGAAGGCATTGGCCACATCGCGTGGGCTGCCGAGACGGCCGAGCGGGATGGCGTCTTCCATGTTCTTGATGAAGGCCGCACCGCGATGCTGCTCTATGCCTTCGGTGAGGATGTTGCCGGGCTCGACGCCGTTCACGGTGATGCCGTACCCCGAGAATTCGAGAGCCGCCGAACGGATGAGGCCGTTGATACCGGCCTTGGTCGCCGAATAGTGGCCATGACCGGGGCTGGTGACGTGCGGGCCGGTGATGGAGGAGGTGAACAGCATGCGGCCAAAATGCTGTGCCTTCATCGGCACCAGCACCGCGCGTGCGGCGATGAAGCTGCCACGCAAGTTCACCGCCATGACCCGGTCCCAATCGTCGGGACTCGTGTTTTCCAGCAATTGCCAAGGATAGATTCCGGCATTCTGCACCATGATGTCGAGGCGGCCGTGACGGTCGAGCGCCAGTGCAACAGCAGCCTCGGCATCGGCCATCTGCGAGATGTCGGTGCGAATGAAGGCGGCGCCAAGCTCGTCCGCAGTCGCTTGCCCGGCCTCAACCTCGGTATCGGCCAGGACCAGCTTCGCGCCCTCCTCGGCAAAGCGCTGTGCGATCGCCTTGCCGATCCCGCGTGCGCTTCCGACGATCAGCGCGACCTTATCTTCCAGACGGCCGGTCATGCCAGCCTCTGGCGAATGGTCTGCTTGAATGCGTCGAGCAGCACGGCGGCGAGCACCAGCAGGCCGTGGATCACCTGGGTGAAGTTGGCCGGCAGGCCCATCAAATTGATCGCCGTGTTGATGGCCGAGAGCAGCAGCACGCCGGCATAGACGCCGGGCAAGGTGCCGACGCCGCCCTTCAGGCTGACGCCGCCGATGACGACCGCGGCGAAGGCATTGAACAACAGGCCGACGCCGAGATTGGCGGTTGCGCCGGAGGTGCGGATTACCAGCAGCCAGCCAGCAAGACCGGCAATGGCGCCGGCGAGAACGAAGGCTATGACCAGGTTGCGGTTGACGCGGATGCCGGCGCGAAAGGTCGCAGTCTCGTTGCCGCCGATCATGACCAGGTGCCGGCCGAAGGGCGTCTTGGCCATGATCAGCGAGAAGACGATGAAACAGGCGATGGCGATCCAGGCGGTCAGCGGCAGGCCGCCCAGGCGCTGGATGGCGAACCAGCGGATTGCCGGCGCAAGGTCCTGTGCCGACCGGCCGCCGGAAATGACCAGCACCAGGCCGCGCACCCAGATGTAGGAGGCCAGCGTGATGATGAAGGCACTCATCTTCACCTTGACCACCAGGTAGCCGTTGATGACGCCGATGAGGCCGCCGACGGCAAGGGCGATGAGCAGCGAAACCGGAACCATCAGCCATTGCGGCTGCAACTGGATGCCAAGGCCGATGCCCGACGAGCAGAACAGAATGCCGACCGCCATGGCGCTGAGCGCCGCCACCGATTCGACAGACAGGTCCATATGGCCGGCGATGATGACCAGCGCCAAGCCGATCGACATGACGCCGAGCACGCTCGACGCCTCGATGATGTTCGCGAAAATGCCGAGCTGAAAATAGTTCGGGATAAGGATGGAAAAGACCACCAGCACGAAGACCAGCATGAACCAGACGAGATTGTCGAGGATGAACTCGAGGGTTTGGCGCGTGCGGGGGTTCATCTCAGGATCCGGTTGGCGCCGACCCCGAAAAACCACCCGGTTTTCGGACTATCAGGCGCGGTTGAAAATTGCTGCAGCATTCCCGTGCGCGTCCATTCGAACGCACCGGAGCTGCAGGGCAGGGCTCCGGGCCGGCATGGCCCGGAGCTTCTGGTGAGTTCGCTATTCGACCGGCTTTATGGTTTCGGTCGGCGGCTTCATGTTGCCCCAGAAGGCCGGGTTATCGACGTTTTCCTTGGTGATCGCAGCGCCGGGGATCTTGATGTTCGGCCCCCACGCTTCCTTGGTCAGGGTCGATTTCAGGCCAAGCACATCATATTCGCCTGGCTTGATCTCCTGCTTGCTGACCACCTTGTCCATGAACATCGCGACCGCCGCAGCCTGAGCGTAGAGCGGCTGCTCGACTTCGACATTGAGCCAGCCCTTGCGGATCAGGTCGAGGCCGACCGGAGCGCCGTTCGAGCTCATCAGCATGACGTCGCCCGCTTTCTTGCCGGCGGCCTCGAGCGAGGCGACGGCGGCGACCGAAAGATGCGCGGCGTGGCTGAAGATCAGGTCGATGTCGGGGTTGGCGAGCATCTGGTCGGCAACGATGGTGCCGGCGTTACTGGCCTCCCATTGCATGGCCGGCAGCGAGATGATCTTGACGTCCGGGAACGCCTTCATCTTCTCCTCGAAACCCTTCTGGATGTCGAGCGTGTAGGGGTCGCCCGGATCGCCGAGCACCTGCAGGATCTTGCCCTTCACCGAGCCGTTCTTCGCGGTCAGGAGCTTTTGCGCCTGATCGGCGGCGACGTAGCCGATCTCGACGGTTCCGGCCACCGAGGTGAAGTCGGACGGGGTCGAGGTTATCTGGCGGTCGAACTCGACGACCGGGATGCCGGCGGCACGGGCCGCCTCGACCGACGGCTTCAGCGCATTGAAATCGACGGCGGCAAGGATGATCGCCGCCGGCTTCAGCGCGATGACGTCGTTCATCTGCGATTGCTGCGCGTCGGTCTTGTTGTCGGCGTTCAGCGTCTTCATCTCGTAACCGACCTGCTTCAGGAACAGTTCCAGCGCGCTCACCGAGCCGGTCTGGAACTCATCGAGCAATGTCGGCACCATGTAGTAGACGGTGCCCTTCGACTGAGCGAATGCCGGCGTGAGCGTGGCAAAGGCCAGTGCCAGGATACCGAAGACGGAAAGAAGTATTTTCTTCATGTCGTTCGCTCCTCTTGCGCCGGACCCCTCATTTGTCCCTCAGTTCGCCGGTCCGGCACCGGCGAGCGTCTCTCCGGTGATCATGTTGATCACCGCGTCGGGACTTGTTTTGTTGCGTGCGACATCGCCAGCCACGACACCTTGCCGGATCACCACGATCCGATCGGCGACCTGGAAGGCCTGTTGCATGATATGGGTGATGATGACGACGCCGATGCCCTGGCTCGCCACCTGGCGGATCATGTCAAGGCCGCGCCGCGTCTGCTCGACGCCGAGCGCCGCGAACGGCTCGTCGAGAAGCACCAGCTTGCCGCCAAAATGCACGAACCGATTGAGCTCGATGGCCTGCCGCTGGCCGCCGGAAAGATGCTCGACATTGGTGCGAAGCGAGGGAATGCGAGTGCCGGCGCTGGCCAGTGCCTTTTGTACCACCTGCTCCATCGCGCGCTCGTCGAGTACCGGAATGCCGAGAACCTTCCTGGTGATCTCGCGGCCCATGAAGAAATTGGCGACCACGTCGACGTTGGTGCAAAGCGACAGGTCCTGGTAGACCGTCTCGATCCCAGCGGCCTTGGCCTCGGCGGGAGATTTGGCCAGGAATTCCTTGCCTTCGAACAGCATGCGGCCGGAGGTCGGCTCGAGGCCGCCGGCAATGATCTTGACCAGCGTCGATTTGCCGGCGCCGTTGTCGCCCAGAAGCGCCACCACTTCGCCCTTGCCGATCGAAAAGCTGATGCCTTTCAGCGCTTCGATGGCGCCGTAATTCTTGGCGACGTTGTCGAGCACCAGCAGCGGTTCACTCATGCCGCGATCCCCTTGTTATGCAAGAGATCCCGACCGCGTTCGCGTTCGGCGGTGAAGATCTGGCCGAAGCGCGGCGAAAGCACCCCCGAAACGGCAAGTGCGGCGGCGCCGCGCAACACCGCATGCTGGCCGCCGCGTGCGACGCTGACGCGGGGCGTCGTGCGATCGCTTCGCGCCGAGACCGAATTGGGCAGGTGCGCGGCCGCGCCGGCAAGCCTTTCGAGCAGGTCGGTGGACGCCAGCCCGCCGAGGATGATGGTTTCGGGGTCGAACAGGTTTTCGATGATGGTGACGGCGTTGCGGAAGATCGGCGCAATCTCGCTCACCCACGCGGCGTCGGCGATTTTGCGGCGCCGCAGCGCCTCGAGCGAGAGATACCGTTCGAGGCAGCCGCGATTGCCGCACGGGCACGGCTCGCCGCCCGGCACAGCGGGAATGTGGCCGATCTCGCCGGCATTTCCCCAGGCGCCGCGCAATGCGGCCCCATCATGCACCATGACGCCGCCGAGGCCGACACCGAAATAGAGATAGTAATATTCGGAATACGCCGTCCCGAGGCCGTAGAGGCGCTCGCCGATAGCCGCCGCCGCCATGTCGGTTTCGAAAAAGGCCGGCAGCCCGGTTGAGGCGGCCAGCCGCTCGCGCAGCGCCACATCCTTCCAGCCGGTCATGGTGGTCGGCCCCACAAAGCTCATGGACTCCACGCCGAACGGTCCGGGCAGCGCCATGCCGATGCCGAGAACGCGGCCACCGGGCCGCAATGCCGTCAATTCGAGCACCATGGCGCCGATCAGCTCGAAAGCGTGGTCGGGCGTTGCATTTGGGGCTTCGCGGTAGGTGCTCTCGATAACATCGCCGCTTAGGTTGATCAGGGCGGCATTGATGCCCAGCGGGGTGACGTGGATACCGACGGCATAGCCGCCTTCCGGATTGATGCGCAGCGTCGCCGGTGGCAGGCCGCGCCCCTTGGGCTCTTCGCGGAGCGACAACACGTAACCGTGCTCTTCCAGCTCGCGAACGATAGTCGACACCGTCTGCACGGTGAGCCCGACGCGTCTTGCAATGTCGCCGCGGGCAATCGGTCCGTGAAGGCGGATGGATTCGAGCACGATACGCCGATTATATGGCCGCCCGAACTCCTGATTGGTTCCCCGCAGTGCCATGCCTTGTGCCCCCGAGAGAGGCTAGACTGGCACCGAAGATTTATTCAGTCAAATGGAATTCAAAAATAAAATTGACCAGCCCGTGCAGAGCGAATCTGGCGTCATGCCGAGCCCGAAGGGAGCAGCCCGGCTCCCTAGAGGTACCGCTCGACCTTCTTGCCGATGGTCAGAAACCGTAGCGGATCGATTGCCTCGCCGTTGTGGCGGACCTCGTAATGCAGATGCGGGCCGGTTGAGCGGCCGCTGTTGCCGGTCTTGCCGATGATGTCTCCGGTATCGAGCTTCTGTCCGACGGCGACGTCGATTTCGCTGAGATGCCCGTAACGCGTCACAAAACCGTTGCCGTGGTCGACCTCAATCATGCGGCCGTAGCCGCCGTTCCAGCCGGCCTTGACGACCACGCCGGCTGCCGTGACCTTGGCCGGCATACCGACCGGCGCCCTGAAATCCATGCCGGAATGCAAGGCGGCCGTTCCGAGGATGGGATCGGTGCGCACGCCGAACGGGCTGGTGACGCTATGGCCGGGCGCGGGGTTGGCGAGCGGCAGCCGCCGCGCTTCCTTTTTAAGATGATCCAGCGCGTCAAGAGCCTCGTCCAACTCCTTGACCTTGCTGTCGAAGACCAACGAGCTGTCGAGTGGTATCAGCGGGCCGCCGACGTCGCTCTTTTCGAATTCGCTGTCGACGGGCAGGCCTGCGGCCTCGAGCGCCTGCGAGATCGCGTCGGCGCTCTTGTAGGCATTGTCGGCAAGTGTGGCGATGCGGGTAAGCTGCTGGCTCTCGATGGCCTTCAGCGAGTTGTTGATCGAGACGAAGAGCTTGTCTGCCCGGTCGGCCGCGCTTTCGCTCGGCAGCGGATCGGCGCGGGTCGACCACAGTGAGAACGGCCTGGTGTCGTCAACGCCCACAGGAGCGGCAAGGGGGGCAGCAAGGCTGGCGACGGAATAGGCCATCGGCTGGATGCTGCCTGTCGCGTCGGCATGTTCGTCCGGCTTTGCCGTCGGCACGGGCGGCGTTGCGACCTGGTTTTCGGCTCGTTCGAGGATCGGGCCGAGGCGGCCGTGACGCAGGCTGAGCTGGCTCTGTCGTTCCAGCAGCTCGCTGACCTTGGTTTCCATCAGCTGCTGATCGAGTAGCTGGCGGCTGGTGATGCGGTCGACCTGGCTGCGCAGTGCGGAGATGCGGTCTTCGTAGGCCTGCTGCATGCGCGCCTGCCGCGCCGTCGTGGCGCCGATCAGGTCGTCGCGCAGCACCAGATAAGACGTCGCCAGCAGGTAGCCAATGACGATCGCCGCCAGCGCCGAGCCGCAAAATGCCGCAAGCCACGGGCGTATGGTGAAATGCCTTATCTGGTCGCCCCGGGCGATGATGACCGTGTGGGGCTCTTTGCGTCTGCCGAAGACCGCTGACTGACTGGCTACGTTCACGGGACCAAGCTTTCGTTACGACACCAACGACGAGCCTGATTACACATTATTAGGGTTAACAAAGTTTTGCCGGATCGAACGACAGGCAAAGGTCTTCGCGCAAAACGGGTATCGAATTGCGGCGGCCTGGCGCAGATATCAAAGAGCGCGAACCGCGTTCAGCACCTCTTCGGCGTGCCCCTTGACGCGGACGTTGCGCCAGATCCTGGCGATGCGCCCGTCGCGGCCGATCAGGAACGTCGCCCGCTCGACGCCCATATAGGTGCGGCCGTAGAGCTTCTTTTCCACCCACAAATAGTAAGCCTCGATCACTTTGCGCTCTTCGTCGGCAACAAGATCGACGCTCAGATCGTACTTCGCCTTGAATTTGTCGTGTTTCTTGGCGCTGTCCGGCGAGAGCCCGATGACGACAGCACCGGCCTTTTCGAACTCTGGCTTCAACTGCGAAAAGCCGATCGCCTCGTTGGTGCAGCTTGTGGTGTCGTCCTGTGGGTAGAAATAGAGTACGATGGGTTTTCCCAGCAATGCGGCGAGGCTGAGTGAACCGCCGCCGTCGCGCGGAAGATCGAATTGCGGCGCAACATCGCCCACGTCGAGGTCAGCCATACCGATGCCCTTGTTTGAAGTTACGCGCCAGGCTGCACCGATATAATGTCGAGCGGGGATTCGTCCACGATCGAATTCGTTTCAACGGAAGATTGCGTGGATCAGGAGCTACCGCAGCACGAGAAGATCAGGTTCAGGCGTGACGAGATCACCGACCTGGGAACCTTTCCGTCCGCGTGCCGCGTCCCGCCGCTCGGCCAGGCGTCGATCGGTCGCGGCGTCCGTTTGATGGCGCGGCTGTTTGCCGGCCTCGTCGCCCTTGTGCTGCTGGTTGCCGCCGGCGTCTACGCGATCGGCGTGTCCGGCTTCGGCTCGGAGCGGCTTCGCGCGGAAGCCGAAACGGCAATCGAGAAGTTGGCAGGCTTCGATGTCGACGTTGCCGTCGGGCCGGCCCGGCTGACGCTTGACGGGTCGAGCTTCATTGCGCTGCAGGTCAGCGACGTCAGCCTCAAGACCGCCGACGGAAAACCGATGGCCGACGCCGGCCGGGTCCGCTTTGGCATCCGGCTGATCCCGTTGCTTTCGGGCGAGGTGCGGCTGACCAGCGCCCGGATTTCCGACGCGCACATCGTCATGGCGGCAATGCCGTCCGGCGGTGACTGGACGGCGGAGCTGCGCAACCAGGACGGCCTCATCGATCCGGAAAAACTTTCCGCCGCCGTCTTCGCCAACCTCAACCGTGCGCTCGATGCGGTGCGCGAGGATTCGATGCGCCAGATCGATCTGCGCAACGTCGAGCTGGCACTGCCCGAGGCCGGATCGGTCGAGTCGGTCACCATCGCCGACGCCTCAGTCTCGCAATCGGGACCGGGAAGCATGGAGTTTTCATCCGACGCGGATGTCGACGGCAGGGCGCTCACCATCGCCGCTTCCGCCACCCGCGATCCGGCGACGCGACGCATCACCACGCTGGACGCCAGCATCCAGGCAGCGGACGCCGACACTGCGGCAGGTGGCAAATTGGGTGCGATCGCCTTGAAGCTGGCGGGGTCGGAAGGAACCGGCGACAACGGTTCGCGGCTGACCGCTGCCCTGTCGCTGACCGGATCGGTGCTCGATCTCGGTTCGCGCGGCCTGCTTCCGGCCGATATCGATCTCGATGCGACGCTCGTCGCCGGGTCGAACAAGATCCAGGTCGACAGTTTGCTGCTGAAAACCGGCCGCTCGACCTTCGATTTCGCCGGTTCGATCGGGCCGAAGCCGGCTACCGGCACAGCCGGCGAGGAGCCATCCTATCGTTACGACCTCACCAGCGACGGTTCGACCCTGGCGCCTTCGGATTCGCCGGAGCCGGCGCTCAGCTTCATCGCCCGTATTGCCGGCGTCTACCAGCCGACGAGCCAAAAGCTGATCGCCGAGCAGATCGGCGTCCGGTCCGGACCCGGCAGCGAAGTGCTGGGCACGGCTTCGGTTTCATTCGTCGCCAACCAGGCGCCGGGCATATCGCTGGCGCTCAATGTCCACGACATGCCGGTCTCGCACGTCAAGCAATTATGGCCGTGGTTTTCGGCGCGCAATGCCAGGCTGTGGGTGCTTAAGAACCTGTTCGGCGGCCGCGTCGCCAATGGCAGCCTGCAATTCCAGGTCGTGCCCGGACGGCTCGGCAACGGCGTGCCGCTTTCCGCCGATGAAGTGTTCGGCCGTTTCCAGGTCGAAGGATCGCGCTTCGATACGGCCGGCCGCATTCCGCCGATCCGCGATGCCGTCGGCGTTGTCGGCTTCCACGGCAACGACGTCGACGTCGCGCTGTCCTCGGGCAGCGTCTATATGCCGAGCGGCCGCACCGTGGCGGCAAGCAACGGCACGCTTACCGTCAAGGCGGCGAACCATCCGCCGGTGATCGGCGCGCTCGACATCGATGTCGCCGGCGAGGCGCCGGCAATCGCCGAACTGGCATCGTTTGACCCGATCAACGCCATGCGCCATGTCGGCCTGCTGCCGGACGACCTGTCCGGCACGGTGACCGGCCACGTCAAGGCTGATATTCCGCTGCAGTCCGGTGTCGACTCGTCCAAACTCGATTGGCTGGTGGCGCTCGACTACAAGGACCTGTCGCTGGGCAAGCCGTTCGAGGGCCAGACGGTCAGCCGAGCCGACGGCTCGATCACGGTCGCGCCCGACCGGGCGGTGATCTCGGCCAAGGCACTGCTCAACGGGATTCCGGCCGAGCTCGACCTGATTGAGCCGCTGCGGGATGGCGGCCCGCCGCGCAGTCGTAAAGTAGCGCTGGTGCTCGACGACAAGACGCGCGCCAGCGCCATGCCTGGCCTGTCGACGCTGCTTTCCGGAACCATCAAGGTGGCGATCGACAAGAGCGGCGCCGGCAACCAGAACGTGTCGGCCGACCTGACCAATGCCAGGCTGGACATTCCCTGGGCCGGCTGGAGCAAGGGCCCCGGCATTCCCGCCAAGGTCGTCTTCGCCATGGCGAAGACCGGCGACACCACGACGCTGTCCAATTTCGAACTCGACGGCAAGACCTTCTCCATCGACGGCAGCGCCGTGCTGGTTAACGGCACCTTGTCCTCGGCCCGCTTCAGCAAGGTCACGTTGAACAGGGGCGACGACGTCGCCGTCTCGGTGAAGCGGTCGGGCAAGGCCTATGCGGTCGAGGTCAGCGGCAGCGCGTTGGACGCACGCTCGCTGATCAAGCAATTCACGTCCGATGTCGATACCGCCACCAAGACCACCGGCGTCGATGCGATCTCGGTCAGCGCCGACGTCAGCTCCCTGACCGGCTTCCACGACGAGGTGCTGTCGAATTTGAAGCTCGACTACAGCGCCGCCGGCTCCAGAGTGAACGGGCTCAAGGTGAGCGCCACCGCAAGTTCGGGAGCCGCGATCACCGTGAGCAACACGACCGGCGGCGGCCTGCGAACGCTCAACATGAAGTCGGCCGACGCCGGCGCCATACTGCGCTTCCTCAACATCTACGAGCACATGGAAGGCGGCTCGATCACGCTGGCGCTCACCGGGGCTGCCGACGGGCCGATGAAAGGCCAGGTCGACGCCAGGAATTTCGTTGTCGTCAATGAGCCGAAGCTCGCCTCGATCGTGTCGACGACGCCGGCTGGCGACAGCCGCAGCCTCAACGAGGCGGTCAAAGGCAATCTCGACACGTCGAGGGTGAAATTCGAGCGCGGCTTCAGCGAGATCGACAAGGGCAGTGGCTATCTGAAGCTGCGCAACGGCGTGCTGCGCGGCTCGCGCATCGGCACCACCTTCCAGGGCACGCTCTACGACCAGAACAACAACATGGATATGACCGGCACGTTCATGCCGGCGTACGGCGTAAACCGCATCTTCGGCGAACTGCCGCTGATCGGTGCGCTGCTCGGCAACGGCCGCGACCGCGGCCTGATCGGCGTCACCTACAGGCTCAAGGGCAACGCCAACAAGCCTAACCTGGAGGTCAATCCGCTATCGGTGATAGCGCCCGGGATTTTCAGGTCGATCTTCGAGTATCGGTGAGGTCAAAACCCAATTACCTCGAGCGACCGAGTTTTGATCTCAACCGGCCGCTCGTCCGCCCGCGAATTCACGCCCATGATCCAAAGGCGACTGACGTCAGCCCGGGCTTAAATGGCTGCTTTGCGCCGCAATCTCGGCCATTGAGGTGACTGTTACCATTGCCTGACAGCAGACATAGTTAGTGACCATGATGGAGGTCGCGGTTGCGCCATTTCTGGACATTCGGAACTAGCCATAAAGCAGACGTCGGTGCGAGTTCAGATCACTCCTCGCCAGCGTGCCTTCGAGGAACGGCATTCATGATGGCCTCCGCCAGTTCTTCGAGGACGGAGGTATCGCCGTTCGATGCGGCAAATAGCCTGAACTCCGCTTCTGGTAACTCTGGCAGACCGTGGCTTTCGGGTACCCTGACCAGGCCGTTTCTCAGCTGACTGGCGATCATCGGCGCTACAGCAAAGCCTGAGATGGCAGCCGCCCTCAGGCTGGAGTTGCTTGCGCAGATCATCACCGTGCGCTGGCTGATCCCGGCCTTGGCAAGCCGTTCAAGAGCAACTTCCCTGTAGGGGCAAGGTTCCGGCAACACAGCCAACGGCAGCGGGTCCGGAAGATTCACGCCGGTACGATCCGCCCATGCCCAGACAAGAGGCTCGCGCCACAGGAGGCGCCCCATCTCCTCACCCTCACATTGTGATCCGAGCACCAGTTCGATGTTGCCCTCCTTCATCTTCGAGAGGAGCGCACTCGGAATCCCGACTTGCACCTCGACCTGCAATCCGGGGCGATCAGCGCCGAATGCCTGCAAGGCGCGAAGGATGGGGACCTGTGCGAAGTCTTCCGAGAGGCCGACGCGAACTCTGCCGTGAAAGGGTGCCTGCGCCAGATCGGCCAAAGCATCCCGGTTAAGGGCGAGCATCGCCCGGGCATAGGCGAGCAGGCGCTCGCCATCGGGTGTCATCTCCAGCGAGCGCGTCGTCCTGTTGAGTAAGGGCTTTCCGACCTGCTCCTCGAGACGGCGCAGGTGCCCACTGACGGCCGACTGCGTAAGGTTCAGTCGCGCTCCTGCCCGACTGAAGCCGCCTTCGTCGGACACGGCGACGAACGTCCTGAGCAGGACCAATTCCAACATATATTGTGATCCATGATGAATATCGTCGATAATCTCAATTTCTATATCGAATTGAAATATGACGCAATGTGGTTCATCACAATGAGCAAGGGTGGTCCATGACCAAGCTACTGCATATCGTTTCCTCGCCCCGCAAAGAGCGTTCCGCCTCGCGTGAGGTCGCCGACGCCTTTGTTCAAACCTATCGTGCTCGGCGACCCGACTTGGAGATTTCAACGCTCAGCCTATGGGATGTCGACCTCCCCGAATTCGGTGAGGACGCGATGTTGGCCAAATATGCGGGGCTCAGCGGCGCGCCGCTTACCCCTTCTCAACAGCAGGCATGGGCCACATTGCAAGAGTTGGCGCAACAACTGCACTGGGCGGATATTGTCCTGCTGTCGACGCCTCTGTGGAATTTCAGCATTCCCTACAAGCTCAAGCACTTCATCGACCTGGTATCGCAGAAGGACATCCTTTTCTCGTTCGATCCTGAACGCGGGTTCGGAGGACTGCTCCGGGATAAGATCGCAGTGGTCGTCTACGCGCGAGGTCTCGACTATGCAGCGCAATCTATCACTCCGGCGCAGCGCTTCGATTTTCAAAAACCTTATATAGAAGCGTGGTTGCGCTTCATCGGTATCGAAGATGTCCGCAGTCTAATTATCCAGAAGACCCTCTTTGGACCCGATATTGATCATGCGGCTCGCCAGGATGCGCGAGAGGCCGCGTCACGGCTGGCGGAAGACCTCCTGTCACGCACAACAGAGGCGATTGCATGATTATGAAGCGCTTGCTGCGGACAAGCGCGTTGATAACCCGTTCTGACCCCAGCTTGCACGTGCATCCCCGTCCACCCGGCATAACAACTTTGGAGAACGGACGTCCGCAACGTCGCCTAAGCCGGGGCAGGCGCACCGATTCTACCTACGTCCGCTTTCAGGCAATGGATCAGTCCCGGCAAGGACCGTTTTGGATCAGATCAGGAGGCTGCTCGCGCGGAACTTAATGTCAGCTTGTATAAATCTCGCTTCTACGAGCAGGCGGTCCGCTTCCGGCCCCGAACAAGACGTTCATCGAAGCGCCGCAGAACGTCCGCAATTTGCGCTACCTGCTCCTTCCGATCGATGAGACGAATGGCATCTCGGCCATTCTCGGGAGCTAGCTGATTAACCTCGGCCGTGATTCCGAACCTAAGGTCCAGCGCCGCAAGATGAAACCGGTTTCGGAAAAGATCTAACAGGAAGGGCGGGCCCTGGTCAGACCGGCCGCACCAGAACGTGCTTCTTCTTGCCGAGGGACAGCTTTGCGACGTTTTCCGGCCCCAGATCCTGCAGCGTCACCATCCTGCGATCGTCTGACACGGGCTGATCGTTAAGGCGCATGGCGCCGCCCTGGATATGCCGCCGTGCCTCGCCGTTGGACGCAGCCAGCCCGGCGGTGACGAACAGCGACAATATGCCGACGCCGGCTTCAAGATCGGCCCTGCCCACCTCGACTGTTGGCAGTGTTTCGGCGAGCGCCCCTTCTTCGAACGTCTTGCGCGCCGTTTCGCTGGCCTCCTCTGCCGCCTCGCGGCCATGTCGCATGGCGGTGATTTCGGTGGCGAGGATCTTCTTGGCTTCGTTGATCTCCGAGCCGCCGAGCCGTTCGAGGCGCGCGACCTCGGCGAGCGGTAAGGTCGTGTAGAGCTTGAGGAAACGGCCGACATCGGCATCCTCGGTGTTGCGCCAATATTGCCAGAACGCGTACGGGCTCAACATCTCCGCATCGAGCCAGACCGCGCCCGAGGCGGACTTGCCCATCTTGGCGCCAGAGGAGGTGGTGAGCAGCGGCGTCGTCAGCGCATAGAGCTGCGCGCCTTCCATGCGATGGCCGAGATCGATACCGTTGACGATGTTGCCCCACTGGTCGGAGCCGCCCATCTGCAGCCGGCAACCGAGGCGCTTGTAGAGCTCGACGAAGTCGTAGGCCTGCAGGATCATGTAGTTGAATTCGAGGAACGACAGCGACTGCTCGCGATCCAGCCGGAGCTTGACCGAATCGAAGGCCAGCATGCGGTTGACCGAAAAATGCCGGCCGACATCGCGCAGGAAATTGACGTAGTTGATATCCATCAGCCAGTCGGCATTGTTGATCATGACGGCGTCGTTCGGGCCGCTGCCGAATTTGAGATAGGGCGTGAAGTTGCGGCGGATGCCGGCGAGATTGTTCTCGATATCCTGCGGCGTCAAAAGCTTGCGCGCCTCGTCCTTGAACGACGGATCGCCAATCATCGAGGTGCCGCCGCCCATCAGCGCGATCGGCCGGTGGCCGGTCTGCTGCAGCCAGTAAAGCATCATGATCTGGATCAGCGACCCGGCATGCAGGCTCCTCGCGGTGGCGTCGAAGCCGATATAGGCGCTCACCGTTTCCGTGGCGAAAAGCTGGTCGAGGCCGGCATCGTCCGAGGTCTGGTGGATGAAACCACGCTCGCTCATGGTGCGCAGGAAATCGGATTTGAAGGCGGACATTTTCTTTCCCGAAAAGCTTCCGGCCGAACGCGGCACGGTATGCGTGAAGGCCGGCGTTTAGCACTCAAGCGCAATCAGCAAAAGTGGAATCCGGTTTTGCGTCCGATCGCGCTTTGGATGGCTTTGCGCGATCAGCAAAAGTGGAATCAGGATTTGCGTCCGCGCGGATAGCGTGGGGCCTGCTTGCGTCGTTGTTTCGGCTGGCGTAATGAGGCGCCGCGCCAGCAGGGCTTTTCCTCTGGACCGCGCGGCATCGATCGAATGCCATATCCTGTGACAGAGTCGAGATGCCGGAGATATCCATCGTCATTCCTTGCCGGAACGAGGCGGCGAACCTGCCGCTTCTGCTCGACGAGATCGGCACTGCCATGGCCGGGCGGGACTTCGAGGTCATCGTCGTCGACGATGGCTCGACAGACGACACGCCTTCGGTGCTTGCCGCAGAGGCAGCGCTTCGCCGGTTTCCGCTGCGCCATCTCAGGCATGAAAAATCCGCCGGACAGTCGCTCTCGGTGCGCTCAGGCGCCTGGGCGGCGCGTGGCGATATCGTCGCCACCATTGACGGCGACGGTCAGAACGACCCCGGTTACATTCCGGTGTTGATCGACGCGCTGCGGCAGGCTGGTCCCGAAGTCGGGGCCGCGCAGGGACAGCGTCTGAAGCGCCGCGACAGCAAGATCAAGCAACTGGCGTCGCGTTTTGCCAACGGGCTGAGAAAAGCCATCCTGCACGACGAGACGCGGGATACCGGCTGCGGCCTTAAGGCGATTCACACCGACATTTTGCGGAAATTGCCCTTCTTCGACGGCACCCATCGCTTTGTTCCAGCGCTGGTCATCCAGGAGGGCTACCGCGTCGTCCATTGCGATGTCGTCGACCGCTCCCGCCGTCACGGCAAATCGAATTACGGCATCTTCGATCGCGGCCTTCAGGGCGTGCTCGATCTTGCCGGCGTCTGGTGGCTGCGCCGCAGGCGCCGCAGAATGCCCAAAGTAGAGGAAATCAGGCATGGGTAACGTGCTTCAGGAATTGGCGACCTGGCTTCACGATGTTTTCGTCAAGCAATTCGATGCCTGGGTGCTGCTCGGCTTCGTCGCCCAGTTCTTCTTCACCATGCGCTTTCTGGTGCAGTGGGTGGCGTCGGAAAAAGCCAAGCGCAGCGTCGTGCCGATTGCCTTCTGGTTCTTTTCGCTGTTCGGCGGCGGCCTGCTGCTGATCTACGCCATCCAGCGTCAGGATCCGGTGTTCATCGCCGGCCAGGCCATGGGCCTGTTGATCTATATCCGCAATCTCTGGCTGATCGCCAACGAGCGCAAGGCGGCGATGACCAAGGTCGATTGAGCCCGCCACCGGCCTGCACCCGGTCGAGCAAGCAAGACTACTTGCCGTCCAGCCCGCCGTAGGACCTTACCAGCTGGACCATGTCGGCCGAGTTGGCGGTCTCGCTCTCGAGCCCCTCGGCGACACCGATGCGGTCGGCGGCCGGGCGGTTCTGGCTGACTTTCCACTTGCCGCTGATTTCGGTGATTTCGATTTCCAGGCCGACGATGCCCTTGATCTGTGACTGGATGAAGGGTGCCGGCGCGTCGGTCACCGCCCATGGCGCCGAGCGGCTGCCCTCCTGCGACATCGTCAGATCGGAAATCTGCCCGGCCAGCCAATCCTGGTCTTCGATCACCGTGACGATGCCGCGCACCTGGACGATGGCGTAGTTCCAGGTCGGTACCACCTTGCCGGTTTCACGCTTGGTCTCATACCAGGACGGCGTCACATAGGCATCGGCGCCCTGGAAGACGACCAGCACCGGCGCCAGGGGATTGTCGGCCAAAAGCCGCCATTGCGGATTGGCCTTGGCCAGATGGGCGCGCAGCCTGCCGTTCGGCGGCACATCCGCGTTGAGCAGGGAGGGCGCATCTAGAAGAAAGGGAATTGCGTTGGCGATTGGCCCCTCGGCGCCGTTCGAGACCAGCAGGCCAAGCGGATGCGACCGGATCAGCCCGTGCAGGACGTCCTGCCGGGTTTCCTGGAAGTGGGGCGGTTGGTACATCGCCGACTATCTCAGCCGCTTCGGCCGTGGGTCGGACAGTTCCCCCGCCAGCCGGCGGTCGAGGTAGTCCGCGCATTCCTCGATCAGAAGCTCCGCATGGTTGGCAAAGAAATGGTTGGCGCCGGGCAAGGTCTTCTGGGTGATGGTAATGCCTTTTTGCGTGTGCAGCTTGTCGACCAGGCCCTGCACGTCCTTGGGCGGCGCGACCTTGTCGGCGTCGCCGTGGATGATCAGGCCGGACGACGGGCATGGCGCCAGGAACGAGAAATCATAGGTATTGGGCTGGGGCGCGACCGAGATAAAGCCCTCGATCTCCGGCCGGCGCATGAGAAGTTGCATGCCGATCCACGAGCCGAACGAATAGCCGGCAACCCAGCAACTCTTCGAATCGGGATGCAGCGACTGCACCCAGTCGAGCGCCGCCGCGGCGTCGGACAACTCGCCGGTGCCGTGGTCGAACTCTCCCTGGCTGCGGCCGATGCCGCGGAAATTGAAGCGCAGCGTGGTGAAATTGCGCTTCTGGAACATGTAGAAGAGGTCGTAGACGATCTTGTTGTTCATCGTGCCGCCGAACTGGGGGTGCGGGTGCAGGACGATGGCAATCGGCGCGCTCTTTTCCTTCGAGGGCTGATAGCGACCCTCCAGACGGCCGGCCGGACCGGTGAAAATGACCTCAGGCATGAAATACTCCACTTGGCATAAATTGCGCGGCGCCCGGAACAACTTTTCCTCTGGCCCCAGTTTTCCCTAGGCCTTGACGCAGGGCGAGCGTCTTTCTAGAAGCTAGTTTAGAATTGTTCAAAACTGGGCGGCCAAAACTGTGGCTCGGCCACCCGCGCCGCAAGCCGCGTAAATAGGACGTCTTGCCTTGCAATTTCAAGGAAATAACGCGCTATCTTCGCGGAACGGCTTTTGAAGGGACCAGTTGGACGGAAATGGCCGGAGCACGCGCCTATCTCGACTACAATGCCAGCGCGCCGCTGCTTGCCGCCGCGCGCGCGGCGGTGGTCGCCGCGCTCGACGTCGCCGCCAACCCGTCCTCCGTCCATGCCGAGGGCCGCGCTGCGCGGCGGCTGATCGAGGATGCCAGGCGCAATGTGGCGCGACTGGTCAACGCCAGGGCCGAGCATGTCGTATTCACCTCCGGCGCGACGGAAGCGGCCTCGACGCTGCTGACGCCGGACTGGCAGATGGGGCGCGGTGCTGTCCGTATGAGCCGGCTCTATGTGTCCGAGGCCGATCATCCTTGCTTGCTGAACGGTGGGCATTTCCCAGCGGCGCAGGTGACACGGATCGGCGTCGACGCCGACGGCGTCGTCAGGCTCGACGTTTTGGCCGAGGCTCTCGCCCAGCATGACAAGGCCGAAGGCTTGCCGCTGGTGGCCATCCACGCTGCCAACAATGAAACCGGCGTGATCCAGCCGGTCGGCCGCATTGCCGAAATCGTCAAGGCGGCGGGTGGCATCCTGGTCGTCGATGCCGTGCAGGCAGCCGGCCGCATTCCGCTCGATATCTCGGCGGGTTACGGTGATTATCTGATTCTTTCCTCGCACAAGATCGGCGGCCCCAAGGGCGTCGGCGCCATGGTCGCGGCGTCGGATCTGATGATGCCAAAACCGCTGGTCAGCGGCGGTGGCCAGGAAAAAGGCCATCGCGGCGGCACCGAAAACCTTGCGGCGATTGCCGGGTTTGGCGCGGCCGCTAGCGAGGCGTCTGCCGGCTTGCAAACGATCGAAGCGGTGCGGCAGCGTCGCGACGAAATCGAGGCGATCGTTAAAACGCTTGTTCCGGACGCCGAAATCTTCGGGACCGGCGCTGCAAGGCTTGCCAATACCACATTCTTCGCTATTCCCGGCATCAAGGCCGAGACGGCGCAGATCGCCTTCGACCTCGCCGGTGTGGCGCTGTCGGCCGGATCGGCCTGTTCGTCGGGCAAAGTCGGGCCGAGTCACGTGCTGAAAGCCATGGATTACGGCGATGGCGTTGGCGCGTTGCGCGTGTCCATCGGCCACGCGACCAGCACCGAGGATATCGAGCTGTTTCGCGCGGCGCTGGCGACGATCGTTGCACGGCAAGGCGGTAGGGAAAAGGCGAACAGGGAAAAGGCCGCCTGAGCGCGGCGAAGGAATATTTGGGCCTTGTGGCCTGGTAGAGCCGTGCGTTCGAATTTGGCCGGGTGAATTTCCGGCATGAACGCACTATATGAAACTTACGCCGCCGCGGGTGCCCAAGGGTGCTCGTTCGCGGTGCCATAGTTTGAAAACTGTCGGGCCTTGACCCCGGCGTGGATGGAGAACGCTGATGCCTGCTGTGCAGGAGACGATCGATCGAGTTCGAAAGATCGATGTCGACCAGTATAAATATGGATTCCAGACCGAAATCGCGATGGACAAGGCCCCCAAGGGCCTGAGTGAAGACATTATCCGCTTCATTTCGGCGAAGAAGGGCGAGCCGTCCTGGATGCTGGAATGGCGCCTGGAAGCCTATCGCCGCTGGCTGACGCTGGACGAGCCGAAATGGGCGCGCGTCCACTATCCCAAAATCGATTTCCAGGACATCTATTATTACGCGGCGCCCAAGAGCACGCCCGGCCCGACTTCGCTCAGCGAGGTTGATCCCGAACTGCTGAAGGTCTACGAGAAGCTCGGCATTCCGCTCAGGGAACAGGAAATCCTCGCCGGCGTGCAGAAGACCGATGCGTCGGAGCTCGAGGAAGGCAGCGACAACGTTTACAAGTCCGGCCGCGTCGCCGTCGATGCGGTGTTCGATTCCGTCTCGGTCGTGACCACTTTCAAGAAGGAACTGGCGCAGGCCGGCGTCATCTTCTGCTCGATCTCGGAAGCGATCCGCGAGCATCCGGAGCTGGTGAAGAAATATCTCGGCTCGGTGGTGCCGACCACCGACAATTTTTACGCCACGCTGAATTCAGCCGTGTTCACCGACGGTTCGTTCGTCTTCGTGCCCAAGGGCGTGCGCTGCCCGATGGAATTGTCGACCTATTTCCGCATGAACGAGAAGAACACCGGTCAGTTCGAGCGCACGCTGATCATCGCCGAGGAGGGGGCTTACGTCTCCTATCTCGAAGGCTGCACGGCGCCGCAGCGTGACGAGAACCAGCTTCACGCCGCGGTGGTCGAACTGATCGCGCTCGACGATGCCGAGATCAAATATTCGACGGTGCAGAACTGGTATCCCGGCGACGCCGAAGGCAAGGGCGGCATCTATAATTTCGTCACCAAGCGCGGCGACTGCCGCGGCCATCGGTCGAAGATTTCGTGGACGCAGGTCGAGACCGGTTCGGCCATCACCTGGAAATATCCGAGCTGCATCCTGCGCGGCGACGATTCCAGCGGCGAGTTCTATTCGATCGCGGTGTCGAACGGCTACCAGCAGGTCGACAGCGGCACCAAGATGATCCATCTCGGCAAGAACACGTCGAGCCGCATCATCTCCAAGGGCATTGCCGCCGGCTTCTCGCAGAATACCTATCGCGGCCAGGTCTCGGCGCACCGCAAGGCGACCAACGCCCGCAACTTCACCAACTGTGACTCGCTCTTGATCGGCGACCAGTGCGGCGCGCACACCGTGCCCTACATGGAAGCCAAGAATTCGACCGCACAGTTCGAGCATGAGGCGACGACGTCGAAGATTTCCGAGGATCAGAAATTCTACGTCATGCAGCGTGGCATTCCGGAAGAAGAGGCGATCGCGCTGATCGTCAACGGTTTCGTCAAGGACGTCATCCAGCAGCTGCCGATGGAATTCGCCGTCGAGGCGCAGAAACTGATCGGCATCAGCCTCGAGGGGAGCGTGGGGTGATGAGCTCTGGCTTTGCGTTGTCATCTCTGAGCTTGGCACTGTCATCCTCGGGCCTTGCGCCGTCACCCTCGGATTTGGCGCCGTCGTCACTGAGTTTTGCGCCGTCATCCTCGGGCTTGTCCCGAGGATCCGCTGTCCAACAGAGGTGTGGCGCGATCCGTATTGAGAGGCCGGTAGATCCTCGGGACAAGCCCGAGGATGACGGAGCGAAACTCAGTAACGTCGGCGCGAAGTTCAAAGATGACCGCACAAATTTTAAGGATGGCGGTGCCTTGCGTAGGTCGTCAGCAGGAAAATGACCGGCTTTGTTTACATGATGTCCGATAAGCCGCGTGGAGTTATCTACACTGGCGTAACCAGTGATTTGCATGCGCGAGTGTGGGAACACCGTAATGCTGTGCACCGGGGTTTTACCTCGAAATACAAGGCAAAGAATCTGGTTTGGTTTGAGCGGCACCCGAACATCGTTCTCGCGATTCAGCGCGAAAAGTCTTTGAAGCGCTATCTCCGCGAATGGAAGACGAATCTGATTGAAGGTCTAAACCCGACTTGGCTGGATTTGTATGAGAGCATTGATGAGATTGAGAATGTCTATCAGCCTCATCCGAGCACGATGATGTGGAGTAACTACAATTAAAAGACCGGTGGATGTTTGAGTACTGCGGCCGGGCGCCGAAGCCTTGGAGCAGTTGTTAAATCGAGTTTAGCCGGGCAGACGGCTACGGATAGGACGAATGGAATGCTTGAAATCAGAAACCTCCATGCCCGTATCGTCGATGACGGCACCGAGATCATCCGCGGCCTGAATCTTTCGGTGAAGGCCGGTGAGGTCGCCGCCATCATGGGGCCGAACGGCTCGGGAAAATCGACGCTGTCCTATATCCTTGCCGGGCGCGAGGATTATGAGGTCACCGAGGGCGACATCCTCTACAACGGCCAGTCGATCCTCGACATGGATCCGGCCGAGCGCGCTACCGCCGGCATCTTTCTCGCCTTCCAGTACCCGATGGAGATACCGGGCGTGGCGACGATGGAATTCCTGAAAGTGGCGATGAACGAGCAGCGCAAGGCGCGCGGCGAGGAACCGCTGAAGATCCCGGAATTTCTGAAGCGCGTGAAGGAAGCTGCCGCCTCGCTCAACATGGACATGGCGATGCTGAAGCGGCCGCTCAATGTCGGCTTTTCCGGCGGCGAGAAGAAGCGCGCCGAGATCTTGCAGATGAAGCTTCTCGAGCCGAAGCTTTGCGTCCTCGACGAGACCGATTCCGGCCTCGATATCGACGCGCTGAAGATCGTCGCGGACGGCGTCAACACGCTGCGCTCGCCGGACCGCGCCATCGTCGTCATCACCCACTACCAGCGCCTGCTCCAATACATCGTGCCGGATACGGTGCATGTGCTCTACAGGGGCCAGGTGATCAAGTCGGGCGACAAGTCGCTTGCGCTCGATCTCGAGGCCAATGGTTATGCCGGCGTGATCGGGCAAGCCGCGTGAGATGCCAGCAGGCCCGGAAGGCAAGCCAAACAAGGCGATACTGATGAATATGCACACGACACCCCAGCGGACACCGGCCGAAACGGCGCTGATCGACGCCTTTGGCGAGCGGCTGTCGCTGCTGCCCGGCGACGGCGCGGTGATGCTGAAGCGCGACGACGCCATCGAAGCGATCAAGAGCGGCCTGCCGACGCGGCGCGTCGAATCCTGGCACTATACGGACCTGCGCCGGCTGCTGATTTCGGTGCCGGACTTCGATCCGGCAGCGGTTGCGAAAGCCATTGCGCCGATCGTCGAGGGCTCCAGCGTTTTGCCGGTGCTGAACGGCGTTTCGAGTATGAAACTGCCCGATATCGAAGGCGTTGCCGTGCAGCGCCTGTCGGACAAGCTGACCGACGGCAGCGCAGCATCTGGGCTTGATTCTTATGGCAGCGACGACGCCATCGGCGCGCTCAATACCGCCTTTGTCGCCGACGGCTATTTCGTCGACATCGCCGAAGATGCTCAACTGGATAAGCCGGTCGAATTGCAGAATTTGCAGGCCGGCGGACAGTCGCATGTGCGGCTGACCGTCCGCGTCGGCGCCGGCGCCAAGGCTATCGTCGTCGAGCGCCAGACGGGCGAGGGGGCAGCACTGGTCAGCTCGGTCAGCCAGCTTGTGCTTGGCGAGAGAGCCGAAGTGACATGGCTGGTCGTGCAGGAGCAGCCGGATACGGCGACGCATCTCGCCCAGTTCAAGGCGCATCTCGGCAAGAATTCGAAACTGACGCTGTTTGTGATGAATGCCGGCGGCAAGCTGGTCCGCCAGGAGGTCGTTGTGAAGACGACCGGCGAGGGCGCCGACTTCACGCTGCGCGGCATCAATCTGCTCGCCGGCGACACCCATACCGACGTCACCATGGTGCTCGACCATGCCGTGCCGCACACCGCCTCGACCGAAGTCATCCGCAACGTGGTAACCGGCAGAGCGCGCGGCGTCTTCCAAGGCCGCATCAATGTCCACCAATATGCGCAGAAGACCAACGCCAAGATGGCCTGCAACACGCTGCTTCTGTCGGATGACGGCGAGTTCTCGACCAAACCGGAGCTTGAAATCTTCGCCGACGACGTCGTCTGCGGCCATGGCGCGACCGTCACCGAGATCGACCACGGCCATCTGTTCTATCTGATGGCGCGCGGCATAGACGAGAAGACCGCGCGCGGCCTGCTGGTCAAAGCCTTCGTCGCCGAAGTGATCGAGGAACTGGACGACGAGGCCATCGTCGAGGCGCTGGAAGCACGGCTCGACAACTGGTTCGTGGCGCACGGGTGAGTGGCTTAAGATTCCGGCGTCATCCTCGGGCTTGTCCCGAGGATCTGCCGCGTGGGACCAGGAACTGGCAAAATCCGAGGGCTAGTAGATCCTCGGAACAAGCCCAAGGATGACGGTCGAGACGATGGACCAGAAAGTCGAAAACATTCCTTACGACGTCGAGGCGATCCGCCGCGACTTCCCGATCCTGTCGCGGCAAGTCTACGGCAAACCGCTGGTCTATCTCGACAATGGCGCCTCGGCGCAGAAGCCGCAGGCCGTGCTCGACGCTATCCAGCACGCCTATTCCCAGGAATATGCCAACGTCCACCGCGGCCTGCATTTCCTGTCCAATGCCGCGACCGACGCCTATGAGAAGGCGCGCGAGACGGTGCGCCGTTTCCTCAACGCACCGAGCACCGACAACATCGTCTTCACCTCGAACACCACGGCGGCGATCAACACGGTCGCCTACGGTTTCGGCATGCCCAATATCGGCGAAGGCGACGAGATCGTGCTCTCGATCATGGAGCACCATTCCAACATCGTGCCGTGGCATTTCATCCGCGAACGGCAGGGCGCGAAACTGGTCTGGGTGCCGGTCGACGATCTCGGTGTCTTCCACATCGAGGAATTCGAGAAGCGGCTGACCGACCGCACAAAACTGGTTGCCATCACCCATATGTCGAACGCGCTGGGCACGGTGACGCCGATCAAGGAGATCGTGCGCATTGCCCATGCCCGCGGCATTCCGGTGCTGGTCGACGGCAGCCAGAGCGCCGTGCACATGCCGATCGACGTGCAGGACCTCGACTGTGATTTCTTCGTCCTCACCGGCCACAAGCTTTATGGCCCGTCGGGCATCGGCGTGCTCTACGGCAAGAAGGATATTCTGGAGCGCATGCGCCCGTTCATGGGCGGCGGCGAGATGATCGAGGAGGTGACGCAAGACATCGTCACCTACAACGACCCGCCGCACCGTTTCGAGGCCGGTACGCCGCCGATCGTGCAGGCGATCGGGCTTGGTGCTGCGCTGGAGTACATGGAAAAGATCGGCCGTGAGCGCATCGCAGCGCACGAGGCCGATTTGAAGGACTATGCGCATCAGCGACTGCGCGCCATCAACTCGCTGCGCATCTTCGGCGATGCGCCTGGCAAGGGCGCCATCATCTCGTTCGAGCTGCAGGGCATCCACGCTCATGACGTGTCGATGGTTATCGATCGGCAGGGCGTGGCGGTCCGCGCCGGCACGCATTGCGCCCAGCCGCTGTTGAAACGCTTCGGCGTAACATCCACATGCAGGGCATCGTTCGGCATGTATAATACCAGGGCCGAAGTCGACGCTTTGGCCGATGCGCTGGAGAAGGCGCGAAAGTTCTTCGGGTGACGATTATGGATGATGCCAGCCACACCGCCGAGAGCACAGTTCCGGATTCCACCACCAACGCGGCGGTTTCCGGGTCAACTATTCCTGCCGACGAACTGGCGCGGCTGACCGACGATATCGTCTCGGCGCTGAAGACGGTCTACGACCCGGAAATCCCGGCCGACATCTATGAGCTCGGCCTCGTCTACAAGATCGACATCGAGGACGACCGCTCGGTCAAGATCGACATGACGTTGACTGCACCCGGCTGCCCGGTGGCCGGCGAAATGCCGGGTTGGGTGGAAAATGCCGTCGGCGCCGTCGAAGGCGTTTCCGGTGTCGAGGTCAACATGACCTTCGACCCGCCCTGGTCGCCTGACCGCATGTCGGAAGAGGCACAGGTGGCGGTTGGCTGGTACTAGCATCCGACCAGACAGAGACTGGCGCACTTGCGCCGGGTACAAAACTTCACCATTTTAGGTGAGGAATCATTCGGCAGGCCTTGAACCTGCAAGAATGGAGAAGGAAAACATGGGACGCTTTGCCGTCATCACGATGACCGAAAAGGCCGCCGACCGGGTGCGCGAGATCGTCGCCACGCGTGAAAACGCGCATGGCATTCGCCTTGGCATCAAGAAGGGCGGCTGTGCCGGCATGGAATATACGGTCGACCTGGTGACCGAACCCAACACCAAGGACGATCACATCGAGCGCGACGGCGCCCATGTCTATGTCGCGCCCGAAGCAGCACTTTTCCTTTTCGGCACCGAGATGGATTTCGAGCAGACGACGCTGCGCACCGGCTTCACCTTCCGCAACCCAAACCAGAGTTCGGCCTGTGGCTGCGGCGAATCGGTCGAACTGAAGCCGGCCGATTTGAAGGCCTTGGCTGAAGCGCGCGCTTCGGCCTGATTTTTCCTTCTCCCCCGTTCACGGGGAGAAAGGACCTAATCCACCCACATTCCTGTTCGTTTGTGCCAGTCGGCAATCGATTCTTCCGGGTAGACGTCGAAGACCTTGTCCCCTTTGCCGATCTCCGGCTCGACCCAGTTCGCCTTGTATTTCAGCATGAGATGCACCTTCTCCGGCGGCTTTGGCAGGTCTGTGTCGATCGCCGAGGCGAAGGGGTGCACCAGCTCCGGCCAGGTCGGGTCGTAGAGCCAGAGCGCCGTCCCGCATTTCGTGCAGAAGTTCCGCTCGCCCGTCGAGGTTTCGCGGTGCGGGTGCTCGTCGTCCTCGATCTCGGCGCGGTAGACGCCGAGATGGCGCTTGCCCCGGATTTTCAACGTCTTGTAATCGGCGCCGAGATTGATGGCGAAACCGCCACCGCCCTGCTGCTTGCGGCAGATCGAGCAGTAGCACAGCATGAACGGCACCGGCGTGTGGCTTTCCACCTCGAAACGCACGGCATTGCACCGGCAGGACCCTTTGAGCAGAAGCGGCATGAGAAACTCCGACGAAACTGGTTCCGAACTTGTCAGGATGGTGCCGGTTGCGGCGATGACAAGGGGAAATCCGGATGACATGATCGCCGCATGGACAATGAGCGCATCGAAGAGCTTTTCGAAGGCCTTGGCCCGGTTAGCATCCGCAAGATGTTCGGCGGCAAGGGCATCTATTTCGACGGCGTGATCGTCGCCGTCGTCATCCGTGACGAATTGATGCTGAAGGCCGACGCGGAAAGCGCGCCTGAATTCGAAGCGGCCGGCTGCCGGCAATGGACCTATACCGGCTCACGGCACGGCAAGCTGGTGTCTATGCCGTATTGGAGCGTTCCCGACAGTGCCTTCGATGATCCGGATGAGATGGCGATCTGGGCACGCCGCGCCTACGAGGCAGGACGGCGCGCCGGAAAATAGGCTGCGTTATGCTTCGGCAATTCCGCGCCGCACTTCATGCCAGGTCCCGCGCCTCGGGCACGAGCGCCAGCGCCTCGACAAAGCTGGCACTGGTGAAGGCGGCGCTCTCGATGGCGAGCGCCGCGGCGGCGACGCCTTCACGCAACGCTTCGCGCAGCGTCAGGCCGCGCAGCAGGGTGGCGACCGTGGCGCCGGCCAGAGCGTCGCCGGCGCCGGTGGCATCGGTCCGCTTTTGCAGTGGCGGAGGCAGGACCGAAAAGGCGCCGGTTTGGTCGAAACCGAGCACCGGTCCGTCGCCGGCGGTCACCACGCCGCTCTTCAGGCCGGCGCGTCTCAGCCCGTCGACGACGCCTTGATCGTCAGCATCGATGTCAACGCCGGCGATCACGCCGGCCTCGTGCCGGTTCATGAAGGCCAACGCTAGAAGTCCGAGCACCGGCGTCAGCCGCGCCGCTCTGCTGGGCGAGACGGCAAGCGCAAACACCGGCTTGCCGGCGGCGAGTGCCGCCAGCCGCTCCAACGCGGAAGACGGCAGGTTGGCGTCGCACAGCACCGCGTTGGCCGAACCGATCGCTTCGCGCACCTTGGCGCGGCGGATTTGCTTGGGAAGCGCCAGCTCGTAGAGCACCATGTCGGCAAGGCCGGCGATCAGCCCGCCATCGCTATCGATCAGCATCGTATGGCTTGGCGTTGCCCGGTCGAGGAACACCGCCGACAGGTCGGCAATGCCGGCCTCGGTGACGGCGTGTAAAACCGTGTCGGCAAGGGCATCGCCGCCGCGCACCGAAAGCAGCGAGGCCGAGGCGCCGCGTCGCACCGCAAAGCGCAAGGCGTTGAAGACGGCGCCGCCAACATGCTCGCGCATCGTGCCGGGGTTCAAGGCGGCTGGCACGAAGGCGCCGGCAACCCGGCCGCGCCGCTCGATATAGGCGCCGCCCACGGCCAGGATCGTCGGGGAGTTCATCATGCCGGCAAAATGCCCTTTGCTGTTGCCCGGGAGGAGACTAGGTCGCTGGGCGGAACCCTGCAATCGCGGGTGCGATTCGGTTGGTGACGGCAGCGGCGCCGCATGCGAGGCGGGAGGCATTGGGAAGCAAATTTACGAAACAAAAATAGAACAAATATGGATATCCGTTATTTTTCAAATCCTTGCCGCTCATTGACAAATGAGAACAAACGAGGTACATTCTTTTAAGGATTGCGGGATTGTCCGGCCTCCATTGACGACCACGGGGTGATGTATCATGGCTCAGAATTCTTTGCGGCTTGTAGAGGACAAAGCGGTGGACAAATCAAAGGCTCTGGATGCGGCGCTGTCGCAAATCGAGCGTGCCTTCGGCAAAGGCTCGATCATGCGGCTCGGCGCAAACGAGCAGGTCGTCGAGATCGAAACAGTGCCGACCGGCTCGCTTGGGCTGGACATCGCGCTTGGCGTCGGTGGCCTGCCGCGCGGCCGCATCGTCGAGATCTACGGGCCGGAAAGCTCGGGCAAGACGACGCTGGCGCTGCACACGGTGGCCGAAGCCCAGAAGAAGGGCGGCATCTGCGCCTTCGTCGATGCCGAGCACGCGCTCGACCCGGTCTATGCCCGCAAGCTCGGCGTCGATCTCGAAAACCTGTTGATCTCGCAGCCCGATACCGGCGAGCAGGCGCTGGAGATCTGCGACACGCTGGTGCGCTCCGGCGCCATCGACGTGCTGGTGGTCGATTCGGTGGCGGCGCTGACGCCGCGGGCGGAAATCGAAGGCGAGATGGGCGATTCGCTGCCCGGCCTGCAGGCGCGCCTGATGAGCCAGGCACTGCGCAAGCTCACCGCCTCGATCTCGCGCTCCAACACCATGGTCATCTTCATCAACCAGATCCGCATGAAGATCGGCGTCATGTTCGGGTCGCCCGAGACGACGACCGGCGGCAATGCGCTGAAATTCTATGCTTCGGTTCGCCTCGACATCCGCCGCATCGGCTCGGTCAAGGATCGCGACGAGGTCGTCGGCAACCAGACCCGCGTCAAGGTGGTCAAGAACAAGCTGGCGCCGCCCTTCAAGGTGGTCGAGTTCGACATCATGTATGGTGAGGGCGTCTCCAAGACCGGCGAGCTGGTCGATCTCGGCGTCAAGGCCGGCGTGGTCGAAAAGTCGGGCGCCTGGTTCTCCTACAATTCGCAGCGTCTTGGCCAGGGCCGCGAAAACGCAAAGCTGTTCCTGCGCGATAATCCCGACACGGCGCGCGAGATCGAGCTGGCGCTGCGACAGAATGCCGGGCTGATCGCCGAGAAATTCCTTGAAAACGGCGGCTCCGAAAGCAGCGACGACGGTTTCGAGGACGACGCCGGGGTGATGTAGGGCAGGCGACGCCTCGCCGAGCCTCAGCCGGGTTTCGATTTGATGTTTTGATTTTGAGTTTGCGTAATCGATGCGTTTCGAACCGCCGGCCCCGTGCCGGCGGTTTGCGTTTGACGGCGGGGCAGAAGCCATTTCAAAGCGCTGGTGAAAGCGGGGATTTGAGCCCATTTGGTGTTTCTGGACAGGCTGCGGTGCGACCGCTAAAAGGCCATGTCTATTTTCCGCCGGCAGCCGGCGGTTCTCTCGAAAAGGCAGTATTCATGAGTGGCGTCAACGAGATCCGGTCGGCATTTCTCGACTATTTTCGCAAGGAAGGTCACGAGGTCGTCGCATCAAGCCCGCTGGTGCCGCGCAACGACCCGACGCTGATGTTCACCAATGCTGGCATGGTGCAGTTCAAGAACGTTTTCACCGGTCTGGAGAAGCGGCCCTATTCGCGCGCCACGACTGCCCAGAAGAGTGTTCGCGCCGGCGGCAAGCACAACGACCTCGACAATGTCGGCTACACTGCGCGCCACCTGACTTTCTTCGAGATGCTCGGCAATTTCTCCTTCGGCGACTATTTCAAGGAGCGCGCCATAGAGCTTGCCTGGAACCTGATCACCAGGGAGTTCGGGCTGAAGAAGGACAAGCTGCTGGTCACCGTCTACCACACCGACGACGAGGCGGCCTCGTACTGGAAGAAGATCGCCGGCCTTTCGGACGATCGCATCATCCGCATCGCGACTTCGGACAACTTCTGGGCAATGGGTGACACCGGGCCTTGCGGGCCGTGTTCGGAGATATTCATCGACCGTGGCGAGCATATCTGGGGCGGCCCCCCCGGCAGCCCCGAGGAGGATGGCGACCGTTTCCTCGAATTCTGGAACCTGGTGTTCATGCAGTATGAACAGGTGACGAAGGAACAGCGCGTCGACCTGCCGCGTCCGTCGATCGACACGGGCATGGGCCTCGAGCGCATGGCCTCCATCCTGCAAGGGGTTGAAAGCGTCTTCGAAACCGACCTGTTCCGCCACCTGATCGACGCTGCATCGTCGGCGCTCGGCAAAGGTCCGGATGCGGACATCGTCGCATCGTTCCGGGTCATCGCCGACCATTTGCGTTCGTCCTGCTTCCTGGTCGCCGACGGCGTGCTGCCGTCCAACGAAGGACGCGGCTACGTGCTTCGTCGCATCATGCGCCGCGCCATGCGCCACGCGCAGTTGCTCGGCGCCCGCGATCCGCTGATGTGGCGCCTGGTGCCGGCGCTGGTCCGCGAGATGGGGCAAGCCTACCCGGAACTGGTGCGCGGCGAACAGATGATCACCGAGACGCTGAAGCTTGAGGAAACTCGTTTCCGCAAGACGCTGGTGCGCGGCTTGGGCTTGCTTTCGGAGGCGACGGAAAAGCTGGCCTCCGGCGACATGCTGGATGGCGAGACAGCGTTCAAGCTCTACGACACCTATGGCTTTCCGCTCGACCTGACGCAGGACGCGCTGCGCCGGCGCAACATCTCGGTCAACCTTGCCGGCTTCACCGAGGCAATGGAGCGGCAGAAGGCGGAGGCACGCAAAAGCTGGGCTGGTTCCGGTGAGGCCGCAACCGAGACGGTATGGTTCGCGGTGCGTGAGGAGACCGGCGCCACCGAATTCCTGGGTTATGAGACCGAGCAGGCCGAAGGCCTTATCCAGGCGCTGGTCAAGGACGGCAAGACCGTCGACAGTGCCGGCAAAGGCGACGCCGTTGCCGTGGTTGTCAACCAGACGCCGTTCTATGGCGAGTCCGGTGGCCAGGTGGGCGATACCGGCGTCATTTCGGGCGACGGGTTCTCGATCGAGATATCCGATACCCAGAAGAAGGCCGATGGGCTTTTCGTCCATCTCGGCAGGGTGGCCAATGGCACTGTCAAGACGGGCGCGACCGTCGAGCTGAAGGTGGACCACGCGCGGCGCTCCAGGCTGCGCGCGAACCATTCCGCCACACATCTGATCCATGAGGCGCTGCGCGAGGTCCTGGGTACCCATGTGGCGCAGAAGGGCTCGCTGGTCGCGCCCGAGCGTCTGCGCTTCGACATTTCGCACAACAAGCCGATCTCGCCGGACGAGCTCGAAGAGGTCGAGCGCATGGCAAACGAGATCGTCGTTCAGAACGGCCCGGTGATCACGCGACTGATGTCTGTCGATGACGCCATCGCCGAGGGCGCCATGGCGCTGTTTGGCGAGAAGTATGGCGATGAAGTGCGCGTCGTTTCGATGGGCACGGGCTTGCATGGCGCCAAGGCCAACCGGCCTTATTCGGTCGAGCTATGCGGCGGCACGCATGTCAGGGCGACCGGCGATATCGGCCTGGTGCGCATTGTGTCCGACAGCGCGGTCGCTGCCGGCGTGCGCCGCATCGAGGCGTTGACCGGCGAGGCCGCCAGAAAGCATCTCGACGAACAGGACAAGCGGCTGAAGGCGGCCGCCGCCGCGCTGAGGATTTCGGCGGCCGATGTGCCGGCCCGCGTCGAGGCGCTGCTCGACGAGCGCAAGAAGCTCGAAAAGGAGCTGACCGAGGCGCGCAAGAAGCTGGCGCTGGGCGATCGCTCGCCAGCTGGTGTGCCTGCGGAAAACGAAACCATTGCCGGTGTCGGTTTTCTCGGCAAGGCGGTATCGGGCGTCACGCCAAAGGATCTGAAACCGCTGGCCGATGCCGGCAAGAAGTCCCTCGGCTCCGGCGTTGTCGTCTTTGTCGGCGCCGGCGAGGACAACAAGGCGAGCGTCGTCGTCGCCGTTACCGATGATCTGACCGGCCGCTTCAGCGCCATCGATCTGGTGCGTGTCGCGTCCGCGGCATTGGGCGGGCAGGGCGGCGGCGGGCGACCCGATATGGCCCAGGCCGGCGGCCCGGACGCGTCGAAGGCCGAAGACGCGATCGCTGCGGTGAAGGCGGCGCTGGAAGCTGCGTGAATCTGCACCAGTAAGGCCAGACCGAAGTGGCAGCGGGGATGATGTGGCAACGTTGACTATGTATCAAGTCGACGCTTTTGCCGAACGGGCTTTCCAGGGCAACCCTGCTGCCGTTCTCATTTTGGAGGACTGGCTATCGGACGACGTGATGCAGGCCATCGCAAACGAGAACAATCTTGCTGAAACCGCGTTTGCGCGGCCGAGTGGCGAGGGTTGGGATTTGCGCTGGTTCACACCGGTTCATGAAGTCGACTTCTGTGGCCATGCTACACTTGCGGCCGCCCATGTGCTGACTACGGAATACAATGGTCAGGGCGAAATGGCCTTCGCCACCCGGGTGGGCGCGCTGCGGGTTTCCCGGCGGGAAGGCGCCTATCAGCTCGATCTGCCGTGTTTTCCGCCGCAGCCCGTCGAGGACGAGCTGAACTCGGCGCTGCAAGCGATATTGCCTCAGCGGCCGGCTGCGAGCTTCCGCAATTTCGAGAACCTGTTTGTCGAGCTTGCCGACGAGACAACCGTGCGATCTTTCGTTCCCGATCTGCTTAGGATCGGACGTTTTCATCCTCTCGGCCTGGTCATTACCGCGCCTGGGCGAGCCCATGATTTCGTCTCGCGTTATTTCGTACCCGGAGCTGGCATTCCCGAGGACCCGGTGACTGGCTCCATTCATGCGACATTGGTGCCGTACTGGGCTGAAAAGCTCGGCAAGACGCATGTGTCGGCATTCCAATGCTCGCAGCGCGGCGGGCATTTGCTATGCGAGCTGGCCGGAGATCGCGTGCTGATCACAGGCCGTGCGAAGACCTACATGAAGGCGGAGATTTACCTTCCCGATTGAGCGGTATTTCGCAGTGGGTCGCCTTCGGCGAAGCTGCCGATCTCCCCCCTTGCGGGGGAGATGCCCGGCAGGGCAGAGGGGGGTGCTGTCCCTCCGACTGCCAGCCCAATCGGAGCCACGTTCTCAGGCCGTTCCCAATTGGAAAGGATCAGTCGAAGGTTAGAGATCCTTCACACCCCCCTCTGTCCTGCCGGACATCTCCCCCGCAAGGGGGGAGATTGGATGTCACTTCGGCTTTCGCTAATCACCAGAAGGCCTATTGCCGAATGCTTATCTCCTCACTCTGCCTTTTCGGTCTTCGCAAAACTCTCGCGCCCGGCGATGCGCGCATACCAATTTTGAATGTGCGCAAACTCCGCCAGCAGGGCATGCCCCTCGGCGGCCTTGACGAAATAGCTGATGATTGGCGCAGCGTGCAGATCGGCCAGCGTCAGGTCCGTCCCCAACAGCCAAGGCCCTTCGGCTTTCAGCGACGACAGCGCCTGCAATGCCGTTCTCGCCTGCCGCAACCCGTTGGCGATCACGGCTTCGTCGGGTGGCGTTTTCTCCAGCCGCTCGACCGCGACATCCCAGACCATGGCCCTGTAAGCGTAGGCGTCGAGCAGGCCGGTGATCTGGTTCATGCGTGATCGAGGCCGGGCTTCGACCGGCTGCAGCGCCGGGCCGTCAAAGGCTTCGTCGACATAACGGGCAATCGCGCCGGTCTCGTAGAGGCGAAAGCCGTCATGTTCGAAGGCCGGGATGCGGCCGAACGGCTGGTGCTCGAAGTACCAGCCGGGAATGCCGTCCGCGGCAAAGACGTCGACGGGCACCAGCTCGTAGCCGACGCCCTTTTCCTCGAGCACCAGCCGCACGATGCGCACATAGACGCTGTAGTCCGCGCCGTAGACGACGGGCTTGCCCATGTCGCGGGCTCAGGCCATCGCCTTCTGCAAATTCTCGTCGATCTTGTCGAGGAAGCCGGTGGTCGAAAGCCATGGCTGGTCGGGACCGATCAGCAGCGACAGATCCTTTGTCATGAAGCCGGACTCGACCGTCTGGATGCAGACCCTTTCCAGGGTCTCGGCAAAGCGCTTCAGTTCGGCATTGTCGTCGAGCTTGGCACGATGCGCGAGGCCGCGCGTCCAGGCGAAGATCGAGGCGATCGAATTGGTCGAGGTCTCCTCGCCCTTCTGGTGCTGGCGATAGTGGCGGGTAACGGTGCCGTGCGCGGCTTCCGCCTCGACGGTCTTGCCGTCCGGCGTCATCAGCACCGAGGTCATCAGGCCGAGCGAGCCGAAGCCTTGCGCCACCGTGTCGGACTGAACGTCGCCGTCATAGTTCTTGCAGGCCCAGACATAGCCGCCCGACCATTTCAGGCTGGAGGCCACCATGTCGTCGATCAGCCGGTGCTCGTACCAGAGCTTCTTCGCCTTGAATTCGGCTTCGAACTCAGCCTCGTAGACCTCCTGGAAGATGTCCTTGAAGCGGCCGTCATAAGCCTTGAGGATTGTGTTCTTGGTCGAGAGGTAGACGGGGTAATTACGCAGCAGGCCATAGTTCAGCGAGGCGCGGGCGAATTCGCGGATAGATTCGTCGAGATTGTACATGGCCATGGCGACGCCGGCGCTGGGTGCGTCGAACACATCGTGCTCGATCACCTGGCCGTCCTCGCCGACGAATTTGATCGTCAGCTTGCCCTTGCCGGGAAAGCGGAAGTCGGTGGCGCGGTACTGGTCGCCGAAGGCGTGGCGGCCGACGATGATCGGCTTGGTCCAGCCGGGCACCAGCCGCGGCACGTTCTTCATGATGATCGGCTCGCGGAAGATGGTGCCGCCGAGGATGTTGCGGATGGTGCCGTTCGGCGACTTCCACATCTTCTTCAGCTTGAATTCCTCGACGCGCTGCTCGTCGGGTGTGATCGTCGCGCATTTCACGCCGACGCCGTATTTCTTGATGGCGTTGGCCGAATCGATGGTCACCTGGTCGTTGGTGGCGTCGCGGTGCTCTATGCCGAGGTCGTAATATTCGAGCTTGAGGTCGAGATAAGGGTGGATCAGCTTGTCCTTGATGAACTGCCAGATGATGCGGGTCATCTCGTCGCCGTCGAGTTCGACGACCGGGTTCGCCACCTTGATCTTCGCCATGGAAAGAATGCCTCGCTTTTGGGGAACGGAACGGCCTTGCCCGCACGGCTGCCGGCCCTGGGATGCGGCCCGTATATCAAAGGCTTTTTGGCCGCGCAAACGGCGAACCGCGCCGTAGTGCCGGCATTCTTTGCCAAAGCTTCATTTTCGCCGCCAAATGTGGCAGGGGACTGCGAAATGCCGCAAACAGCAGTTCACTGACAACCATGGCCGCTACCCAGGATCCCGACACCCCTCTTGCCTCCGGAACGCCTGCGTCCGGACCGGCGATCATCCTGGTCGAGCCGCAGCTCGGCGAGAATATCGGCATGGTTGCGCGCGCCATGGCCAATTTCGGCCTTGCCGAGCTGCGGCTCGTCAATCCGCGCGACGGCTGGCCGAGCGACAAGGCGCGTGCCGCCGCAAGCCGCGCCGACCACGTCATCGATGCCGTCACGGTGTTCGACGACCTGGCCTCGGCGGTCGGCGATTTGAACTTCGTCTTCGCCACCACGGCGCGCGCGCGCGACAATTTCAAGCCCGTGCGCGGTCCGGTCGAGGCGGGCAGGGCGCTGCGGGCGCGGCAGCGGGCCGGCCAGCGCACCGGCATCCTGTTCGGCCGCGAGCGCTTCGGCCTCTATAATGACGAGGTCGGCCTTGCCGACGAGATCGTCACCTTCCCCGTGGATCCAGCCTTCTCCTCGCTCAACATCGCCCAGGCCGCCCTGCTGATGTCCTATGAATGGATGAAGTCCGGCCTGGAACACGAGACCATGACCAACTTTTCCGGCCCTGAAATGCCGCCGGCTGCCAAGGAAGAATTGCACGGCCTGTTTGCGTATCTGGAAGGTGCACTGGAGGCGCGCGGCTATTTCCGCCCGGCAGCGAAGAAGCCGAAGATGGTCGACAATTTGCGCGCTGTTCTGACCCGCCCCGGCTTTGCCGAGCCGGAGCTCAAGGTGCTGCGCGGAATAATATCATCGCTGGACAGGTTCTCGCCGGCCATGCCGCGCGGCGACGGATCGCCCGGCGACGATCCAAGGCGGCTCCCGGCGGCCGCGGCACGCGCTGCGAGGGCGAAAGACAAAGACTAGGCGCGCAAATGCAGCTGTCTTACCAGTAACCGAATTTTATTTGGTTTGATCCATGGTTTTCGAAACGATGGATCTCGGATGTTTAGCTCAAATATCGGTCGTCTTCGCTTTTTCTTCTATTCCGTGGCTCTGCTGGTTGCGGAAATCGCGACCTTTGTGCTGTGTGTCGTGCTGACCATCGGCATCGAGGGCTTGGCCAATTCGAAACCAGGTCCTTCCAGGGAAGGGCTGGCCGCGGCCGTTCTCGTCGCCTCGCTGGTGATCGTTCTGTTCCGCGCGAATTTCGCCTGGCGTCGAAGCCGCGACGCGCAAGGGTCCGGTTGGATCCTTTGGTCGTATATCGTGTTCTCGACCCTGTTCGCGATCCTGCAGGCCGGCACTGTTCTTGTCGTAAAATTCGACGGCGAAGATTCGCATTCCGGTCTTAACCTGCTGGGATTAGCTCTTGTCGGGCTGTGGGCCGTCATCTTGGCGGCCAGGCCGGCGGGCGGTGGCTCTTCGGATATGGCATCATCCCTGAGTTTCGACGATTTCGACCCGCCCGGGCCGCTGCGCCGCACCGCGGCGCCCCATTCAGCGTCAGCCGCGGGCGTGACGGCCCTGGCTCCAGCCTACGCCATGCGCGCCGCGCCGGTGCCGTCGAACCATGCTGCATCTCAACCTGCATCTCCGGCAACCGGCCGGCCGCGGGCCGGCGGCTTCGGCAAGCGGGGCCTTGTGTGACCTGTCTCGCCGCATCAAGGCCATGATGGTTCCACATAGAAGCGGCCGGGACAAAGCATCATTGGCCGAAGCAAAATGCATAGGCCGGCCTTCTCTCGTGATCTCGTTTGTAATTCCCCAGCCCTTAGTGATTCCCAGCCCTTAGTGACTCAATGACCATGACCGATCCGTCGAGCGCCCGTCCGATCCTGATGTTCGATTCCGGCATTGGCGGCCTCACCGTGCTGCGTGAGGCGCGCGTCCTGATGCCTGACCGCCGCTTCATCTATGTCGCCGACGACGCGGCGTTCCCCTTCGGCGCCTGGGAGGAAACGGCGCTGAGAACACATATTCTGGAGTTGTTCGCCAGGCTGCTCGAACGGTTTTCGCCGGCCATTTCGGTCATCGCCTGCAACACCGCCTCGACACTGGTCATCGATGCGTTGCGCGAGCGGTTTCCCGGCCACCCTTTCGTCGGCACCGTGCCGGCCATCAAGCCGGCGGCGGAACGCACGCGCTCAGGCCTCGTTTCGGTGCTGGCGACGCCCGGCACCGTCAAGCGCCAGTACACGCGCGACCTGATCAGCAAATGGGCGCAGAAATGCCACGTCCGCCTGGTCGGCAGCGACAGGCTGGCTGGATTGGCCGAAGCCTATATGCGCGATGGTTTTGTCGACGAGGACGCCGTGCGCGCCGAGATCGCGCCGTGCTTCGTTGAGCATGACGGGCTGCGCACCGACATCGTCGTGCTTGCCTGCACCCATTATCCTTTTTTGGCCAACCGCATGCGCAAGACAGCACCTTGGCCGGTCGACTGGCTCGACCCGGCCGAGGCGATCGCACGCCGCGCGCTGTCGCTGCTTGCCGATACCGAGGCCGCTTATCGCAGAGAGGCACTGCCGGAAGGGGCCGACCTTGCGTTCTTCACCTCGAACAGCGCCGATTTTCCGACGCGCCGGCTGATGCAGGGATTTGGCCTGGCGATATCCTGACCGCAAGCAATTTTCGCTTTGGGAACATCACACCAGACAATGCGTTTTCCTCTCATCGGAAACGGGAGAAACCATCATGCCAGCCACCTCAAAAGCCCAGCAGAAAGCGGCCGGCGCGGCATTGTCAGCCAAGCGCGGCGAGACCAAGAAGGGCGCGCTCAAAGGTGCGTCGAAGGGAATGTATAAATCCATGAGCGAAAAACAGCTCGAGGAGTTCGCCGAGACCAAGCGCAAAGGCCTGCCGGAAAAGAAGTCGAAACACTGATCGACTGACCATTCTGGCGGCGGATGCCGGTCAATAAAAGGCCCGCGGCTGAGCCGCAGGCCATGACGTCTCAACGGGCGAGGGCGAAAATTACCAGTTCCAGCCCCACCCGCAGCGCCGCACTTTGTAGCGGATGACCTTGCGATGACCGTGGCGCCACACCACCTTCTTCTTGACCACGATGCGGCAGACCTGGTGATGCCTGTGCCCATGCCAATGCCGGGCCTGCGCTGGCTCGGGCACAACCGCCATCGTGCCGGCCATCACCGCGGCTCCCACCAACGTAAGGAAGAACTTCTTCATGCGAATTCCTGCTCCTCTGACTTCAGTCCCTTCCTGATGCCGCTGGCGCAACCTCCCGCCACATCCGGCACGTTCTACAACCGTAACACTATCCGGTTCGGCGACTCGCGCCAGCCAGAAGCTTGACAGCGGTTAAATCTCCGTTTAACCAGCCCATCAACACCGGGCCGCAATGCCCGGTGGTTTTCTTTATGTGTGCAAGACGTTTGGGGAAGCCGGTTTTACTTTCCCTATGTCTTGTTTGAAATGACGTGTCCCGTGGGTTTTCCGTCGCGTTGCGTCGAAAACCCTGTCAGGTCTCGAAAACGGAGGCCAGAGGAGGGCGCGTTTCCTTCACCCGGACCATAAGGTTCCGGGTGCGTTGTTTTGAAAGGGAATGCGATGAGCAAGCGCGAATCCGCGAAGTACAAGATCGACCGCCGTCTTGGCGAAAACATCTGGGGCCGCCCGAAGTCCCCAGTCAACAAGCGTGAATACGGCCCCGGCCAGCATGGCCAGCGCCGCAAGGGCAAGCTTTCCGATTTCGGCCTGCAGCTGCGCGCCAAGCAGAAGCTGAAGGGCCACTATGGCGACGTTTCGGAGAAGCAGTTCCGCAAGGTCTATGAAGAGGCGGACCGCCGCAAGGGCGACACCTCGGAGAACCTGATCGGCCTGCTCGAATCGCGCCTCGACGCCGTCGTCTACCGCTCCAAATTCGTGCCGACCATCTTTGCGGCGCGCCAGTTCGTCAATCACGGCCACGTCAACGTCAATGGCAAGCGCGTCAACATCGGCTCGTACCGTTGCAAGCCGGGCGATGTCATCGAAGTGCGCGAGAAGTCGAAGCAGCTGGTCATCGTGCTGGAATCGGTGGGCCTGGCCGAGCGCGACGTGCCCGATTACATCGAGGCCGACCACAACAAGATGACCGCGACTTTCACGCGCATCCCCGGCTTGGCGGATGTTCCGTTTGCCGTGCAGATGGAACCGAATCTGGTCGTCGAATTCTATTCGCGCTGATCGGCGTTCGCCACGACACAACCGAAGGCCGCCCCTCCAGGCGGCCTTTTCTTTCTTCGTCCTTTTCAGGGACGTGAGTCGGAAATCGATTTCGATTTTCGATCCGATGCGCTACTGCGGGCGGCAACAGGACTTTAGGGCCGACGCGCCGTGAACATGCAGCCAGACGCCAAAACGCTTGACCCGATCGCCGACGCCGAAGGCGGCTTTCATCCGCTGTTTGCCGATGTGCCGTCCTCCGTCGAGTTCAACAAGCTGCGCAAGCGGCTGTTGCGGCTTGCCCGCCAGGCGATCGACGATTTCGCCATGGTGAGACCCGGCGACCGTTGGCTGATCGCTCTGTCGGGCGGCAAGGATTCCTACGGCTTGCTTGCCGTGCTGCTTGATCTCAAATGGCGCGGGCTGCTGCCGGTCGAGCTGTTGGCCTGCAATCTCGACCAGGGCCAGCCGAACTTTCCCAAGCACATATTGCCCGATTATCTCGACAGCTATGCCATTCCGCATCGCATCGAATATCAGGACACCTATTCGGTGGTCACCGACAAGCTGGCCGAGGGCAGCACTTATTGCTCGCTGTGCTCGCGGCTGCGGCGCGGCCATCTCTATCGCATTGCCCGCGAGGAGGGCTGCTCGGCGCTGGTGCTCGGCCACCACCGCGAGGACATACTGGAAACCTTCTTCATGAACCTGTTCCATGGCGGGCGCCTGGCCGCCATGCCGCCGAAGCTGCTCAATGACGAAGGCGATGTCATGGTGCTGCGGCCGCTCGCCTATTGTGCGGAAGCCGATCTCGAGAAATTCGCCGGCGCCATGAAATTCCCGATCATTCCGTGCGATCTGTGCGGTAGCCAGGAAGGTCTGCAGCGCAACGCCATGAAGGCGATGCTCGACGACATCGAGAAGCGCATGCCCGGCCGCAAGGACACGATGATCCGCGCCATGACCAATGTGCGGCGTTCGCATCTGCTCGACAGGAAACTGTTCGATTTCGCCGCCCTCAACGAAACCCTCACCACCAGGCGTCCCGATGACATTTGACGATAGCGCAGTCGACTGGCTTGCCGCCCTTCTGTCGGAAGCCGCCGTCGCCGAGATCATGCCGCGCTTTCGCCGGTTGAGCGAGAGCGACGTCCGTCGCAAGACCTCGGCCGCCGATCTCGTCACCGAGGCCGACGTCAATGCCGAACGGCTCATCACCACCATGCTGCGCCAGCGTTATCCCCACGCAATGATCGTCGGCGAGGAGGCCTGCTCCGACGACCCGACGCTGCTCGACGGTCTCGGCGATGCCGAACTCGCCTTCGTTATCGACCCGGTCGACGGCACTTTCAACTTCGCCTCCGGCGTGCCGCTGTTCGGCGTCATGCTTGGCGTCGTGGTCAAGGGCGAGACGGTCGCCGGCATCATTCACGATCCCGTCGGCAAGGATTGGCTGATCGGCGTTAGTGGCGCCGGCAGCCATATCCGCCATGCCCATGGCAATCTGGAAAAGGTCCATGTCGCCAAACCGGCGCCGATGTCGGAAATGACCGGTGCGGTCTCATGGCACTATGTGCCGGAGCCGGACCGCTCACGTTTGGCGCGCAACCAGACCAAGTCGCTATCGCAGTTCAATTATCGCTGCGCCGCCCACGAATACCGCCTGCTGGCCAGCGGCCACGGCCATTTCGTCGTCTACAACAAGCTGATGCCTTGGGACCACTTGGCCGGCGTGCTGATCCATGCGGAGGCCGGCGGCCATGCCGCGCGCTTCGACGGCAGCGCCTATCTGCCGTCGCATGTCGGGGGTGGCCTGCTGGTCGCGCCGGACCGTGAGAGCTGGCGGGAGCTGCGCCGCGAGCTCTGGGCGGAATAGCTCTTCGCTGCCAAAGGTGTCCAATCTTGTGCGAAACCGGAGATCTCGAATGAAACCTCGGTCCGCAATTGTTGCAACGGCCTTTGCCCTTGCCTTGGTTGCCGGTGTCAATGAAGCAAGAGCTGGGGAACGCGCATGTCGCAGTCCCGACTCCGTCGACACCATAGACGAGATGTTCTCCGCGATCTTCGCCTGTTGGAAGCCGCCGCCCGGAACCGCGGGCATGACCCTGACGCTGCAGTTCTCAATTCGCCGAAACGGCACGCTTATTGGCAAGCCGCGCGCCACTTTCTCCCATCTAGGGGACGATGGTCCGCTCAACCGGGCCTTCGTGGCTTCCGTCCTCGAGGCGCTCGACAAGGCTCTTCCACTGCCCGTTTCCGACAGCATGGGTGGAGCAATCGCAGGACGTACGCTGTTCCCTCGCTTCACCGCGGTCAATGAGGGTGCATCCTAGGCGCACGCGCAATGTGCATTAAACCGGCGGGTTATGCGGCTGGAATAGTCTGCCGCGCTCGGCCAGCAGGATCATCAGCAGCGCCGCCACCGACACGCTGCAGAACCCGGCGGCCAGCGGCGTCACCGTGCCGTTGAAGGCTTGGCCGATCAGCGTGCCGAGAATGCCGCCAAGAAATGTCTGCATGAACCCAAGGATCGACGACGCAGTGCCGGCCAGGTGCCCCAGCGGCTCCATAGCGAGCGCGTTGAAGTTCGCGCCGAGCGCGCCGAACGGGACCATGGCGCAGGCAAAGAAGGCAATGAAGAGCCATAGCGGCATCTTCATTTCGATGGAAACGACCAGCCAGGCAAGGCTGATTGCCAGAAACAGCAGCAGCGCGCTTTGCGACAGGCGGCGCATGCCGATACGGCCGACGAGGCGCGAATTGAGGTAGTTCGAAAACGCAAGCACGCCGGCAACCCCCGCGAAGATGACCGGGAACATCTCACCGACATTGAACACGCTGACATAGATCTGCTGGGCCGAGGCGATGAAGCCGAACATGGCGCCGAAGATGAAGGTGCTGGCGAAGGCGTAGCAGAGCGCGATGCGGTTGGTGAGAACGATGCGGAAGCCGCCGATGATGGAGGACAGCGTCAGCGGCCGGCGATATTCGGGATGTAATGTCTCGGGCAGGCGCAGCAGCGACCAGGCGGACACGATCAGCGCGCCGGCTGCCATGGTGACGAAGATCACATGCCAGGTCGCAAACAGCATGATGAACTGGCCGATACCGGGCGCGACCACCGGAATGGCCATGAACACCATGAAGATCAAGGACATGACTTCGGCCATGCGCCTTCCGTCGAACGTATCGCGCACGATCGAGACGGCAATGACGCGCGTCGCCGCCGCGCCGATGCCTTGCACGGCCCGGCATAGCAGAAGCGTGGCGAATGACGGGGCGATTGCCGCAGCGCCGGCCGCGACGACGTAGATCACCAGCCCTGCGACAAGAGGCGCGCGGCGCCCGAAACGGTCCGAGATCGGCCCGAAGAACAGCTGTCCGCCCCCAAAGCCAAGGATATAGGCGGTGACCACATATTGCCGGTGGTTTTCATTTTCGACGCCAAGCGAAGCGCCGATCTGCTGCAGCGCCGGCAAAATAATGTCGATGGCCAGCGAATTGAGCGCCATCAGCGCCGCGCACAGCGCAATGAATTCCCAGCGCGGAATGGGCAAGGTGCTTGCCTTTTGCTGCGCTTGTGCTTGCTGATCCACGGCCAGTCCGATCCTCAACGAAAATGCGCCGGCTGGCCGACGCATCCATTCGTTGATTGCCCCGATGTCGGGCAGAACTTTTTGCCAAGGTGGGGGCTGCCCCGGCGCTTATCGCTTGACCCCCGAAAATCGCAGTCGGAAGGTCATACGCAGAAACAGAAGTCAGGCGGCGCCTTTGACGCTGACGCCTTTTTCGACGAGGAAGGTCTGCAATTCGCCCGCCTGGAACATCTCGCGGATGATGTCGCAGCCGCCGACGAACTCGCCCTTGACGTAGAGCTGCGGGATGGTTGGCCAGTTGGAGTAGTCCTTGATGCCTTGCCGCAGTTCGGCCGACGTCAGCACGTCGACGCCCTTATAGTCGGCGCCGATATAGTCGAGGATCTGCACGACCTGGCCGGAAAATCCGCATTGCGGAAAGCCGGGGGTGCCCTTCATGAAGAGAACGACGTCGTTGCCCTTCACCTCATTGTCAATGTAATCGTTGATGCCGCTCATGGAATACCCTTTCATGCCTGTGGGAGTCAGGCTCGAACATTACCCTTCAAATAAACCCATGGGTTGCGCGAAACAAGATGTTTGCCGCCTTGCCATGCAAATGGCGCAAAGGAAGGTCTGATCTTGGGCCAAGCCGTTGGCCACCATTTGTCCCGAGGCGTGATGAAAAGACGGTATCTCGCCGGGGTCGTCCTCGCCGTTCTGTTCGCCGCACTGTCCTTGATCTGGTGGGCCAAGTCGCCGAGGCAGCCACCTCTCGTCGTCGGCGGTGGATTACCGGCGCCGTGCCGCGACGCGAGCTTCGAGGCGGTCGCCTATGTCGTCTGCGAAATCGATCTGCGCCGCTATGACATCGGTGTGTTCCACGCAGGCATTGACGGCAAGGCTTTCGGTTCACTGGACAAATTCGACAAGGCGATGGCGGATCAGGGCCGGCCGGTGCTGCTCGCCATGAACGCCGGCATGTATCACCAAGACCTGACTCCGGTCGGCCTTCTCGTCGAGGACGGCCGGGAGAAGGCGCCGATCAACCTCGCCGACAGCGAAGGCAATTTCTTCCTGAAACCGAACGGCGTCTTCCTGGTCCGGAAGGATGGCAAGGCGGCGGTCATCGAGACAAGCGCCTATGTTGCGACCAGACTGGACGTGATGTTTGCCACGCAATCCGGCCCGATGCTGGTGATCGACGGCCGGCTTCATCCCCGCTTCGAGCAAAACGGCACATCGCGCTATATCCGCAATGGCGTCGGCGTGCGTGACGAAAACACTGTCGTGCTGGCGATCTCGCGCTCTGAGGTCAGCCTCGGCAGCTTCGCCCGACTGTTTCGAGACGCGCTCGATTGTCCCAGCGCGCTTTTCTTCGACGGGGCCGTTTCGGCGCTGTCGAACGGCGAGCGGATGATTGTGGGTGGAAACTATCCAGCCGGGCCGATCATCGCCGTGACCGGTAAGAAGCTTGCGAGCCGGTAACTGCAAGAGAGCTCAGTCCGGCACGCTGGTCTGCAGGGCAAGCGCGTGCAGCACGCCGCCCATGTTGCCCTTCAGCGCGTCATAGACCATCTGGTGCTGCTGGACGCGGCTTTTCCCGCGAAAGCTTTCGGCCACAACCTCAGCCGCATAATGGTCGCCGTCGCCGGCCAGGTCGCGAATGGTCACCTTGGCGTCCGGAATGCCTTCCTTGATCAGCCGTTCGATGTCGTGGGCGTCCATTGCCATATGAGGATTCCTTGTTCAGGTCGTGATCTCATATATGGTCGAAAAGGCGGATGAACCACACCGAAACGGCCCCGCTTGATCACATCACGGGTCCACGACCTCATTTGCCATGAAGCGAGGGAACCAGGATTCGTGGGCGGCGGTCAATTCGCTGACCGGTATCGCACGCGCCTCGCCCAGCTTCAATTCGCTGCCGCCGGTCGAGCCGATCCACGGTGCAAAAATGCCGAGTTTGCTTTGTTGTTCGCGAATGGCGTCCCATTCCTCGCTCTGCGGATCGATCGACAGCGTCAGCAGGTAGCGGCCCTGATCCTCGCCGAACCAGACGGGGATCGGATCCGTACCGATCAGGCCGGGAATGGTCGCGCCGATGCCGGAGGCCATCGCCATCTCGGCCAGCGCCACCGCGATGCCGCCGTCGGAAACGTCATGCGCCGCGCTGACGACACCGGAGCCGATCAGCGCCCGCACATGGTCGCCGACCCGCTTCTCGTGGTCGAGATCGACCGGCGGCGGCGGGCCGTCGGCGCGGCCATGGATGTCGCGCATATAGGCGGACTGGCCAAGATGCCTGCCCCACATGGTCGGCGCGCCGACCAGCACGATCATCTGGCCTTCGGCGGCAAAGCCGATCCGCACCATTTTCGACCAGTCGGCAATCAGCCCGACGCCGCCGATGGTTGGTGTCGGCAGGATGCCTTGGCCGTTGGTCTCATTGTAGAGGGAGACGTTGCCGGAGACGATCGGAAAGCCAAGCGCCCGGCAGGCATCGCCGATGCCTTTCACGGCACCAACCAGCTGGCCCATGATCTCCGGCCGTTCCGGATTGCCGAAATTGAGGTTGTCGGTGGCCGCGAGCGGCAGAGCGCCGGTGGCGGTAAGATTGCGCCAGCATTCGGCAACGGCCTGCTTGCCGCCCTCGTAAGGGTCGGCCTCGCAATAGCGCGGCGTCACGTCGGAGGAGAAGGCGAGCGCCTTGGTCGGGTGGCCATCGACGCGCACGACACCGGCGTCGCCGCCGGGAAGCTGCAGCGAATTGCCCTGGATCAGCGTGTCGTACTGCTCCCACACCCAGCGGCGCGAGGAAAGGTCCGGTCCCCCCAGCAGCTTGAGCAGTGCGTCGGCCACATCGGCTTGAGGTGCATCGCCGACCAGCGGCGCCGGCTTCTTCGGTTCGACCCAGGGACGGTCATATTCCGGCGCCTGGTCGCCGAGATCCTTGATCGGCAGATTGGCGACTTCATCGCCCTGGTGCAGCACGCGGAAGCGCAGATCGTCGGTGGTCTTGCCGACGATGGCAAAGTCTAGGCCCCATTTGTGGAAGATCGCCTCGGCCTGTTTTTCCTTTTCGGGGCGCAGCACCATCAGCATGCGCTCCTGGCTCTCCGAAAGCATCATCTCATAGGCGCTCATGCGCTCTTCACGCACCGGCACCTTGTCGAGATCGAGCTCGATGCCGAGGTCGCCCTTGGCGCCCATCTCGACCGCCGAGCAGGTGAGGCCGGCCGCACCCATATCCTGGATGGCGATAACGGCGCCGGACGCCATCAGTTCGAGGCAGGCTTCGAGCAGGCATTTTTCGGTGAACGGATCGCCAACCTGCACGGTGGGGCGCTTCTCGTCGATCTTGTCGTCGAACTCAGCCGAAGCCATGGTGGCGCCGCCGACGCCGTCGCGGCCGGTCTTGGCGCCGAGATAGACCACCGGCAGGCCGACGCCCTTGGCCTCGGACAGAAAGATTGCGTCTGTCTTCGCGAGGCCCGCGGCAAACGCATTGACCAGGATGTTGCTATTGTAGCGGGCGTCGAAATTGACCTCGCCGCCGACCGTCGGCACGCCGAAGGAATTGCCATAGCCGCCGACGCCAGAAACGACGCCGGCAACGAGGTGCCTGGTTTTGGGATGATCCGGCGCGCCGAAGCGCAGCGCGTTCATCGCCGCGATCGGCCGCGCGCCCATGGTGAAGACATCGCGCAGGATGCCGCCGACGCCGGTCGCAGCTCCCTGATAAGGCTCGATATAGGAGGGGTGGTTATGGCTCTCCATCTTGAAGACGACGCAGTCGCCGTCGCCGATGTCGACCACACCGGCATTCTCGCCCGGGCCCTGGATGACTTGCGGCCCGGTGGTCGGCAGCGTGCGCAGCCACTTCTTCGAGGATTTGTAGGAACAATGCTCGTTCCACATAGCCGAAAAAATACCAAGTTCGGTAAAGCTCGGTTCGCGCCCGACCAGGTCGAGGATGCGCTGGTACTCGTCGGGCTTCAGCCCGTGCGCGGCAATGAGTTCAGGAGTGATCGGCACGGAATTGGAAATGGTCATGATCGGCAATTGTGTCCTCGGGATCGAGTCTCGTCTTATCGCAAGCTTTGCAGCCGATACACCCCGTCGGATGACTAAAACGATGGAAAGCAACAGCTGACGGCAAGTAGCGAAAGATCGCCACTCGACCCGCCGGTTTCAAGCCGGTTCAGGAAAAGCTGTCGTAGCCGGCGCGGCCCTCGTCCAGAAGCCGCCGGATCACCGCGACGCCGTGCGCGATATCGTCCCGCTGTCGCGGCTGCGAGATGCCAAACCGCACGCCGTGAAAGGCCTGTTCGGAACGCCCTGCCTTGAACTCATCCTCGTCGTCGATGAGCACGCTATGTTCGAGGCAAGCCTGTTTGAAAGTGCCGGACAGCCACGGGTCGGGCAAAGTGAGCCAGACGAACGGCACATTGTCCAGCGCCTGGAAGTCGAAGCCGTCGAGTGTCTCGCGCACGATCGCGATGCGCGCACCGATCTCGGCAATGCTGCGCTTGCGCATCTCGGCGGCCTGACCGGACAGCACCAGCCGGCTGCCCACCTCCGCCAGCAGAAAGGGCAGGCCGCCCGTCATCATCTTATGGGCGACCCGGATGCGGTGACGGTAGGCCGGCGGGCAAGCGAGCCAACCGCCGCGAACACCCGCCGCGACCGATTTCGACAGGCCGCCGGCAACGATGGTCCGTTCGGGAGCATATTCGGCCATTAAAGGCGTTGGGTCATCGGTCAGTCCGCCATAGAGATCGTCCTCGATCAGGACGACGTTATATTGACGGGCGACATGCGCGATTGCTTCGCGGCGCGATGCCGACAGCGTTGTCAGCGTCGGGTTCTTGGCCGTCGGCATCAAAAACATCATCTTCGGATGCTTTTGTGCGCAGACGCGCTCGAAATCCTGGGGATCTATGCCCTCGTCGTCAGCCGCCACCAGTGCGGTCCGGCGACCGATCAGGCCGGCACTGCGGGAGATCTGCGAATAGGTGAGGTGCTCGAAGACGACATAGTCGCCTGGGGCGGTGAGTCCCGCAATGGTTGCCATCACCGCGGCGTGGGTGCCGAGCGTGGGAACGATTGCATCCGCCGCCGGGCGATAGGAATTGCGCGACAGCCAGCGCCTGCCCGCTTCCAACCAGCGGTCCGGGAAATCACGAGTATAGCTTGAAATCTCATGCGGATGGTCTTGCGCCGTGCGTGTCAACACGTCGGCGACGATGGCACCCTGGCCGACATCCGGTGCGGCCGTGCTATCGAAGCGCAGCTTGTCGCCGGGCGCATCCATATAGCGTGTGCCTTGTTCGACCGGCCCTAGGAAATCCGGCTTTGCGCTCTCCGACTGTTGAGCGATAACGTAGGTTCCGCGGCCGACCTCGCCGCTGACCAATCCCCGCTCGCGCAGCAATTGATAGGCCCTGCCGACCGTGCCGACGGTCGTGCCGATGTCGTATGCCAGATCGCGCTGCGGCGGCAGCTTTGCCCCTGCACCGATCAGGCCGCGGTCGATGTCCGTCTCGATGGAATCGGCAAGCCGCTGATAGAGCGGGCCGGTGCGGGCGGTCAGGTCTGGAAGCCAACTTGTCATGGTGACAATTTTTTACATTGCACCGAAATGAGAGTCAATACATATGAAGCGGGCCGCACGAAAGGCACAATTGCAATCTTGGCAGAAAGACAATGGGCGCAATAGAGACAATCCGCTACGCGGCAGTTGAATTGACCGGAAGCCGCTCGTCGGGCCGGAGATCCTATGTTCGCCGGATCGCGCAAGTGGTCACGTCATTCGTCCGATGGATCGACGGTCTGCTGGAGCGCCGGCGCAGTCGGCTGGTCCTGCTCGAGATGACCGACGATCAGCTCAAGGACATCGGTATCTCGCGCTGCGATGCCCATCGTGAAGGTCTGAGGCCGTTCTGGGACTGATGCGTTCGAGCGCTTCAGCGGACGCTCGCCGTCCTGAGCCGCGCGACGCCACGGTCACAAGCACCGCCACAATACATAGCACGAGAAAAAGCCCCGTGATGGCCACGGCCGAGACGGCGACGCTGGTCGCGCCGTTCTTGGCGAGATCTAGGAACGGGTAGGGCACTTCACCGGCAATCGGCGCCCGCAGCAGCGCGTAGGCCAGATACGCGATCGGATAAATCATCCACCAGGAGATGTCACGCCACCGCGTCGAGCCGTCGGCGCCCGCCACAAGCCACCACAGCACGAACAACACCGGCGTCACATAGTGCAAGAGCACATCGCAGAGCAGGAACAGCCCTCGCGGCTGCCAAAGCTGCGCCAAGACCGTTGCATAAACGATGAGAACCAGCGTTATGGCGACGGCTACGCCCGCCCGCATCCGTGGGGCGGCAAAAGCCGGAAACCAGGCATAACCCGCTGACGACAGCAACGAGGCATGGACGAGCACCGCGCCGATATTGGTCAGGATGGTGAAGAAGCTGAAATAGAAGACCAGCGAGCCGACAAAGCCGCGGCCGGCTTCCATTGATGCCGGGACGGTGATGCAGAGCTGCAGGACGAGCCCGGCCAGGCCGACGACCAGACCGGTGATCTGCAGCAAGCGACCCATTGGGCTAGGCAGCAGCAGCGCAGGCCGGATTGCCCGCCTGCCAGCGGGCAATGTCCGAGCCGATGCGGGCGCCGAGCGGTTCCGACATCAATGGGCCGAACACGTCGACGCGGCTCGAATTGCCTTGCGCCTGCACGACCAGCAACGGCTTTCCGCCATAGTGTTTGGCCGGCACCAGCAGGAAGCGCGGCGTGCCGCTGAACGAATTCAGTTCGTTGGCCATCTGGTAGGATTTGAACGCAGGGTCCTTGCTGGCGATCCAGCATTTGTGGGCAGCTATTGCCACCTGCTCCATGGCAAGCAGTGACGCGCTCTTGCCCGCCGGCGCTGGCGTGCTCTTCGGGCCTGACTGGCAGGAGGCGAGTACAAGACCGGCGGAAGCGGCGAGGGCGAGGCGGGCCAGTGTCGATCGCATGGTCAAGCGGCGCCCATCTCGAGTTCGGACAGAAAGATCTTCAGACCGTCTGTCATCTCACCCCAGACGCGCGACAGCGCCGGATGCTGCAAGGCGATTTGCTCATAGGCATCGAATTTCGGATAGGCATCAAGCAGGTCGGGGCGGCCGATCGTCGCCCTAAAATTGTTGAAGACGAAGCGGGTCGGCGTCAGCCACGCATCGGCGAATGAGATGTCGTCGCCGAGTGCAAACGGGCCATGCGCCATGCGGGCCTCGATTGCCGCAAGCCCGTGATGCAGTCGGGCGAACTGTGCCTTGATCTCGGCCTCGTTGCGCTGCGGCACGAAATAGAGCTCAAACAGCTTCATGGTGGGGGCGAGCACGTCAAGGTCGGTGATGCGAGCGAACATGCGCACCAGTGCCCGGTCCTTCGAATCCTTGGGCAGCAGCGCTGGCTCGGGAAAGCGCTCCTCCAGATATTCGGCAATCACCACCGATTCGACGATCGTTTCGCCCGAGCCGGTGATCAGCACCGGAATCCGGTTCAGCGGCGAGATGGCACGAAATGCCTCGGGGATGGGAAACCCAGGCGGCGGTGCAATGACCTTCAGCGGCACGTTCTTGATGTAGGCCAGCGCCCGCACGATCGACGAATAGGGCGACAACGGCCGCGAATAGAGTTTCATGACCGTCGCTCCAGGAGGAAAATTGAAGGCATCAAGCGGCGATGCCCAAGGCGCTTTCGAACAGCGCCCGGCCGTCGCTGCCGCCATGCGCCACTTCGATCAGGTTCTCGGGATGCGGCATCAGGCCGAGCACGTTGCCGCGGCCGTTAACGATGCCGGCAATGTCGTTGATCGAGCCGTTGGGATTGGTGCCTTCGGCATAGCGGAACACCACCTGGCCTTCGCCTTCGAGGCGGGCCAAAGTTTCGGCGTCGGCAAAATAATTGCCGTCATGGTGCGCCACCGGCGCGCGGATGATCTGGCCCGGCTGGTAGCGGCGGGTGAACATCGTGTTGGCATTGGCGATCTGCAGCTTCACCTGGCGGCAGACGAATTTCAGCGAGGTGTTGCGCATCAAAGCGCCCGGCAGCAGGCCGGCCTCGACCAGGATCTGGAAGCCATTGCAGACGCCGATGACCATGACGCCCTTGGCTGCCTTTTCGGCGACAGCCCGCAGTACCGGCATGCGCGCGGCAATGGCGCCGCAGCGCAGATAATCGCCAAAGGAAAAGCCGCCGGGAATGGCGATCAGGTCGACATCGGGAATTTCGGTGTCCGTCTGCCAGACGGTGACCGGCGGCGTGCCGGAAATCTTGGTCAGCGCCGCGATCATGTCGCGGTCGCGATTGAGGCCGGGGAGCAGGACGACGGCTGATTTCACCTCAGGCGATCTCCACCGCGTAATTCTCAATCACCGTATTCGCCAGAAGCTTGTCGCACATGGCTTTCAGATCGGCCTCGGCCTTGGCCCTGTCGCCCTCGGCAAGCTCGACATCGAAAACCTTGCCTTGCCGCACCTGGCCGACGCCGCCGAAACCCATTGCGGACAGCGCATGCTCGATTGCCTTGCCTTGTGGGTCTAGCACGCCGTTCTTGAGGGTTACGGTAATGCGGGCCTTGATCACGCTGGACATGCTCCTGTTCACCTGTTGAGCGGGCAAGCCATCAGTGCGGCTTGCCTTTGACGCCGTCGGTCGATGCGACCAGCACCGGCCCGGCCGGACGCGGCGGTTCGTTCTCGTTCATGATGCCGAGGCGGCGGGCAACTTCCTGATAGGCTTCGACCAGCCCGCCCATGTCGCGGCGGAAACGATCCTTGTCGAGCTTGTCCTGCGTCGCCACATCCCACAGCCGGCAGGAATCCGGCGAAATCTCGTCGGCGACGACGATGCGCATCATGTCGCCTTCGAACAGGCGGCCGCATTCGATTTTGAAATCGACGAGCTGGATGCCGACGCCCATGAACAGTCCGGAAAGGAAGTCGTTGACGCGAATGGCCAGCGCCATGACATCGTCGATCTCCTGCGGGCTCGCCCAGCCGAAGGCGGTGATGTGCTCTTCCGAGACCATCGGATCGTCGAGCGCATCGGCCTTGTAATAGAATTCGATGATCGAGCGCGGCAGCACGGTGCCTTCCTCGATGCCGAGACGCTTGGCCAGCGAGCCGGCGGCGACGTTGCGCACCACCACTTCGAGTGGAATGATCTCGACTTCCTTGATCAGCTGTTCACGCATGTTGAGCCGGCGGATGAAGTGGGTCGGAATGCCCATCCGGTTGAGATGATTGAAGATGTGCTCGGAAATGCGGTTGTTGAGCACGCCTTTGCCATCGACGATTTCATGCTTCTTCTTGTTGAAAGCGGTAGCGTCGTCCTTGAAGAACTGGATCAGCGTGCCAGGCTCCGGTCCCTCATAAAGGATCTTGGCCTTGCCTTCATAAATGCGGCGGCGATTTTTCATCTGATTTTTCTCTGGATTTGCGGGCAGGCGGCAAGCGACCAGTTCCTGTCCGTCTGCCTAAAATAAGATGGCGACGGTGGGGTTCAATGCCGGTGTCTATCCCAATCGCACTGTTTGCTCAATCGGCAAATCCTTCCAATCAACCGCTTTCGGGGACCGAAATGCCGCAGCGCAGCAAGCAATGTAGCATATTGACCGGCCGGCGCCCTTTTGGTTTGTGCTCCGGCAACACATATTGGCACGACGAATCGGATTTCACGGAGGGATGCCATGAGCAGCATGAAAGACCGCGAAGAGGGCTTTGAGCGCAAATTCGCATTCGACGAGGAACTTCGGTTCAAGGCCGCGGCACGCCGCAACAGAGCGCTCGGCCTGTGGGCTGCCGAAAAGCTCGGCAAGTCAGGCACCGATGCCGACGCTTATGCCAGGGAAGTGGTCGTCAGCGACATTGAGGAAGCCGGCGATCACGACGTTTTCCGCAAGATACGCAAGGATTTTGATGCGGCCGGCATTGACCAATCGGACCATCAGATCCGCCGCACCATGGATGAATTGATGGCGCAGGCGATCGAGCAGATCAAGAACACCTGACCCTTTTCGATACCGATCGAATGCTGGACCAATCGACCGCTCGGCCCAACCGGGCGGTTTTTCTTTGCCTTTGCGGTCATTTCCGGCTGAATTGTTGCAACCAAAGAGGAAATCGCCAATGTCCCTGAAGTCACGCCTTGCGGCCGACGAGACACTGTTCACCGCATGGTCAGGCGTGCCGGATGCTTTGACGGTCGAGATACTGGCCAGACAAGGATTCGACGCGGTTACGCTCGACATGCAGCATGGTGGCCATCACGAGGACAGCGTGCTACGCGGGCTTGTACCGGTGCTGGCCGCCAACAAGCCGGCTTTGGTGCGCATCCCGGTCGGCCGCTTCGACATGGCCAGCCGCGCGCTCGACTTCGGCGCCGAGGCTGTGATTGCGCCGATGGTGAATTCAGTGGCGGACGCAAGGCTGTTTGCCGCCGCCATGAAATACCCGCCGCTCGGCGAGCGCTCCTGGGGCCCCACCTATGCCTTTCCGCGCCACGACAAGGGCGATCATGCGGACTGGCTGCGCGACAGCAACCAGCGCACCATGGCGTTCGCCATGGTCGAAACGCGCGCCGCGCTTGATGCACTCGACGGCATCCTCGACACGCCGGGTATCGACGGGATCTTCCTCGGCCCGTCGGATTTCTCGATCGCCTGGTCGAAGGGGACCACCGTCAGTTCGACGCTGGAGAGCATGATGGAGACCGTCGCCTCGATCGCCGAGCGCACCCGCAAGGCCGGCAAGCATGCGGCGATCTATGTGATGGAACCGGCCATTGCCGGTCGTGTGGTGTCGATGGGTTACCGGCTGCTGGCGATGGGTTCGGAGCATTCGCTGATTTCGCTTGGGGCAAAGACTCTGCTGAGCAGCGTCAGGGATTCGATCGCTTCCTAGAGATCCGTCAGGAATTTCGCGAACGTCATCGAACCTTCGGGCCAGGGGCCGAAGCCGGAATCCGCGTTGAGATGACCGGCATCGCCGGCGTCGATGAATAGCGAGCCCCAGGCCGCGGCAATGTCCTCGGCGACGCCAAAGGCGCAGAACGGGTCGTTGCGGCTGGCGATCACCACCGACGGAAATGGCAGAGGATCGCGCGGATAGGGACCGAAGGTCATCAGGTGCCTCGGCTTTATCTTTGGATTGGCGACATCGGGCGGCGCCACGAAGAAAGCGCCGGCGACCGGTCGCTCGAACCGAGACAATGCCTGGATGACCGCGGCGACGCCAAGCGAGTGAGCGACAATGACGACCGGCCGCTCGGCCTCGTTAACCGCCTTGGCGACACCGGCCGTCCAATCCTCGCGCACCGGCTTCGACCATTCCGTCTGTTCGACGCGGCGCGCTGTCGATAGTTTCGACTGCCAGCGGCTCTGCCAATGATCGGGGCCGGAATTGGTGTAGCCCGGCACGATGAGAATATCTGCTTCCCTGACTTTCATGGCGCGCATGTAGCGAGAGGCGCTGTCGGGTGCAACCGGGTATAAACTCAACAGCGACATGCAAACGCACCTCTCATGAGCCCGGTCTGCTCGCCATTGTGAACACCTTGTTCGCTTCTTGCGCTCTTGTGTGAACGATAGCGATCGACGATCTGTCGCCAGGAAAGAATGGCTGTTCCGAGATTTTGGCACGGACACGGCGTAGAATGATCGATGGCGCCGGGTTCCTCCGTTGGAAGCTTGTCGAGCGCCGGCTGAACGGAGCACTTTGATGAGCGAACTGCCTTTTGCCGCAACGACCCCGGTCAGCGTTGCCCGCGTCGGCTTGCGGGCGCGCGATGCAGAAAATCTCGCTGCCTACTATCGCAAAGTCGTCGGTTTACAGGAACTGAGCCGCGCCGGCGGCACGATTACGCTCGGCGCAGTCAATCGCCCTTTGCTCGACATCGAAGCGGATCCGGCTGCGAAACCCGATGACCCGCGCAGCGCCGGTCTTTTCCACACCGCCTTCCTGCTCCCTAGCCGGGTCGATCTCGGCCGCTGGATCAACCACGCCATCGCGGGCAAGATTGGCATCGAGGGCGCGTCCGATCATCTGGTCAGCGAGGCGCTTTATCTTACCGACCCGGAAGGCAACGGCATCGAGATCTATGCCGACCGCCGCCCCCAGGATTGGAAATGGAATGGCGACAAGATCGCGATGGCGACGGAGCGGCTGAACATTCCGTCGGTCATTGCCGAAGTGCCGGCCGGTGACGTCGGCTGGCAGGGCGCGCCGGAAAACAGCATTATCGGCCACGTCCATCTGCGGGTCGGCCGGCCGGAAGAAGCCGAAGCATGGTGGCATCAGGAGTTCGGTTTCGACACCGTGGCAAAATACGGTGGCGCGGCGGTGTTCCTGTCGTCCGGCGGCTATCATCACCACATTGGCGCAAATGCGTGGCAGAGCGCGAGCGCCGGTCGCCGCGATCCCGCCCGCTCCGGCTTGGCCTGGGTCGAGATGCGTTCGGACAATGTGGCTGATGCAACGACCCGCGAGGATCCGTGGGGCACGGTGATCAGGACCGTTCCCGGCAAGGCGTAGTTCGGTTAGAGCTTGGCCTTTTCAAGCAAGCGGCCAAGCATCAGCAGGCCCGCCGGCCATAGGCCGAGGCCGGCCTCGTTTCCCATGTGGCCGAGATCGCCGGCATCGGCGATATCCGCGCCCCAGGCTGCGGCAAAAGCGGTCGCCTTGTCGAAAGTGACGCGCGGGTCGCTGCGACTCGCCACCACCAATGCCGGGAAGGGCAGGCGCTTCAGCGGCATCGGCGCGAACGGGCGCACCGCGTCGAATGAGGGATCGGTATCCTCGACATTGGTCGCGGCAACCAGGAATGCCGCCGCGACCTTGTCGAGTTGGCTTTGACTGGCACTAGCAGCCCACTTCACCGCCGTCGCCACCGCCAGCGAATGCGCAAGTAGCACGACGCGGCGCGGTGCGGCGGCCACCGCCGCATCCACCTGGCCGATCCAGTCCCCGGGCTTAGGCCGGTCCCACTCGGCCTGCAGCACGCGGCTCGAATTGGGGAACACCCGGCACCAATGCGACATCCAATGATCCGGCCCGGAGTTGCCGCGCCCGGGCAGGGCAAGGAAATCGAAATCTCCGGCCGACGAAATCATCAGGCCTCTCCGAACACTCGGCTGAAGATCGTATCGACGTGCTTGGTATGATAGCCCAAGTCGAATTTCTCGCGGATCTCGGCCTCGGGCAGGGCAGCGACAACGTCCTTGTCGGCCAAAAGTTCCTCAAGAAAATCAGCGCCTTGCTCCCACACCTTCATCGCGTTGCGCTGCACCAGCCGGTAGGCGTCCTCGCGCGAAACGCCAGCTTGCGTCAGCGCCAGCAGCACGCGCTGCGAATGCACAAGGCCACGGAATTTGTTCATGTTCTTCAGCATGTTGTCGGGGTAGACGAGCAGTTTGTCGACAACGCTGGTCAGCCGTGAGAGCGCGAAATCGAGCGTCACCGTCGCGTCGGGCCCGATCATGCGCTCGACCGAGGAATGCGAGATGTCGCGCTCGTGCCACAGCGCCACATTCTCCATTGCCGGCAATGCGAACGAGCGCACCATGCGGGCAAGGCCGGTTAGATTCTCGGTCAGCACCGGGTTGCGCTTGTGCGGCATCGCCGACGAACCCTTCTGGCCGGGTGAAAAGTACTCTTCTGCTTCGAGTACCTCCGTGCGCTGCAGATGGCGCACCTCGATCGCCAGCCGCTCGATCGACGAGGCGATCACGCCGAGCGTGGCGAAGAACATCGCGTGGCGGTCGCGCGGGATCACCTGCGTCGACACCGGCTCCGGCTTCAGTCCGAGTTTCTTGGCCACGTATTCTTCGACATATGGGTCGATATTGGCAAAGGTGCCGACCGCACCGGATATGGCGCAGGTGGCGATGTCCTCGCGCGCGTGCACCAGCCTCTCGCGGCAACGCGAGAATTCGGCATAGGCCTGCGCCAGCTTGACGCCGAAGGTGGTCGGCTCGGCATGGATGCCGTGGCTGCGGCCGATGGTAATCGTATCCTTGTGCTCGAAGGCGCGGCGCTTGAGCGCCGCAAGCAGCCCGTCAATATCGGCCAGGAGGATATCGCTGGCCCTGGTGAGTTGCACGGCAAAACAGGTGTCGAGAACGTCGGAGGATGTCATGCCCTGGTGGATGAAGCGGGCATCCGGGCCGACGAATTCGGCAAGATGGGTGAGGAAGGCGATGACGTCATGCTTGGTGACGCGCTCGATCTCGTCGATGGCTTCGACATCGAATTTCGCCGCCCCGCCTTTCTCCCAGATGGTCTTAGCGGCCTCCTTCGGGATGACGCCGAGCTCGGCCAATGCGTCGCAGGCGTAGGCCTCGATCTCGAACCAGATGCGGAACCGGGTTTCGGGCGACCAGATGGCCACCATTTCCGGCCGGGAGTAGCGAGGGATCATCAGTCGGTCCTGACTTGCGAGAGCATTTGCCCGCGTCCTAACAGAGGCAGGCAAAATGCTCAACGTTGCTGGCGCGCAAACCAGACACTGGCGACAGCGAGCGCAATGAAACCGAGCGGAAAATACAGCCGGATGCCAAGGACGACGAACTGGTAGAGTGCCGTCAACATCGTGAACACGAACTGGAAAACCCAGGTGATGGTGAACGCGGGCGCATGCCATTGGACATAGTAGGAGCGGTATTGCAGCCCAAAGAGGCCGCCGGTGAAGACAATCGTCGCTGCGAGAAGGCAGACGAAGGCGGCGGCGAGGGCGATCTCCCAGTGGCGTCCGAGCGAGACGAGCCGCGCCAGGAACAGCCCAATCGGGAAAGCGAGCGCACCGCCGGCTGCATAAAGCAGCGAGACGAAGCGGATCTTTGCCGGGGTCTCCCAATTGTACTGCAGCAAATTGAGCAGCGCGCTGGCGCCCATCGCCATGGCCCACAGCAAGGCACCGGCAAATGCCGTGCGCAGCGACGGCAGAGCGCGGCGGAGACGATACAGGGCGCGATAGCGCATGGCGGGGAACGTCACAGGCGACCGGTTACCGCGATCCAGCGATAGTCCGGCCCCTCGAACCCGTATTGGCGCACTGCGATCAGCACGGCATAGGCGCTGAGGCTATCCAGTGAAAATGTCTGAACCGCGCCGATCTGGTAGCCATTCGGACAGCCTCTGCTTTGCGGGATCGATTTGTCCTCGTGAATAATGCTCGTCTGACCGCCGTCCTTCGCATCGATGCGCAGCAGGCGAAAGCCATTGATCTCGCCCTGGCTCTGGCAGCGCTCGGTGTCATTCATGCCGATCTGGTCGAGCCGGAACTCGAGCGGCTCGTCGACCGGCGAAAAGATCGGGCGCGGATTGACCACCATGCGGAAGGGATCGGCGGAAAGCTCGGTCACCGGGTTGAAGCCGGCGGTGATGCCGCGATTTGCCTTCAGTTCCGCTTGACTGACGATCGCTTCGCCCTTTTGCCGGGCCTGCAGCCGCGCCGCGTCCACCGGGGCATTCTCGTCGTCGAGCCGGACACGGATCGGCGAGCCCTTCAGGAAACTGTCGTCGGCCGTGTCGATATAATAGCGGTTTGCATAGGGAAATCCCGATCCGTCCTGGACGCCGTATTCCTCGAAGGCAAAGACCCCGCCATCGCGGCTGAAGCCGAGGATCTCAAGCTCGGCGACATCGCCTGCGTGGGCGGCGGCCAAAGTTGCAAGCTGGGCAAGCAGGCAGACGGCAAACAGAGCAAGATTTCGCATGGGGAATTCCATTCAGGCGGTGGACGCCGTTAAATTCCTATCACGATGCCGTCAAAAGATCGTGCTGACTGAAACACAAAGTCGATGCATCCAATCCGGCTGTCGTTTGTTATTGTCGGCAGCTTCACCGCATCGTGCCTTCCGAAAATCAGGATCGATTTCGGAAGGTACGGCGCATTGATTCAAAATGTTTTAGAGCGTCCTTTGCGCGTCCAAAAGCGCGCGGCGCTATAAGGGAGACCCCCATGACAGATGCAGCCAAGATTCGCGAACGTATGGAAGTGATCGGCGCCGACGGGGTCCATGTCGGTACCGTCGACAAGGTTGACGGAGATCGCATCAAGCTGACCAAGCGCGACAGCGGTGAGGGCGCTCACAGGGGTCATCACCACTTCATTCCTCTCAGCCTTGTCGCCGAGGTCGAGGGCCAGAAGGTGCGGCTGTCGGCAAACTCGGACGTTGCGGTCACGTTCGAGGAAGAAAAATCCGACCCCACTTGATCATAAGTCCAGTCCGGTTACGGCAAATCCGAATGAGCCCTGCGCGGTCAGCGCGACGACCAGACCGGGAACAGATCGCTCTCGGCCGGCGTCGCGGCAAAGACGCCGCGGCTGATGGCGCGCGCCATCGTGGCGCCGGCGGCGGCGTAGAGATCGATCGCATCGTTGGGCCTGAGCTCGATGCCACTCTTGCCCGTTGCCAGCGCGAAGACCAGATCGCCGTCTGCGGGCGTGTGCGTCGGCCAAATGGCACGGACAAAGCCGTCATGCGCTGATATCGCCAGGCGTTTGGCGGCGGCCTTCGTGAGTACCGCGTCGGTGGCGATCACGGCGATGGTCGTATTGGCGCCGGTTTCCGCCTGCTCTGCGGCATGCTTGTCACGGAACTTCAGCAGGATCTTTCTGGCATCGTCAGGCATTGGGTGGGGAAAGCCTAAGCCGCCGAACTCGTCGCCGATCTCGAACGGCGCCGCCCAGAAATGGCGGGTCCCGGCGACCGTCACCGAGCCCGTCGGGTTGACGGCGGCGAGCGCGCCGATGGTGACGCCGCTGTCCAGCACTGTCGAGGCCGAGCCGAGCCCGCCCTTCAGGCCGGAGCTCAAAGCCCCACTACCAGCGCCGGCAGTGCCGAGCGCAAAGTCGATCGCGGCGGCTTGCGCGGCTTCGTAGCCAAGGTCGCGGTAAGGCGGATACCGGCCCCAATCCTTGTCACCGCCATTGCGCAGGTCGAACAGGATCGCCGCCGGCACGATCGGCACCCGAAAGCCGCCGACCTCGACGCCGATGCCTCTTTCGCGCAAGGCCGCCTGCACCCCCGACGCGGCGTCAAGGCCAAAAGCCGAGCCGCCCGAAAGCACCACGGCATGGATGGCGTGGATCGAATTGTGCGGCTCGAGCAGGTCGGTTTCGCGGGTGCCTGGCGCACCGCCCAGGATTTGCACGCCGGCCACGGCCGGTTCGTCGCAGATGACGGTGGTCACACCGGATTTCAGCTTCGCATTCGCCGCATTGCCGACACGCAGGCCGGCGACGTCGGTGATGAGATTGCGCGGACCCGTACGGAACATCCCCGTGCTGGACATCATTGGCTCTCCGCCGGCACGAAACGGCCGCCGTCGAAACGGTAGGCTCGATAAGGATTTTGCGTCAGGTCACCTTTTTCGTCAAAGCGGATCGGTCCGATCGCCGTGGCGAAGTCATGCGCGGTCAGCACGTTGGCCAGTCTCTCGCCGGAGCTTTGCGTCAATGCCGAAGCCGACTTGGCGATCTCGACCGCGGCATAGGCGGGCAGGGTGTAACCTTCCGGCACGATGTTTTGCCCGGCAAAGCTCTGCAGCACCTTGGGGTCGGCGACATCGGCCCATTCGGGCGGCGCGATCATCAGCGTGCCGATGGCATAAGGCACATCGCCGAGCGGCGCGCGCAACGCTTCGCCGCCCGCAAACACCATGCCGGTATTTAGCTGGCCAGCATCCCGGCCCATAATGGCGACATCATCGCCGTCGCCGCCGGCAAAGACATGCGTTGCGCCGGCTTTCTTAAGTCGGCCGATCAGGCCGATCTGGTTGTCGAGCTGCGGCCGGAACGTGTCGACGAACACCGGCTTCAGGGCCGCTTGCTCGGCGGCTGCCCGAAACGTCTCGGCCATTTCGCGGCCATAGATCGTGCCGTCGTCGACGATGGCGAACAGCTCGGTCTGCCATAGGCGGGTGAGGATGGCAGCGACGGCATTGCGCTCGTCGTCGCCGCGCGGCCCGAGACGATAGATCGGCCATCCCGTCTTGGCGCGCCGGTCGGTCAGGCTTTCCGTGCGAACGCCGACTGTGATCACCGGTATGCCGGCATCCTTGAGGATCGGCAGAGCCGCCTCGATTGCGTCGGTGCACAAAAACCCGATGACGACGTTGACCTTGGCCGCGGCGAACTCCCGCGCGGCGGCGGCGCCACCATCGGCCGTGCAGGCGTCATCGATCGTCGTGATTTCGGCGTCGTTCGCTTCAGCCGCCATTGTCGCGCCTGCCTCGATCTGTTTGCCGAGGATCGCCGACGGCCCCGACAGCGGTGCCGCGACGCCGACCAGCAGCCTCTCGGCGCTCGCACCCCCGGCGACCGAGAGCCAGGCCAGCACCGCTATTGTGGTTGTCCAAGGTCGCATGCGAGCGAAGAATTCCTCCGCGCCGGTCGCGTGTTCTGCCGGCGCCAATGCCGTCAAGACCTAAAGGCTGGCCAGCTTTGGCGCAACACGGGAATCCAGGATATACGTCAAGCACTTCGCTTGTGGGCTGCAATATCCCCCCATATATAACGGTTGGTTCTGACTAGTGGAAAATCATCGGTGCTGAAGAAGAATGACATCGGGCCGCAGGCCTACCGCGACGCGATGGCCCATTTTGCCGGTCATGTGCATGTAGTCACCACCGATGGCCCCGCCGGCAGGCGCGGCGCGACGGTGATCGCGGCCTGCTCGGTGTCGGACACGCCGCCAACCATCCTGGTCTGCCTCAATCGCGAAAATCCCAAGAATGAGCCGTTCGTGGAAAACGGCAAATTTGCCCTGAACACGCTGGCTTCGGATCAGGAGCCGCTGTCGATCGGCTTTTCCGGCATGACCGGCCTGCCGGTCGAGGAGCGTTTCGCGTTGGCCGAATGGGATGTGATCTCGACTGGTGCGCCGACGCTGAAGGGCGCGCTCGCCGTCTTCGACTGCGAACTGATCGACTCCAAGGATCTGGCCACCCACCGTGTGCTTTTTGGCAAGGTTACAGGTTTGCGTATGGGCGATAACTTGCGGCCGCTGATCTATCACAACCGCGGCTACCACGCTTTGTAGAGGCTTTCAGGTGGCCGCGCCCGCGGAGACAGAATGACCGAGTGGAAAACCGCGTCCGGCGCCGCGGATGATCGACGAGACGCTCGATCTGTTGACCCGTGCGGATTATGTGGCGGACCGGTCGCTGGCAACCGTGCTGTTTTTATGGGTTCGGTCGACCCGCGCCGATGGATCGAGGCTGGCGTGAAGCGCGTCGCGTAACCACATGTCTCCCAAGGAGGAATCATGGAACGCAGTATCTATCTCGATGAGGCTCGCGACCCGCTAATCATCGCGGAGGGCTGGATGAAGGACGGCAAGGATGTCGCCATTGCCACCGTGGTCGAGACCTGGGGCTCCGCGCCGCGCCCGGTCGGCAGCCACCTGGTCATCGACGCCCAAGGCAATTTCCACGGCTCCGTCTCGGGCGGCTGCGTCGAAGGCGCCGTAGTCACCGAGGCGGTCGAGGTTATCGACAGCGGCAAGGCCAAAATGCTCGAATTCGGCGTCGCAGACGAGACCGCCTGGCAAGTCGGCCTGTCATGCGGCGGCCGCATCAAGGTCTATGTAGAAAGATTGGGTTGATCTCGAATGGATCCCTATGCGCTGAAGACACTCAACGCCGAACGCCGCGCCCGCCGCGCGGCAATCCTGGTCACCGATCTCGGCGACGGCCGCGACCGTGTCGTGCGCGAGGGAGACCGGGTAGCCGGTGAACTCGGGGCGGCCGTCGCCAAGGCATTTCGCACGGGCAATTCCGGTTCGGTCGAAGCTGAGGGGCGCACGTTCTTCCTCAACGCACATCTGCCGCAGCCGCGCCTGGTGGTGATCGGCGCCGTCCACATCAGCCAGGCGCTGGCACCGATGGCTAGGATCGCCGGCTATCCTGTCGAGATCATCGATCCGCGCACGGCCTTTGCCACGCCCAATCGTTTTCCCGATATCGCGCTGCATGCCGAATGGCCAGAGGATGTGCTGACGCGTCAGCCGCTCGATAACTATACGGCGCTGGCTGCTCTCACCCACGATCCGAAGATCGACGATTTCGCGTTGAAGGCGGCGCTCGACGCCGGCTGCTTTTATGTCGGCGCGCTCGGCAGCCGCAAGACCCACGCCAAACGTGTGGAACGCCTGCTGGCTTCGGGGGCGACAGCCGACCAGATCGCCCGCATTCATGCGCCGATCGGCCTCGACATTGGAGCTGCCAGCCCGGCCGAGATAGCCGTCGCGGTGTTGGCGCAAGCGATCCACGCCTTTCGCTCCCGCGGCCTCGAATCCAAAGGCGCAGTCGCGTGAAATTTGGTCCCGTTGCGATCGATGCGGCCGAAGGGGCAGTGCTTGCGCACGCCACTACAGCCGGAGAGCGCCGCTTCCGCAAGGCGCACCGGTTAAGCGCCGGAGATGTGTCCCTGTTGAAGGCCGCTGGCATTTCCGAGGTCGTCGCGGCGGTGCTGGCGCCCGATGATCTCAGCGAGGACGTCGCCGCTGAAAAGATCGCCGCATGTATGATCCATCGCAACATCGAGGCGAAGCCTGCCGCGACAGGTAGGGTCAACCTCCACGCGCAGGCTGCCGGCATGTTCACCGTCGACGCGGCGATGATCGACGCCATCAACGCCGTCGATCCGACGATCACCATCGCCACGCTCGCGCAGCATGCGCCGGTCGAAAAAGGTCAGATGGTAGCAACGGTGAAGATCATTCCGTTTGCGGCCGCCTCCGTTTTGGTCGATGCGGTGGCAAGGATCTGCGCGGGCGGCGAGATCTTTGCGGTCAACGCCTATCAGCCGGTGCGCGTCGGCGTCATCCAGACGGTGCTGCCCGGCATCAAACCCAGCGTGCTCGACAAGACGCTGCGCGTCACCGAAGCACGCCTGGCGCGTTCGGGCGGCAGGCTGACGGCGGAGCGTCGAACGCCGCATGAAATTATCCCCGTCGCCGAGGCTGCGGCCTCGCTGATCCGCGACAACGATATGGTGGTGATCTTCGGCGCTTCGGCGATGGCCGATTTCGGCGACGTCGTTCCTGCTGCGATCGAAAGGGCGGGCGGCACTGTCGTCCGCGCCGGTATGCCGGTCGATCCCGGCAATCTGCTGGTGCTCGGCACACTCGGCGGCAAGCGCATCATCGGTGCGCCGGGCTGCGCCCGCAGTCCCAAGGAGAACGGCTTCGACTGGGTGCTCGACCGGCTGATCGCCGGTCTCGACGTGACCGCCAGGGATATTGCCGGCATGGGTGTCGGCGGTCTGTTGATGGAAATTCCGACGCGGCCGCAACCGCGCGAGCCGTTGCCGGCCAAAGCCGAACCAAAGGTCGAGATTGTGCTTCTGGCCGCCGGCCGCTCCAGCCGCATGGGCGGGCCGAACAAGCTCTTGGCACTGTTCGATGGCAAGCCTCTGGTCCGCCGCACCGCCGAACGCGCGGTCGGTTCGAAAGCCGCGGCCACCATCGTAGTCACCGGCCACCAGAGCGAGCGCGTGCGCAGTGCACTGTCTGGCCTCGATGTGACCTTCGCCGACAATCCGGATTTCGCCGAGGGTCTGTCTTCGTCGCTAAAGGCCGGCATCGCCAAGATTTCCGGCGACGCCGCCGGCGCCATGATTGTCCTCGGCGATATGCCCGGCGTCGCCTCGGCCGACCTCGACAGGCTGATCGAGGCGTTCCGCAGGTCAGAAGGCCGATCGGTGGTGCGGGCCTCGCACGCTGGGCGGCGCGGCAATCCGGTGCTGCTGCCGCGTCCGCTGTTTGCCGCGATCGCTCACCTCCAAGGCGATACCGGCGCCCGCCATCTGGTCGAGGCCGAAGGGCTCGACGTCATCGATGTCGAGATCGGCGAAGGGGCAGCGATCGATGTCGACACGCGCGAGGCGCTGGAAGGCGCCGGCGGCGTGCTGCAGGATTGACAAACCGAAGCCGAAAAACGCATGGCTGAGGGATGGCCTTTCGTTCCTGCTTCCGGTTCCGCTTGCCCCCCTCGGGCCTCCCGGCCCTGCTGATGGCGATTCTTTTGCAGCTCTTTTGTGTCGCCTATGCCAACGCTCTCGAACTCAAACCCTTCAAGGACGATCTGTTCGCCTATCCGGTCACCCTCTCGTCCGAGAGCAACGGCGCCTATACGGTGGTCGATTATCGTGAGCTGCGCGACATCAACGCTCGTGACGAAGTGCCTGAGCGTCGTGTGCACGCGCAATACACCGAAACCGGCGTGCGCAAGGTGCAGCAGGATCTCTTGCTGAAGACCGACGCCGGCGATGTCCGCCACATTGCCGTCGGCAAGACCGGGGGCGCCAGCATCATCGTGCTTTATCTGCACGGGCAGGGCGGCAGCCGTAAGCAGGGCACCGACGACTTCACCTTCGGCGGTAATTTCAACCGCATCAAGAACCTGATGGCGGGCAATGGCGGTCTCTATCTATCGCCGGACTTTTCCGATTTCGGCGACACAGGTGCCGCCCAGATCGCCGCGCTGATCGACCACTATGCCGAACAATCGCCGAGCGCAAAAATCTTCGTCGCCTGCGGCTCGATGGGCGGCTCATTATGCTGGAAGCTGGCCGCCCGCAATGATACCGGCCGGCGCATCGACGGGCTGCTGCTGCTCGGCTCGCTATGGGACGAGAGTTTCTTCTCAAGCCCCGCCTTCAAGCGTCGTGTGCCGGTCTTCTTCGGCCAAGGCAGCAAGGACCCGGTGTTTCCAATCGAGAAACAGGAAGCCTTCTTCCGCTCCATCCTGGCCAAATCGAAGAGCTATCCCACACGCTTCGTCCGCTTCGAGACCGGCACGCACGGCACGCCCATCCGCATGACCGACTGGCGCGGCACGCTCAACTGGATGTTGTCGGAGGCCCCTTAAGGCGCGGTATTGTAGTCGACGACCGTCTGCGGATTTTCCTCGCCGTCATAAGACGCGTCGACGTCGTACTGGACCAGGGAAAAATCGCCGTTGCGAAACAGATAGGTCCCCGACGAAGAGGCATCGCCGATGCCGCGCCATTTGTTGAAGGTGGTGATCGTCTTGGTCTCTTCGTCGTAATCGGAATTGGTTGCCCAGCCGGAGGTCTGGAAGCCAACTATGGTCATGCCCAGCAATTTGCCGTCGCTGTCATTGTTCTCGTAGCGGATGTCCATTTCAGGTTCGGCGAACTGCAATTGTCTTACGCCAAGCACGTCGTCGCTCATGTAATAGATCGAGTTTTCGTTGTAGGCTGCGGCCGAGCAGGCGAAATGGAAAAGCCGCGTTTCGCTTTCGGGATCGCTGGTAGCCGCATCCTTGTCCTTATAGTGGATCGAGAAAATATCCGGCTTCTGCGCCAAAAGATCCTTGTCGCACTGGTCGCCATAGGTCGCGGCAAACGCCTTGTTGGCCTGCTCAAGCGCTGCGTCCTTCTTCGGCGGCGGCGGTCCTTCGCCGCAGCTTGCCGGCACGGCATCCTCGAAATCGGCCTTTGAGGGTTTCAGCGCACCCTTGTCGATGAAGATCGAGCGAAATGGCGGTTCCTGGATCGAGGCGTTGATCTGGCGCAGCGTATAGCAGCCGGCAAAGACATTCTCGCTGCCGTCCTTGGCCGTCGCCCGGATGGCGACCGGAACGCTGTAGTAGATGCTGCCGGCAGCCCCGTCTTCGGATACGCCACCGGTTTTGACTTCGACCGTGTCCGTGCCGTCATAGCCTTTGACGAAGGAATTGAAATCCTTGGCCGGCTTGGTGTCGCCGAAATAGTCCCAGGCGCGCGCGAATTCGTGCCGGCTGATGGCACTATAAAGCGACCGGATCACCGCTTCGGCATTCGACCTGTCGTCGATATAAGGCGCGTCTGCGGCGAGCGCCGATTGGCCGGCAACGGCAAGAGAGATAAAGGCGGTCGCTGCAAAAAGGGCGCGTCTCATGGGGAACCTCCACTCGATAAAAAATCCTATCATATCGATTGCGGCGACGTGGTGACGCTTGAACAATCGCCTGCGAAAGCGCTACCTCTCGCCATAGGCAGTAGGGCTGCGTGGAGATTTCTTGTGACCATATCAATGTATGAAGCATCCGTGCCGGTATTTTCGGCGAGGCTGAAGTCACTGGCCAATGTGCTGAACATTGCCGAGCAAAATGCGGCTGATCGCAAGATCGATCCGCAGGTGTATCTGACGGCGAGGCTGGCGCCGGACATGTTTGCGCTGACCAGGCAGGTACAGATTGCCACCGATCACGCCAAGGGCGCGCCATCGCGGCTTGCCGGGCGTGAGGTGCCAAAATACGAGGATAATGAGACGAGTTTCGTTGATCTGCAGGCCCGCCTTACCAAAACGCTCGACTATCTCGCGAGATTTTCGGCGGCCGAATTCGATGGTTCAGATGACAGGATGGTCGAACTGCGGCTTGCGGGGCGCGAGGTTTCGATGCCGGGAATGCAGTATCTGCTGCATGCCGCCATGCCCAATTTCTACTTCCACCTGACCACCGCCTACGACATCCTGCGCCACAACGGCGTGCCATTGGGCAAGTCGATCTTCCTCGGATTGCGTTGAGATCAGCTTGTGAGATATCCTGCTGCGGCGGGATATCTCACGGCGCGCTGTTTAGCGCAGGGACATTTCCCGGGCGATGCGCGGGAAATCGGCCGGCTTGACGCCGATATCGGCGCGATCGGCATTGCTCATCGAATGGAGCAGCGCCAGTGCCGCACGATAACGCAGCTGTTCCCGCGGACGCGGACGGGCGAACATTTCAGTGAAGAATCCCACGATTCAAGCCCCTTATGGAACCTCCACGGCCGTCAATATAGGCAGATCATGACAATTGTGCAGTGCAGCATTCGCATGGCAGCCATGCTGCCCTGATCTTTTTTGACATAATTCGGCTGTTCCGGCGAAACTTCTGCGGTGCTTCGACCGTAGGCCTCAGTGCCGGCACTTGGCCGGTTTTTCCTCGCCATTCCTGGCGAACTTCCGGACTGCATTCACATGCAGTCCGGTCTTTTTTGTTAGCTGCGGCGAAAAACTCCGTTCGCCGGCATCCTGGGAAAGTCGCCTGGCCTGCCGTCGGTGGGCTTGGAAGCGGGCGGCGCTTTCCTGTATGCTATTGCTTCCTCCTCGCGCAGCCGCGCAAAATTCCCGCCGGAGAAACTCCATGCACAAACGCCGTCTCGGCCAGACCGAGCTTTTCGTGTCGCAAATCTGCCTCGGATCGATGACTTGGGGCCAGCAGAACACCGAGGCGGACGGTCACGCCCAGATGGATCTGGCGTTTGCTCGCGGCGTCAATTTCATCGACACCGCCGAACTCTATCCGATCCCGCCCAAGGCGGAGACACAAGGCCGTACCGAGACAATCATCGGCAATTGGATGAAGGAGAAGCGCAATCGGGACCAAGTGATCATCGCCTCGAAGGTAGTTGGTCGCACCGCCAACACTTGGTTTCGCGGCGACCGCCCGTCTAAACTGGTGCGCGCCGATATCTTCGACGCTATTGATAAGTCACTCGCTAGGCTCAACACCGATTACATCGACCTATATCAGATCCATTGGCCGGAACGCGACGTGCCGTGGGGTGCCAATCCGAACCGCATCGGCACCTTGCCGCGACGCTCCGATGCCACCGGCGTGCCGGAAGGCGAGACGCCGATCGCCGAGACGCTTGCCGTATTCGATGAACTGGTGAAGGCCGGCAAGATCCGCCATTTCGGCCTGTCGAACGAGAATTCCTGGGGCGTCATGCGTTTCATTGCCGAAGCCGACAAGGGCCTCGGCCCGCGCGTCGCCTCGCTGCAGAACGCCTATAATTTCGTCAATCGCACCTTCGAAGTGAACCTTGCCGAAGTCTGCGAGCGCGAGCAGGTGTCGCTGCTTGCCTATTCACCGCTGGCGCAAGGCTATTTGACCGGCAAATACGATCATGGCGCGCGGCCGCAGGGCTCGCGCTCGCAGTTGTTCAACCGCGGCCAGCGCTACGAGACGCCGAATGCTGCCGAGGTGCAGCTCGAATACAACCGGTTGGCGCGCACCTTCGGCATGGAGCCGGCGCTGTTTGCCAATGCCTATGTCTCGAACCGGCCCTTGGTCACCTCGAACATCATCGGCACCACCACCATTTCGCAACTCGAAATGGCGCTCTCTTCCGCCGACGTGGTCTGGACCGAGGAGATGCAGAAGGCCGTTGATGCGATCCATCAGCGCGTCGGCAATCCGTGCCCTTGATGCGTCGGGACGTGGTTGTCCGATCGTCATAAGGAGAGGGGGACAGCCATGGGCTTCCGGATCGATGCGGTGCGCGCGAAATTTCCGGCCTTGTCGTTGACCGATAAGGGCCGCCGGCGCATTTATCTCGACAATCCTGCCGGCACGCAGGTGCCGCAGGCGGTGGCGGACGCGGTGTCACGCTGTCTGCTGACCACCAATGCCAATCTCGGCGGCTTCTTCGAGACCAGTATTGCGGCACAGGACATTGTCGACGAGGCCCATCTGGCGATGGCGGATTTCCTCGGCGCTGCGAGCCCGCAGGAAATTATCATCGGTGCCAACATGACGACATTGACCTACCACATGTCGCGAACGCTCGGCCGCACGATGAAGCCCGGGGACGAGATCATCCTCACCCGCATGGACCATGAGGGCAACGTCTCACCCTGGCTGCAGCTGGCTGAAGACCTTGGCCTTGTCGTGCGCTGGCTGCCTTTCGACCAGCAGAGCTGGCAGATCGAGGAGGCGGCGCTCGCCGCGTTGCTTTCCGAGAGGACGCGGCTCGTCGCGCTCAACTACGCCAGCAATCTCACCGGGTCGATCAACCGGGTGAAGGCGTTGACCGGCATCGCCAGGCGGGCTGGTGCGTTGGTCTACGTCGATGCCGTCCAGTTCGCGCCGCATGGTCTCATCGACGTCCAAAACCTCGGCTGCGATTTCCTGATCTGCTCGGCGTACAAGTTCTTCGGCCCGCATATGGGAATTTTGTGGGGCAGGCTGGACGTTATCGATGCGCTTAAGCCGTATAAATGCCGTTGCTCGTCCAATGCCTTGCCGGAGCGCTTCGAGCTCGGCACGCCGCAAATTGAATTGATGGCCGGCCTGTCGGCGGCTGTCGATTATTTTGCCGAGTTGGGAGCGGCAGCTGGTGCGCAAGGGTCGCGTCGGCGGAAAATCGCCAAGGCCTTCGAAGTCTCAATCGCTTACGAGAACCCGCTAACGCAACAGTTGATCGACGGTCTGTCGGATATTGCCGGCCTGACCATCCACGGCATCACCGATCCGAAGCGGATCAATGAGCGTGTGCCGACGGTGTCGTTCACTGTCGAAGGCATAGCGCCGGAGACGATCGTGCGGCAGATGAATGCGGAAAACATCTTCCTGTGGTCCGGCCACAACTACGCCTGGGAGATCGTCCACCAGCTCGGCATCCCGGCCGAGCAGGGCGTGGTGCGCATCGGCATCGCCCATTACAACACTGCAGCCGAGATCGACGAGACGCTGGAGAGCGTGCACCGCGTTGTCGCCATGCTGAGGCACGAGCGATCCTGAGCGGGCCACGCCGACGGATCATCGCTTGTGGGCCCCGCCAAAACCGGTGAGGAAGGCGGTGAGATTGTCGCCGAGCTCGTCGCAGAGATAGCCGCCTTCCTGGACGATGACCGTCGGCAGCCCGAGCCCGGCGATCGCCTCGCCGATGCGCGAAAAACCAGGCGTGCTCACCGACAGCCCGCCGAACGGATCACCTTCGAAGGCGTCCAGCCCCAGCGCGACCACAAGCGCATCGGGCGAGAAGGCGTTGATGCGCTGGAACGCTGCCGCCAGTGCTTCGAGGAAAGCCGCATCGCCGGATTTGCGCGGCAGCGGCAGGTTGAGATTGTAGCCGAGGCCGGCGCCTTCGCCGCGCTCGTCCGCATAGCCCCAGAAAAACGGATAGAACCGCACCGGGTCGGCATGCAGCGACACGGTGAGCACGTCCGGCCGGGCATAGAAGATGCCTTGCGTCCCGTTGCCGTGATGCAGGTCGACATCGAGGATCGCCACCCGCGCTGCCTGCTTGCGTAGAGCCTGTGCGGCGACCGCCGAATTGTTGATGAAGCAGAAGCCGCCGGCGACGTCGGCAAAGGCGTGATGGCCGGGCGGCCGGCATAGCGCGTAGGCGGCCGGCGCTCCCAACATCACCGCCTCGGCGGTTTCAACCGCGCTCCAGGCGCTCCAAAGCGCGCTCTGCCACGTCTCGCCGGAGATCGGGCAGGCTGTGTCGGCCATGTGGTAGCCGGCTTGGCCGACCGCCGAGGCCGGATAGGAGCCGTTCCGCGCGATCGGGTGGATGTTGGGGATGACCTCGGCCGAGGCGCCCTCGATGCGCTGCCAGCGCGCGAAGATATGGTGAAGGAAATCGAGATATTCCGGCGTATGTACCGCGGCAATAGGGCCGAGTCCGTGATCCCGCGGCCGTTCGATCGTGCAGCCGGCAGCCTTTGCGCCGGCCAACAATCGCTCGACCCGTTCCGGCTTTTCCGGATTGGGCTGCGGCGTGCCGCTGGAGAGGAACGCCTTCGGGTCGTGGCGCTTCTGTTCTTCGGCATAGAAGGCTTTCATGTTGGCTCCTCCGGTGCATCGGCGAAAGCAAAAAAGGCGTCGCCGACGATCTTCTGCACCTGCTCGTAGCTGGACCAGGCAATGCCCAACCGTTCGTAAAAAGCCTTGGCGGTCTCGTTGTCGGTATCGACGGACAGCTTGAGATAGACGCCGCCGTCCTTCCGGCATTGCGCCGCGACCTGGCGCAGCAGGCGCTCGCCGATCCTGCGGCCGCGAAAACGGTCCTCGACATAGAGGTCCTGCACATAGACGCCGGGCCGTCCCATCCATGTCGAGAAGATTGGAAAATGCAGGCAAAGCCCGGCAAACTCGCCGCCGACCTCGGCGATCAGGGTCGAGAAGGCAGGCTTCTCGCCAAAGCCATAGGTGCGGAGATCCCGAGCTGTCGAGGTGATCTCCTGATGTGCGCCGACATGCGCGCCGAGCCGTAGGAGCGCGGCGTGGATGGTTTCGACGTCCTCCACCCGGCCGGGCCGGATGACAATGTCTCTTGACGGTGGGTTGGTCACGGCCGCATCTCAGAACGCCACGCGGTCGCCGCCCTTGAGCGCCAGCATCTGCCGCGCCTCGGCCGGCGTCGCGACGTCCAGCGACAATCCGTCGAGCACGCTGCGGATGCGGCGCACCTGGTCGGCATTGGACTTGGCGAGTTGGCGCCCGTCGTAGAGGCTGTCCTCCAGCCCGACGCGGACATTGCCGCCCATCGCCGCCGCAATCGAGACCATCGGCATCTGGTGGCGTCCGGCGGCCAGCACCGAAAATTGGTAGCTATCGCCGAACAGTTTGTCGGCGATGCGCTTCATGTGGATCAGGTTTTCTGGATCGGCGCCGATGCCGCCAAGGATGCCCAAAACAAACTGGATGAACAAAGGTCCAGACACCAGCCGACGATCGCGAAAATGCGCCAGCGAATAGAGATGGCCGACATCGTAGCACTCGAATTCGAAGCGCGTGCCGCAACCGCGCCCGAGGTTCTCGAGCACCGTCTCCATGTCGGCAAAGGTGTTTTTGAAGATCGTGTCGCGGGTGGCCTCAAGCAGTTTCGGCTCCCATTCGTGCTGCCATTCCCGCGGCCGCTCGAGCATCGGGAACAGCGCAAAGTTCATCGAACCCATATTGAGCGAACACATTTCCGGCTCGGCCCTGAGCGGCGCGGCCAGCCGCTGGTCGAGCGTCATCAGCGACGATCCGCCGGTGGTGATGTTGATCACCGCATCGGTCGCCTGCTTGATGCGCGGCAGGAACTGCATGAACACCTCGGGGTCGGCGGTCGGCCGCCCATCCTTAGGGTCGCGGGCATGAAGATGCAGGATCGAAGCGCCCGCCTCGGCGGCGGCGATTGCGTCTGCGGCGATCTGGTCCGGCGTCACTGGCAGATGCGGCGACATCGACGGGGTGTGCACCGACCCGGTGACGGCGCAGGTGATGATGACTTTGCGCGGTGCCATGGTTCGTTCCTCAGCCTTCGACCGGCAGGTCGAGCTCGCCGGCCAGCACCTCGAGCGCGTCACCGATGATGGATATGATCTCGCCGATCTGCGCGGCGGTGACGATCATCGGCGGCGCGACCATGAAATTGTCGCCGTCGACACCGCCCTTGACCTTGCGTCCGTAGATGATCAGGCCGCGCTCATAAGCGAGGTCGAGCAGGCGCTGAGTGGCCTTTTTCGCCGGCTCGATCGGCCTCAGCGTGTCCGGATCGGCGACCATTTCGGCACCGGTGAGCAGGCCCTTGCCGCGGACGTCGGCGATGAACGGAAACCGCTTCGCCAATCCCTTCAGCTCGGCCATCAATAGCTCGCCCATGACAGCCGCGTTGGCGATCAGGCCGAGACGGTCCATCTCGCCGAGCACGGCGAGCCCGGCGACGCAGGCGAGCGGATTGCCGGCATAGGTATGGCCGTGCTGGAAGCCGCCCGACGCGAGCAATGGCTGCACCAGCCGCATCGGTGCCGCCAGCGCACCGAGCGGGGCATAGCCCGAGCCCAGCCCCTTCGACAGCGCGACGATGTCTGGCTTGCAGTTCCAGTGGTCGCCGCCAAGGAATTTTCCGGTGCGGCCGGCACCACTCATCACTTCGTCATGAATGAGCAGGATGCCGTAGCGATTGCAGATCTCGCGGATGCGCGGATAATAGCTGTCGGGCGCCACCAATGCAGCCGTGGCAGCGCCGCCGACCGGCTCCAAAATGAAGGCGAGCACGCTCTGCGGTCCCTCGGCGAGGATCTTTTCCTCCAGCATGTCGGCGTAGCGGGTGCCGCGCTGTTCCATCGAAAGATTGTCGCGGTCGCGCCAGGCGGCAGGCGCCGGCACCGTCGGCATGAGCTGCATCATCGGCGCAAAAGTTTCGGCCAGCGCATCGTCGCCGGTGACGGCGAGCGCGCCAAGCGTGCCGCCATGATAGGACGGAAAGCGCGTGATCACCTTCCAGCGGCTGGGCTGGCCGGTGGCGACCGCCCATTGCCGCGCCAGCTTGACGCAGGATTCCGTCGCTTCAGAGCCGCCGGAGACGAAAAAGATGCGGTCCAGGCCCTCGGGGAGTTTGGCCGCCAGTTGCCGCGCGAGCTCCTCTGCCGGTTCGTTCTCGAAATGCAGGCGGTAGGCGAAGGTGGCGCGGTCCATCTGCCGTTTCATCGCGTCGAGCACGTTGCGATTGGAGTGGCCGATATTGGCGACCATCGGGCCGCTCGATCCGTCGATGAAGCGGCGGCCATCCTGCGTCCACATGTAGATGCCTTCGGCGCGGTCGATCAGCGGCCGGCGCAGGCTGGACAGATAGAACAGATGCGAGGCTTCGCGGGCTTCCGGGGCAGGGGACTTCAGCATGTCATGACTTTCCGAGATAGCGGTCGAGGACATTTCTGGTAACACGCTCGACCATCGCATCCTGCCCTAGCAGGCCGGCAACCCATTCGCAGCTTCCGGCGTGAAACACCTCGCCTTTGCCGCGCCGGAAATTGACGATCATGCCGTTGCCGCGTTTGACCTTGTCGAGATTGGCATCGCTTGCCTCGCCGAACAGCGTTTCGGCGGTGAAGCGACCGTCCTCGTCGCCGAGGAACTGGTCCTCGAACGGAATGTCGGCGCTTTCCTCGACCTGGGCAGCCATGCCGACCGCGAGCACCTGCAGGCCGTCCGGTGCGCCGCTGTCGGGCGTGGGGTAGGGCAGGCCGCCGCGGATCTCGAAATCGAGCCCATCGACCTCATAGCCATAGACATGGCTGTCGGCGCCGAGCAGGTCGCCATAGTAGATGCCGGTACCGGCAAAGGCCCAATGCTCCGGCCGGTAGACCGGAAAGCCGCGCACACCGCGCGGCGCACAGCCGCCCCAGCCGGCATAGACGCCTCTTGTCGCGTTGAGGCCGAAGGTCGCCGCACCCGGCCGGCCGATTTCCGGCGCTTCCCAGGAATTGGTGGCGCGCCTTATATCGCCGCCGCGATAGGCCGGGTCCTCGGCGCGGGCGCGGTATTTGTAGCAGACCTGCCGGCGGCCTTCGTCCTCCAGCCTGGTCTGCCACATGAAGTTGCCGGCAAAGCGCGCCGCATGACCGCCGCGCTCGACATAGCTGTCGACCGCATCACGCATTTCCCAGGTCCAATATTCGTCGTGGCCGACGAAGACGACGCAGTCATAGCCGTCGAGAATGTCGGGCGAAAAATGCAGATCGTGCTGGCTGGCGAGATCGACGGCGTAGCCGGAACGCTCAGCGAAGCGGAAGAAATGGCTGTCGTAGCTTGCCCAGCCGGCTGAGGCGTATTTCTTCGAATGGCCGGTGGCAAAGGCCCATTCCATGTGCGGATAGCGCGGCACGGTTTTCGGCGGCACCGCAACTTCGAGCGGCACGCGCGGCGCATCCTTGGGCAGCACGACGAAGCCGCGGCACCAAGGCCGCTGCGTCGACACCATTCGTGCATACTGGTCGCGGGCCGGCCCGGTGATGCCTTCGTAATGGTTGGAACCGCCCCATGTGTTGTAGGCGAGCCAGGTGCCGGTGGCCGCGACCTGCAGCACGCGGCCGGGTTTCTTGCCGGGCTGCGGCGAGACGATGAAAAGGTGATGACAGCGGATCGGCTTGCCGTCGCGACCGTCCGCTTCAAGCGTGACGCGATAGGCGCCGGATGGCCAGTCGTCGCCGATGCGAAACTCGAACGACGCCTGCCAGCCGCAGCCTTCGACCGAACATTGATCCGGCGTATCTTGCCAGCGCGCCGCGATTCCGGTCCTTTCGAACATTGTCGTTTCCGCGCCGCCGTCGCGGATGATCGCGATGCCGAAACTGGTGGCCGTCGAACTGACATGCAGCGCCACCATCTCGCCGGGGCGATAGGAAAAACGGTCGCTGTAGCACCAGATTTCGCCACGCCCGCCATCCATACCGGGCCATTCCCAGTAATGGCTGCGCACCGCCTGGCGTCGCTGCTCCGGCGTCAGTCCGAAATCGGGAAACTCGGTCGGCAGATGGTTCATGGACACCGCTAAGGTCGAAGGCCGCCATTTCGGCCATCCGCCGGCCAAGCGTCAATTGGAAACGATCGGACCAGCCATTGCCGGGCTGCTCACTTGGCCTTGCCTGACAAACAGACTATCTCACAAAGGGCGGCGTTGTCCGCCACGGGAGTCGATATGCTGAGAGTGCAAAAGGTCAGGGTCAACGATATCTACGTGCCGACCGCGCGCAAGAAGACGCTGCATCCCGAGACCGTCCGCCATCTGGCCGAGGACATTCTGGAAAACGGCATGAAGATGCCGATCCAGGTGCGCCATGACGGCAAGCGCCATATCCTGGTCGAAGGGTTGCATCGGCTGGAAGCGGCCAAGTGGCTCGGCGAGACCGAGATCGACGCCTATCTGGTGCAAGCCAAGCGCCACTGAAGCCACTCAGTTCCTTCGTTCGAATCTCCGGTCCCGCGGATTTTTTCTCGCGGACCGTGTCGGCTTGCGTCTTGTTGGTTCGTCCTAGACACGAAAGCCAAAACCGACATGTGAGGGAACACCATGACCACCAAGCTGGACATCGCCCCCAACTCCGACCGCGAGCTGGTTCTCGCCCGCATCATCGATGCGCCGCGCGAGAACGTCTATCGCTGCTGGACCGAGCCGAACCTGTTGACGCAATGGTTCTCGCCGAAGCCGTGGACGACGCCGCGCGCCGAAATGGATGTGCGGACCGGTGGCTCCACCCTTGTCGTCATGGCCGATCCCGACGGCAAGGAGTTCCCGAATCCAGGCATCTTCCTCGAAGTCGTACCAGGCAAAAAGCTCGTCTTCACCGATGCCTATACCAAGGCGTGGGAGCCGTCCGAAAAGCCGTTCATGACGGTCGTGCTGACCTTCGACGACGAGGGCGAGGGCAAGACCCGCTACATCGCCCGGGTTGCGCATTGGTCGGTCGCCGACCGCGAACAGCACGAGAAAATGGGTTTTCACGACGGCTGGGGCCAGTGCGCCGAACAGCTCGAGGAGGTCGCCAAGCTACTTTGATGCACAAGCGACTTTGATGCAAACGAGAGAGGGAGACTGATATGTCCAGATCGATATTTTTTGCCATTTTCGCCTCGGCCGCCGCGCTCTTTGCCGCGCCGGGCACCATCAACGCAGAGGAGGCCAAGCCCGCCATGACGACCGCAACCGCAACACTGCCGAAGCCGCAAAAGTCCGGCCTGCTGCCGATCAACGGCCTGAACTATTATTACGCCGTCTATGGCAAGGGCGAGCCGTTGCTTCTGCTGCATGGCGGTCTCGGCACAACCGACATGTTCGCGCCGATCCTGCCGAAGCTTACCGAAAACCGCACCGTCATCGGGGTCGACCTGCAGGGCCATGGCCGCACCGCGCTCGGCGACCGGCCGCTCAGCTTGGAGGCGATGGGCGACGACATGGCGGCGATCGTCAAGGCGCTCGGCTACGACAAGGTCGACGTCATGGGATATTCGCTGGGTGGGGGCGTCGCCTTCCGCATGGCCGTGCAGCATCCCGACGTGGTGCGCCGGCTCGTCCTGGTCTCGACCGGCTACGCCGCGGACGGCTTCTATGCCGAGATGCGTGGCCAGCAGGCACAAGTCGGCGCGGCGATGGCCGACATGATGAAGGACACGCCGATGTACAAATCCTACGTCGCGGTCGCGCCGCATCCGGAGGATTTTCCGAAACTGCTCGACCAACTCGGCGCCTATATGCGCAAGGACTACGATTATTCTGCCGACGTGCCGAATCTGAAAATGCCGGTCATGCTGTTGTTCGGCGACAGTGACATGTACCGGCCCGAGCACGAGATCAAGTTCTACCAGATGCTTGGCGGCGGGTTGAAGGACGCCGGCTGGATGCGCGAGAACCTGTCGCAAAACCGCCTGGCGATCCTGCCGAACCGCACGCACTATGACGTGTTCTTCGCGCCGGAACTGACAGCTGCCACGCTGCCGTTCCTCAATGGCGAGACCAAGGTCAAGACTTGGGATGAGGTGGTCAACGAAACGAACTGACGCTCAGTCAATTGTCTGCCGGCCGTCTCCCGCGAGATGGCCGGCATTTCGTTGATGAGGCCTTGGCTCGGCGCATCCAGCCGATCGCCCATCGGCCGGATCACAGCTTTAGATAACGCCATCAAAGCTTTTCAATTGACGGTGCCACGCCTATCGATAGGTATCGCCTATCCTCGCAGGAAGGGACATGGGCGATGGCAAGATATCAGGGCGGGTGTTTGTGCGGTGCGGTGCGCTACCATGTCGAGGCGACACCGATCAATGAGCGCGTCTGCCATTGCCGGCTCTGCCAGAAGGCACTGGGTGCCGCCTTCAACGCGCGCGTGCTGTTCCGCATCGACGATGTGACGGTCGACGGTCCGCTGGCGACGGTGAATTCCTCGCCCGATCTCAAGCGCGGCTTTTGCCCGCGTTGCGGCACGACGATGTTTTCTCGGCGCGATTCCGCCGGCATCATCGGCATCACGACCGGCTCGCTCGATGATCCTTCGGTGTTCAGGCCTGAGATGCATATCTGGACCGCCTCGAAGCAGCCCTGGGTCCAGATCGACGACGGCCTGCCGCAATATGAAGGCGCGCCACCTCCGGCTTGAGGTGAAGTCTGGATAAAATTTAATCCAAAGCGACACGAGATAGCCGGCAAAGCGTCATTGGCGGGCCATCATTGCTGCCTATCTATTGCGTGCGGGCGGCAGTCGAGGAGGCGACGGAATGAACGACAGCATCAACACCCTGGACGAGCTCTTGAGTGATCCGATGATCAAGCTGGTGATGGAGCGCGACCGCGTGCAGCCGGCAGAACTTCGCACGCTGCTCGAGGAAAAGGTCCGCCGGGCGGACGATGATGTGGCGGTCAACGATCGTTTTGTACCGCCGGCCCACCTTATGGCCACGACCTGCCACAAGCTGTGGCTGTGCGGCTAGGGTCTTGAAGCGGTCAGCCGGAATTTGCCGGCAAATAGCTGTAATGGCTGCGGAAATAAGCGAGCCTGAAGCCGAGGCGCGCATAGTTGCGATACGCCGGCCCGTCGCGTTCGGACTGCGGCGCCTCGATGTCGGCCACGAACAGTTTTGCACCGGCCGCAAGTCCGTCGCGCACCATCGCTTCGCCGAGCATTGCATCGAGGTCGAAGCTCGGCGCCATGATGCCGGGAACCGGCGCGTCGATGCCGCTCCAGGCCATGCCGTCGGCACCGATGAACATCGAGCGCACCGCCGCCACCGCGCCGTCCCGCCGCAGCATGTAATGATGCCAGCCGCGTCGGCCGGCCAGCGCCCGCAACCACGGTGAGGTCGGCAACCGATATTGGCTGTCGATGAACCCAGCCCATTCCCTTGCCGTTGCCGACGTTACCCGCTCGACCGAGACACCCTTCGACGGGAAAAGCGGCTCCGTTGGCAATGGCGTGGCATCGCGAAAGATGCGTTCCCAGCCGCCCTGACGCTGCAGGCCGCGTGCCTCGAGCCAGCAGCTGAGCGTCGCGGGCTCGGTATGCGGATTGGTGTAGAACCAGGGCCGCAGAATACCGGCCTCGCGATAATGCGCCAGAAGCGCGTCGAGCCGGCTCTCGGTGGCAGCGCTATCGACACCGAGATTCTTGACGCAGTTGAAATGGATGAACGGGATCGTCGTGCAGGTGGTCCAGACGAGATCGCCATCTTCGGCGATCGCCAGGCCCTGCCTTGCGGCAAAGTCTGCCGGGGCGGCGCGATAGAGATCGAGCCAGGCATTGACCTCGGCGCGTTCGATGACGCGGCTGAGATCGCCAGATATCTCGTCGATCCCGATGGCGGGCGAGCGTGGCTCGGGCGGGGCTACGGGCTGCAATTCTGACAGGGCGGCGGGCTGCATGACTTCCTCCCAAGTATGGCCTTACACCGTAAGATTAGTGGAGACTAATCTCATGCAGTGAGTTGTCAAGCGGGATTGCGAGGCAGCCACGTGGTCGAACGTTGGGGATAGCGCACCCCGTCCGGGCGAACGTCCCGATGCAAACCCCCTAACAATTCGATTCAAACTTTGTTGGTAGTTTCTTGTTAGGAATCCAGCTTGGTTTGTCCGGCGGCGTTGTCCTGCCTTCGGTCTGTTGTGTTTTGCGTACAGGTCCAGATGCGGTTATCAGGCGTCGTCATCTTTTCGATCGCAGCGCTGTGCCTTGCCGGCTGTACGTCGACCTCCGGCGTCGATGCGCTGCAAGTGCCGTCCAGCGAGACCACCAGCTCGGTTGTGCGGCCACCCGCGCCAGTGGCATCCGTGGCGAAAACTGATGCTGCGCCCGCTTTTGCCGAACAGGAGCAGGACGAACAGCCGGTCGCGATGGGCGTACCCGATCAGGACGTCGAACCGCCGGCCGAGGTCATCGCGCTGATGTCGCCGTCGAAGCGCCTGACACGCGCAGCACCGGCGATGCTTGCCGAGCCGGTCACGCGCTATGGTTTTCGCGACGCCAAGCCGATCAATTTCGGTAAGTCCTCCTCGCCGAGGCGCCTTGCCGTCCATGGCGTCGACGTTTCGCGCTGGCAGGGCAATGTGAACTGGGGAAAGCTGCGCGCCCAGGGCGCCAACTTCGCCTACATCAAGGCGACCGACGGCGGCGATCATATCGACCCGATGTTTACCAGGAACTGGCGCAATGCCGACGCCGCCGGCTTGAAGCGCGGCGCCTATCACTTCTTCTACTGGTGCCGCACCGCCGGCGAGCAGGCCGACTGGTTCATCCGCAACGTGCCGAGGGTCGAGGGCGCGCTGCCGCCGGTGATCGACGTCGAGTGGAACGGCGAATCCAGCTGCAAGCGCCGCCCGTCGCGGCAAAAGGTGCTGGAAAAGATGCAGGTGTTCATGGACAAGCTCGAGCGCCACTACGGCCAGCGCCCGATCATCTACACCGCGCCCGATTTCTACCGTGACAATCTGCGCGGCGCCTTCCCCGATTATCCATTCTGGCTGCGCGCCGTGGCCGCGCATCCGTCAAAGGTCTATCCCGGCCGCAAATGGCTGTTCTGGCAATATTCCGGCTCCGGCCTGTCGCACGGGGTGAGGGGCCGCATCGACCTCAACGTGTTCCATGGCGATGAGCGGGCATGGCGCGACTGGGTTGGCGGCCGGCAGATGGTAGCGGAGGCGGAGTAGCGGCAGCTCTTGCCTTCTCCCCTTGTGGGAGAAGGCGGATCGGCGCGCAGCGCCGAGCCGGATGAGGGGTGTTGGACGGAGTGCCGCCGTGCCAAGCTGGAGCACCCCTCATCCGACCGAGCTTCGCTCGGCCACCTTCTCCCACAAGGGGAGAAGGGGAGGCGCAGCTTTTACGCCTCAATATATTCCGCATATTCCGCCAGGCTGACACCTTTGGGCACATCCAGTCCATCGGCGCGCGAGGCCTTCGATGTGAAAGCGTATTGCGTCGCGAATTTCGGTTTTTCCACCTCGAGCACCGATCGCAATGCAGCCGGGTAGGTCCGGCAGCTAAGCGGAAAAATTGTTTCCGGCTTTTCGATGACTGCCACGTAACGCATTGCGCGACCTCTTCGGTTGGAAATGTCATTATGGCCAGCGGCCGATCATCTACACCGACGTAGTTGAACAGCAGCTCCTCCTGAGATCTTTCCTGCTCTAATGAGCACATCGTCACGGATATTGAGGACGGCTTCGAGTCAACGCTGAGCGCGGGGCGCGGTTCGGTGGGCGAGAGCGTCTACTCCCTCATGCCAGCCTCTTCACCACCAAATCCTCGCTGCGGTCCACTGAGAGCACAGGCTGACCCATCCTCAGGTGTAGCTCGATAGCCGACACGCTTCCCCATAGGGTCCCCGACGTGGCTTGTGACCCACACGTCTCGATCACGCAAAACAGGAGCGCATCATGTCGCAGGCAGAAACAAAAACCCGCACGACTGGTCAGCAGGAGACAAACATGAGCTTGGACAACATTTCACACCCCTCGATCCAGCACTGCGCCGACAGCCTGAACGCCAAGCACAGCAACGGTAGACCGGAGCCCGAATTGGTTCCGTCGCGCTACGCGCTGCAGGTCGGCGACATCGACGTGCTGGTGGTCAGCGATGGAGTGCTGCCGATACCAGCGCCGGTTATGGCATACAACGTCGACCCGGCCCTCCGGGCGGCCTGGCTGGACGACATGTTCCTGCCGCCGGACGTGCTCGAGTGGCCGCTGAACGTGGTCGTCGTACGCAGCGGCGACCGGACCATACTCGTGGACGCCGGGCTGGGGATGGACCCGGACTTGCACTTGCCGAGGGCCGGGCGGTTGGTCTCGCGACTGGAGGCCGCCGGCATCGATCTCGCATCCGTCACCGACGTGGTGCTGACCCATATGCACATGGACCACATTGGCGGGCTCCTCATCGACGGGGTGAAGGACCGGCTGCGTCCGGATCTGCGGATTCACGTGGCGGCCGCCGAGCTCAAGTTCTGGGAGTCGCCCGATTTCTCCCGCGTCTCCATGCCAACGGGGTTCCCGGATGCGCTGCGGCGGGCGGCCAAGCGGTTCGTGAACGACTACCACAGCCAGTTGCGGCCGTTTGAGACGGAGCATGAGGTGGCGCCGGGGGTGGTCGTCACGCTCACCGGCGGCCACACCCCCGGGCACAGCGTGGTCCGCCTAGCGTCCGGCGGCGATCGGCTGACCTTCGCCGGCGACGCCGTGTTCCAGGTCGGGTTCGACCAACCCGACTGGCACAACGGCTTCGAACACGACCCCGAGGAGGCAGCCCGCGTCCGGATCAATCTTTTGCGGGAGCTGGCGGCGACCCGCGAGCCGCTGGTGGCCACTCACCTGCCGTTCCCGTCTATCTGCCATGTGGCGGTGGACGGCGATGTCTTTCGTTGCGTGCCGGCTGTCTGGGACTACTGACCCGCGTATTGGGTTAGGGCCGAGCACAGCGTTTGAACGACCGCACGAGCAACGTCGCGAGCTTTGGCCGTTAGAGGTGGGTTGCCGTCAACCCACCTCCAAGCGATGAACTTGCCTATCAGCTATCTCAACTACACCCGCTCGTCGCCCCACAGGTATCGCACTTCTCGCAAGTCCCGTTCCGCACCATCGTGAAGTTATGGCATTCCGAGCATTCGTTGCCGGTGTAGCCCTGCATCAATGATTGCTGGCGCCGGTTGGCGGCGAGCGCTTTGGCTTCGGCGGCTTCTTTGGCGGCCTCGTCGGTGAACAGCTCCGTCGGGTCGGACGCTTCCGCGTAGACGATGTCCTCAACCAGTTCCCTGGCGCGCTCCTCGTAGTCGCGCTTGTAGGCGATGGCTTCGTCGCTGGACGGCTTCAGCGTCAGCACGTTGGAGCCGGAGAAGGCGGTCGGGGCGGTACGGGCCGGAGTTCCGGAGCCCGCGCCGGCAAAGCCCTTGGGCTCTGCACCCATGCCCGACACCAGCTTGACCGGCGAGGCACCGCGGGTCAGGCCCTTGGAGAAGGGCGTCGCCTTGCCTTCGTTGATGCCGCGCCCGAGTGCGGTCTTGTCGAAATCCGACTGGTCGACATGGGCGAGGTCGTGGCGGCCGAGATAGGAGACGGCGAGTTCGCGGAACACATAGTCGAGGATCGACGTGGCGTTCTTGATGGCGTCGTTGCCTTGCACCATGCCGGCCGGCTCGAACTTGGTGAAGGTGAAGGCCTCGACAAATTCCTCGAGCGGCACGCCATATTGCAGGCCGAGCGAAATGGCGATGGCGAAGTTGTTCATCATCGCGCGGAAGGCGGCACCTTCCTTGTGCATGTCGATGAAGATCTCGCCGAGGCGGCCATCATCGAATTCGCCGGTCCTGAGATAGACCTTGTGGCCGCCGACGACCGCCTTCTGGGTATAGCCCTTGCGGCGGTTCGGCAGTTTCTCGCGGTCGCGGTAGAGACGCTCGACGACGCGCTCGACGATCTTCTCGGTCACCTGCACGGCGCGCTGCGCGGCCGGTGCCGCGATCAGCTGCTCGACCGCTTCGTCCTCGTCGTCCTCGACGTCGGCAAGCAGCGAGGCGTTGAGCGGCTGCGACAGCTTCGAGCCGTCGCGATAGAGCGCGTTGGCCTTCAGCGCCAGCTTCCATGACAGCATGTAGGCGCCCTTGGCGTCCTCCACCGTCGCGTCGTTCGGCATGTTGATGGTCTTGGAAATGGCGCCGGAAATGAAGGGCTGTGCCGCTGCCATCATCATGATGTGGCTGTTGATCGACAGCGAGCGCTTGCCGATCTTGCCGCACGGGCTGGCGCAGTCGAACACAGGCAGGTGTTCGGTCTTCAGGAACGGCGCGCCTTCCAGCGTCATCGCTCCGCAGACATGGATGTTGGCGGCCTCGATGTCCTTCTTCGAGAAACCCAGCGCCGGTAGCATCTCGAACGAGAAATCATTGAGCTGCTCGTCGGTGAAGCCGAACGTCTCCTTCACCCAGTCGGCGCCCAGCGTCCACTGATTGAAGACGAACTTGATATCGAAGGCCGACTTCAATGCCGCATTGAGTGCGGCGATCTTTTCGTCGGTAAAGCCTTTTGCCTTGAGCGAGCCGGGATTGATGCCCGGCGCCTGGTTGAGATTGCCGTGGCCGACGGCATAGGCCTCGATCTCGGCGATCTGGGCCTCGGAATAGCCGAGGGTGCGCAGCGCTTCGGGCACGGCGCGGTTGATGATCTTGAAATAGCCGCCGCCGGCGAGCTTCTTGAATTTCACCAGCGCGAAGTCGGGCTCGATACCGGTGGTGTCGCAATCCATCACCAGGCCGATCGTGCCGGTCGGTGCGATCACCGTTGCCTGCGCGTTGCGGTAGCCATGCTCCTCGCCAAGCTCGATGGCGCGGTCCCAGGCGGCCTTGGCATGGTCGGCAAGCTCCTGCTGCTTGAGATCCGAGGCGACCAGCGGCACCGGGTTGACGGCAAGCTTCTCGTAGCCGTCCCTTTCGCCATAGGCCGCGCGGCGGTGGTTGCGCATGACACGCAGCATGTTCTGCGCATTGCGGTCGTAGTCGGGGAAGGCGCCGAGCTCGGCGGCCATTTCAGCCGAAGTGGCATAGGCGGTGCCGGTCATGATCGCGGTGAGGGCGGCGCAAATGGCGCGGCCCTCGTCGGAATCATAAGGAATGCCCGAGGTCATCAGCAGGCCGCCGATATTGGCGTAACCGAGGCCGAGCGTGCGGTACTCGTAGGAAAGCTTGGCGATCTCCTTCGACGGGAACTGCGCCATCATGACGGAGATTTCCAGCACCATGGTCCACAGCCGCACCGTGTGCTCGTAGGCAGCGACGTCGATGGTGCCGTCGGCGTTGCGATAAGGCAGTAGGTTGATCGACGCCAGATTGCAGGCGGTGTCGTCGAGGAACATGTATTCCGAGCACGGGTTGGACGCCCGGATCGCACCGGCCGAGGCGCAGGTGTGCCAGTCGTTCATCGTCGTGTTGAAATGCAGGCCCGGATCGGCCGACGCCCAGGCGGCATAGCCGATCTTTTCCCAGAGATCGCGTGCCTTCAGCGTCTTCAGCACCTTGCCGTCCTTGCGGGCGGTGAGATGCCAGTCGCCGTCCTGCTCGACGGCGCGCAGGAAATCGTCCTTCAGCGATACCGAATTGTTGGAGTTCTGGCCCGAAACGGTGAGATAGGCGTCCGAATCCCAGTCGGTGTCGTAGGTCTTGAACGACATCGAGGTGTAGCCCTGCTTGGCGAACTGGATGACGCGGTAGATGTAGTTCTCCGGCACCGCGTCCTTCTTGGCCGCCTTGATCTCGCGCTTCAGCGCGGTGTTGACCGCCGGGTCGAAGCAATCGTCGCCATTGCCTTCGCAGTTGATGCAGGCCTTCATGATCGCTTCGAGGTGCTTCTTGACAATCTTCGAGCCGGTGACCAGCGAGGCGACCTTCTGCTCCTCGTTGACCTTCCAGTCGATGAATTCCTCGATATCGGGGTGGTCGGCGTCGACGATGACCATTTTCGCGGCGCGGCGCGTCGTGCCGCCCGACTTGATGGCGCCCGCCGCGCGGTCGCCGATCTTGAGGAAGCTCATCAGCCCCGACGAGCGGCCGCCGCCCGACAGCTTTTCGCCTTCGCCGCGCAGGAACGAGAAGTTCGAGCCGGTGCCGGAGCCATATTTGAACAGGCGCGCCTCACGCACCCACAAATCCATGATGCCGCCCTCGTTGACGAGGTCGTCCTGCACGCCCTGAATGAAGCAGGCATGCGGCTGCGGATGCTCGTAGGAAGACTTCGACTTGGTCAGCTTGCCGGTGAACGGGTCGACATAGAAATGGCCCTGGCTCGGACCGTCGATGCCATAGGCCCAGTGCAGGCCGGTGTTGAACCATTGCGGCGAATTCGGAGCGACGCGCTGGGTGGCCAGCATATACGCGAGCTCGTCGCGGAAGGCGCGCGCGTCGTCCTCCGACTTGAAGTAGCCGCCCTTCCAGCCCCAATAGGTCCAGGTACCGGCAAGCCGGTCGAAGACCTGGCGGGCGTCGGTCTCGGAACCGTAGCGCTCGGCTTCCGGCAGCTTGGCCAGTTCAGCCTCGTCGGCGACGGAGCGCCACAGGAAGGAGGGAACTTGCGTCTCTTCGACCTTCTTCAGCCGTGCGGGCACGCCGGCCTTGCGGAAATATTTCTGCGCCAGGATATCGGCGGCAACCTGGGAGAACTGCGCCGGCACGTCGATGTTGTCCAAGCGGAAGACCACCGACCCATCCGGATTCTTGATCTCGGAAAGCGCCTTGCGGAATTCGATCTCCGCATAGGCAGATTGTCCTGGCTTGGTGAAACGACGCTCGATGCGCATTGGTCCGGTCCCTTTTGTCTACATATAGCGCTTTTCCCAGAGGATTTCTGCCCTCTTGACGAAACGCGCATGGCCGCCGTCTGCCGGCGTTCGAAACCGCCGGCTCTCATCGTCACAGTCTCCGCCGCCCTGCCGGTCGGACCTCTTGCGAGGCCGCTGTCCGACGCGCTCACGGACCCTGTGGGTCCCTCAAATCTGAAAACTTTTTGTAACACCCTCGGTCGAGGGAAATTCACATTATCTAGCGTCGAACCTACCTGCAAACACTAAATATAGTATTAACAGACAATTTATTCAAGTCCGACAGTCCTCCCCTTTCGCCCCCAAGGCTTCAAAATCCCACGCCTCCGCCGGCCTCGTAGACAGGCGGGAATGCGGATCAAAACGCACATATTCCGGGAAAAAGACCGGCCTCGAAACTTTTCCGGTCGCGCTCTCAACAGGAGCGCATGGCCTATAAAAGGCGACTCGTTTTGCGCCGTCAAGGATTCGTTTGCGTAGCTTTTATGACCCCAACATCTTGTGTGTCACATATGTGGATAACGGGGATAGAAGCGGAGCGCGGCGAGGAAGGTTCGGCGCCGCGCGGAGGTGCTTCGGCGATGGCGTTCGCGGCACCTGACCGCGGCTATGCGCCGCTCGGGCTCAGGAGAACCGGCGTGGATCGGCGCAGAAATGGGCGATGATCTGGCGAAGGTCCGGTTCATGCACCATGCCCACAGCTTCGGCGGCGCTGACCCATTTGCGGGTGCGTGCCCGCTTTTCCTTCCACCTGTCGGCGACCTTGTCGACCTGCAGCGGGAACACCAGAACCTCGCACGGCACTTCCTCGCCGGAATCCAGCACCTTGGCGTAGAAATAGCGGCCGGCCTCGTGATGCGAGATCGTGCCGCGCAGCCCGGCCTCCTCGCCGGCTTCGCGCGCCGCCGCTTCGCAAAGCGGCTCCTTCGCTTCCGGCCAGCCCTTGGGAAGCACCCAGCGGCCGGTATCGCGGCTGGTGATCAGCATGATTTCGACGCCGTCCCCGCTATCGCGCCAAGGCAACGCTGCAACCTGCAGGCGGGACGGCACCGCGCCGAAGAGTCGCTGGACCCTTTCGGCCAGATGGTTGTGCGTCGTTGGCCTCGTCAACATCGGAGAAGCTTGCCCCAGCTTCCAGAATCATTTGCCGTCTCATGAATCTTACGGCTAATTATAAGCAATAAAAGTAAAAAATGTTTCATGGACCAGCGAGATTCTGCCGATTTGCGCCGGTCTCGCCCAAATGGGGCGGCCGCGCGAGCATCAAGTCGGCATTTCTCGGCTGCGGATGATGCCTTGGGCTGGTTGCAATGAGCGGCGGTGCCGCGAATCAGCCGGCGTGGTCGTCGGCGATCGGCTTCTGGTAGGTGAAGCCCATGTCCCAGGGAAAATAGATCCAGGTGTCCTGGCTGACCTCGGTGACGAAGGTGTCGACCATCGGCCTGCCTTTCGGCTTGGCGTAGACGGTGGCGAAATGCGCCTTGGGCATCATCGCGCGCACGATGCCGGCCGTCTTGCCGGTGTCGGTGAGGTCGTCGATGATCAGCACGCCAGCCCCGTCATCGGCGAGCAGCGCCGGCGTGACCTCCTTCAGCACCTGCAACTGCCCCTGGCTGGTGTAGTCGTGGTAGGAGGCAACACAGACCGTCTCGATGATGCGGATGCCAAGCTCGCGCGAAATAATGGCGGCCGGAACCAGGCCGCCGCGCGTGATGCAGACGATCGCCTTCCATTGCCCCTTGTTGGCGCCGGCAAGCCGCCAGGCGAGCGCGCGCGCATCGCGGTGGAACTGGTCCCAGGAGACCGGGAAGGCTTTTTCGGGCAGGGACATCTTCGCGCACTCCGCAAAGCGCGCATCGCGCGCAGACACTATGGAATGCGCGCGGAATTAACTGGAAAGGCTTGGCCTTGGCAAGGGGAGTGGAAAGCTATCCCTCTGAAGCTACCGCGACAGGAAAGCCGCCACCGGTGCGGTGCGCAGCACCGTCCGCGTCACCCCGCCGAACAGCAGCTGGCGCAGCCAGGAATGGCTGTAGGCGCCGAGCACGAGCAGATCCGCACCCGTTTCGGCGACCCTGGTCTGGATGATGTCGTCGACGGAGGCGCCGCCGGACCTCAGCACCGAGACGCTGACGGTCGCGCCGTGCCTGGACAGCGAGGCGGCGATTTCCGCGCCGGCCGTTTCCGGCGCCTCGTCGAGCGTATCCGGCGGGTCGATGACGACGATGTCCGTCTTCTCGGCCTCGATGATGAAGGGCAGGGCATCGAAGGCCGCGCGCGCGGCTTCCTTGCTGCCGTTCCAGGCGAGCAGCACATGCTTGAAGCTGGTCACCAGCGGACCCGAATGCGGCACCACCAGCACCGGCCGACCGGCGTCGTAGACCAGCGTGTCGACGTCGGCGCTCGGGTCGCTGCCCGATTCGCGCTGGGCGGCGATGATCAGGTCCGCGGTGCGAACGGTCGAGATGCCGGTCAGCGCGCTGTCGCCGGAAAAACTCTCGAGGCTGCGCCATTCAAACGACAGGCCGGAATTCTCGACGCGATTGTGAAAGGCGGCTTGCAACTTCTCGGCGCGCTCCCGGTTCATGTCGGCCGAAACCTGCAGGAACTCGGTGTCCGGAAAGCCGGTGGCCGAGGTGTAGGGCACGGGCAGCGCCTCGGCATGGATGCCGATCAGATGGCTCTGGAACCGGCTGGCCAGCGGGATCGCGCAGTCGAGCACGCGCTCGGCGTCCTGTTCGTTCTGCAGTATGGCGACGATGGTCTTGAATCGCATGGCAGTCCCTCACTCCTTACGGCGATCCCATCGTGACAAACGTCACTGCGCGATGCTTGGTTCCGTCACGCCGATCAGCCCGCCTTGTTTGCCTTGATCAAACCCGCCACCATAGCCTCTACGTCGGCGCGTGCGGAGTCCAGCGCCTGCTGGCTGCGGGCGCGCACCACCAGTTCCGTCCAGAATTTGCCGTCGCCATATTTCGGATAGGAGCCGATGATCGTGTCCGGATGCGCCTTCTGGATGTCGCCCAGCGGCCCCCCGATCAGGCCTTCGCCGAACGGACATTCCACGGTGGCCGATAGCATTTTGGTGCCGGCCCGCAACGTCGGCACGACATTGTCGAGCATCGCCTGGAAAATCGCCGGCACGCCGGCCATGACATGGACGTTGCCGATGCGAAAGCCCGGCGCAACCGACACTGGGTTGTCGATGTGGTCTGCCCCGCGCGGCATCCGCGCCATGCGCTTGCGCGCTTCGGTGTATTCGATGCCGCGGGCGGCATAGCTTGCCTCCAGCAGGGCGTAGGCCCTGGCGTCGTATTCGCATGGCACACCAAAGGCCTTGGCAACCGAATCGGCGGTGATGTCGTCATGCGTCGGGCCGATGCCGCCGGTTGTGAAGACATAGGTGTAGCGGGTGCGCAGCGCATTCACCGCAGCGACGATCTCGTCTTCCTCGTCCGCAACGATGCGCACTTCCTTCAGATCGATGCCGATCGCCGTCATGATATCGGCGAGGTGGCCGATGTTCTTGTCCTTGGTGCGGCCGGACAGAATCTCGTCGCCGATGACGAGCATGGCGGCGGTGACGATTTCGGTCATGGCAGGCTCCGGCAAACGGGTCGCCTGAGATAGCGCGGTGGACGGCCGGCGGCAATGCCGCCAAACGACGGATCCACCTGTGCCACCTCCCTTGTAGTGGACCCTTCGGCGGGTGATGCTGCGTGCGGGTTTGGAGCCTTGAGCAAGACATGCCGGTACCGATTTTTCTATGGCTGCCCGGCGCGCTGGTTCTGCTGGCGCTCGTCGTGGCAGCCTATCCTCTGCTGGCGACACGGCGGATCGCGGCGAAAGCCGAAAGGCTGGTGCCGGCCAGCGGGAAATTCATCGAGATCGACGGCGACCGCATTCATTATGTCGAGACGGGCGAGGGGCGGCCGATCGTCTTCCTGCACGGCCTCGGCGCGCAGCTTCATCATTTCCGCCACACGCTGTTCGGAATTTTCGGCCCGAACTATCGGCTGATCGCGCTCGACCGTCCGGGCTCCGGCTATTCGGTGCGGGCCAGGGGTGCCAGCGGGCGGCTGCCCGAGCAGGCCGAAATCGTGCGGCGCTTCATCGAGGCGCTGGGACTGGAAAAGCCGCTGATCGTCGGCCATTCGCTGGGCGGCGCCATCGCACTGACGCTGGCTGTCGAGCATCCCGAGGCGATTTCCGGCATCGCCTTGCTGGCGCCGCTGACCCATATGGAGCCGGACGCGCGCGAGAAGTTCGGCCCGCTATACATCAACTCGCCGCTGCGGCGCCGGATCATGGCTCATACGGTGGCGATCCCGGCGGCTCTCAAATATGCAGAACGCACGTTGGCCTTCATCTTCGCGCCACAGACGGCGCCGGCCGACTATATGGTCGAGGGCGGCGGCTGGTGCGGGCTGAGGCCAAGCCATTTCTACGCAACATCGACCGATGTCGTGGCGATCGCGCATGACCTTGGCCGCATCGAGAAACGCTGCGGTGAGATCACCATGCCGGTCGGCATTCTGTTTGGTGCTTCCGACCGCGTGCTGGGCATCGATATCCACGGCTGGCCGGTGATGGAAAAGATCAGCGGGCTCGATTTCGAGCCGGTCGAGGGGCTTGGCCACATGCCGCAATTCGTCGAGCCGGAACGGGTCGTCGCTTTCATCGAACGCATTGCCGACCGCGCATTTGCGCCGAGGTCCGACACCGGCAGCTGAGACCCTCCCGGACGCGGTATCGGCCGGCAGGGTGCCGCCCCGCGCATCCCGGCCGCCGGGAATACCTCCGAACCTAATCAGGATATCGGCTATTCCTTCACGGCTCCAGTCATCGAGGAAACATAGTGCTCGACAAAGAACGAATAGAGCACCACCACCGGCAGCGAGCCGATCAGCGCTCCCGCCATCAGCGCCCCCCATTCATAGACGTCCGAGCGCACCAGCTCTGTGAGCACGCCGACCGGCACAGTCTTGTTTTCGGACGATTGAATGAAGGTCAAGGCGTAGATGAACTCGTTCCATGACAGCGTGAATGCGAAGATGCCGGCGGAAATCAGGCCCGGCACCGACAGCGGCAGCACGATCTTGGTGAGGATCTGCCAGCGGCTCGCCCCGTCGATCAGCGCGCATTCTTCCAGCTCGAACGGGATCGAGCGGAAATAACCCATCAACAGCCATGTGCAGAACGGGATCAGGAAGGTCGGATAGGTGAGGATGAGAGCGAAGGGCGTGTCGTAAAGCCCAAGGTTGAACACCATCACCGACAGCGGAATGAACAGGATCGAAGGCGGCACGAGATAGGCGAGGAACACCGCGAGGCCGACCTGCCGCGCCCCGGAGAACCTCAAGCGTTCGATCGCATAGGCAGCGAACACCGCAGCCAGCAGCGACAGGAACGTGGCGGCGGTCGAGATGATGATCGTGTTGAGCAGCCAGCCCGGATAGGACGTCTCGAAGAGCAGGTAGCGGATATGCTCGAGCGTCGGATGCACCACCCAGAACGGATTGAAATTGGCGTAGTCGGTCATCTCGAGATTGGGCTTAACCGCCGTGATCGTCATCCAGTAGAACGGAAACAACAGCACGATGACGAATATCAGCAACGGCAGATAGACCGTCACCACGCGGCGCGGCACGCTCTGCAGGTAGCCCATGCCGCCTTCGTCGAGTTTCGGGCGTTTGCTCGTTTCGATCGCGGTCATGTCAATCTCCGCCGCCCTGCTGCCATTTGCGCCGTTGCAGGCCAAAGTAGCTGAACAGGATCGCCGCCAGCAGGAACGGGATCATGGCGACTGCGATCGCGGCGCCTTCGCCAAGCTGGCCTCCGGAAATGCCGCGCTGGAACGACAGCGTCGCCATCAGGTGCGTGGCGTTCACCGGCCCACCGCGCGTCAGCACATAGATCAGCTGGAAATCGGTGAAGGTGAACAGCACCGAAAACGTCATGGTGATGGCGATGATCGGCGTCAGTAGCGGCAGCGTCACATAGCGGAACAATTGCCAGCGGCTGGCGCCGTCGAGCGTGGCGGCCTCGTAGAGCGACTGCGGAATCGTCTGCAGGCCGGCAAGCAGCGTGATCGCGACGAAAGGAATGCCGCGCCAGACATTGGCGGCGATGACCGAAGCCCGCGCATTCTCGGGATCGCCGAGGAAATTGATGCGATGGTCGATCAGGCCCATTTCCATAAGCGCCCAGGACAGGATCGAGAACTGCGAATCGTAGATCCACCAGAAGGCGATCGCCGACAGCACCGTCGGCACCACCCAGGGGAGCAGGACGATCGCGCGGAAGAACGATTTGAACGGCAGGTTCTGGTTGAGGATAAGCGCCAGCCAGAGGCCGAGCACAAACTTCAGGATCGAGGCGCTGATCGTATAAAGCAAGGTGTTGAAAACGGAGAGCCAGAAGACGGCGTCGTCCCACAGATATTCGTAATTCTCGATGCCAATGAAGATGCCGGGGCGGCCGATGCGGGCATCGGTGAAGCCGAGCCAGACGCCGAGCCCGAGCGGATAGGTCAGGAAGACCAGCAGCAGTGCCGCCGCCGGCAGCATGAAGCCGAAGCCAAGCGCGTTTCGGCTATCGGCCAAGGTCGCCAGGATGCGAGACAAGATCGAGGGACGCGGCTGAACGGCGGCGGAGGTCACGGCCATGGGTCGGCTCCTCTAAGGTTTCGTAAACGGCCGGGCGGCCATGCGCGATTCGAAGCCGGGCAGCATGGCTGCCCGGCCGAGCCGGCTCAAACGCGATAGTAGCGGTTGGCGCGCTTTTCGGCTTCTTCCATCGCCTCTTGCGGCGTCGCCTGGCCGGTCACCGCCTTGGCAAACATATCGACCAGCACATAATCGGCCATGGTCGCCGCCGAGGCGTAACCGAGCGGGCCGGCATAGCCGTTGGGGCGCAGCGTCGCCGAGGCCTTGGCGTAGGCGGCATTGTTCGGATCGGCCGTCCACACCGGGTTGTTGTCGAAGGCTTTGAGCGTCTGGCAGCAATAGCCTGCCGACGACGTGATCCACTGCGACATTTGCGGATCCTCGAACATGAACTGTAGGTAGGCCTTGGCCGCGTTGGGGTAGGGCGTGTAGTCGAAGATCACGGCCGTGGTCACCTGGAACAGCTCGACGGATTTCCCGACCGGGCCGATCGGCAGGTTGGTGGTGCGGATGTCCTTGGCTATTTCAGCCAGCTTCGGATCCTTGTCCTTGTTGATCTTGGCGGTGTTGTAGGCCGAAATGCCGTTGGCGATGACACTCAATTCGCCGGCCAGGAAGGCGCGGTTGTTGTTGACGTCGAGCCAGCTTTCGGTGCCGGGAATGAAGGTCTTGTAGAGTTGCTGCGCGTATTCGATCGCCTTCAGCGTCTCCGGGCTGTTGATCGTCACCTTGCTGTTCTCGTCGACCATCTGGCCGCCATGGCTCCACAGCAGCCAGTGCGCGTAGTTGTTGCCGTCGCCGACGCCGTGGCCGTGCGTGAAGCCGGCCGGGTGCCCCTTCGCCTGCAATGCCTTGCAAAGCTCGAGCAGGCCTGCCGTGTCCTTTGGAAATTCTGAGAAGCCGGCCTCCTTCACCCAGCTTTCGCGATAGACGATGGCATTGCCGATGGTCGCTAGCGGCAGGCCGAGGAACTTGCCTTGCCGTGTCGCATATTGGTGCGGTCCGTCGTGCCAGCCGCCATATTTCGAGCCGAGATATTCGCCTAGTTCCGTCACATCGTGCAGCTTGTCGGGATATTGGTGCGGGTCGTCGAACCAGACGAACATCAGGTCCGGGCCGGAGCCGACATTGGCAGCGACCGCCGCCTTGGGGCGAATGTCCTCCCAGCTTTCCTTGTCGACGCGGACCTCGACGCCGGTCGCTTCGGTGAAGCGCTTGGTGTTGGCCAGCCATTGGTCCTCGTCGCCCTGCACGAAAGGCGACCAGCGCAGCAGCCTGAGCTTGGCGCCGTCCTCGGGCTTGTATTTCAACCCCTCCTGAGCAAAGGCGGGAGAGCCGATGAACCGGCTTCCCAAGGCTCCCGCCGCTGCGCCGGCGGTGGTGCGGATCACGTCACGTCTGGTGAATTTCATGTTCGCTTCCTCCTGCTTATGGTCCTTGCCGTCCTACTGCCCGATGGGTGTTTCGAACCGCTGTCCGGTTTTGCCGTGAAAGAGATGGATGAGGCCAGGCTCGGCCGTAAGCCGGATGGTTTCGCCCGGCGTGAAGGAATGCCGTTCCCGGAAATTGGCGACGATCTCCTCGCCGCCGGCGGTTCGGCCGATGAGCTGCACTTCGGACCCTGTCGGCTCGACCACCGCGACGGTGACCGGAATGCCCTGATGGTCGGACAGCCGTAAATGCTCGGGCCGTATCCCCAGCACGACCGGCTCACCATTGCCGATGGAAAGTGCTGAGGCCAACGGGACCGAAATCCCTCCGGCGCCGCGAAACGACGGCGAGCCGTCGCTTACGATCTCGCCCCTGAGCATGTTCATGGCGGGCGACCCGATGAAGCTGGCGACAAAGAGGTTGTTCGGCCGGTCATAGAGCTCGAGTGGCGGCCCGATCTGTTCGACGATGCCGTCATGCATGACGACGATCTTGTCGGCCATGGTCATCGCTTCGATCTGGTCGTGGGTGACGTAGACCGTCGTCGTCTTCAGGCGCTGGTGCAGTTCCTTGATCTCGGCGCGCATCTGCACCCGGAGCTTGGCATCGAGATTGGACAGCGGCTCGTCGAACAGGAAAACCTGCGGGTCACGCACGATCGCCCGGCCCATGGCGACGCGTTGGCGCTGGCCGCCGGAAAGCTGGCGGGGATAACGGTCGAGCAGCGGCACCAGCCCCAGGATCTCGGCCGCACGCCGCACGCCGGCATCGCTCTCCGTCTTGGGAACGCCCTTGAGCATCAGCGAGAACGCCATGTTCTCGGCAACCGTCATATGCGGGTAGAGCGCATAGTTCTGGAAGACCATGGCGACGTCGCGCTCCTTTGGCGCAACGTTGTTGACCACACGTTTGCCGATCGCGATCTGGCCGCGCGAGATCTTTTCCAGGCCGGCGATCATTCTGAGAAGGGTCGACTTTCCGCAACCCGAAGGTCCGACCAGCGTGACGAACTCGCCGTCGTTTATATCGACGCTGACCCCGTGCAGGACCTCGACGGTCCCAAATGATTTGTAGACATCGCCGATTGCGACAGACGCCATCGATCTCCTCCCGACTGATTCCTGCAACGACTTCGAAGGAAACCGCTTTCCTGCCTGGCCCGCGGCGACGCCCAGGCTCCTCCCCGGTCACGCGCGCGATGTGAGACGGTAGCGCTACCAAACTGACCTGTAAAGCACGCCGGCATCACTGGGATATCGACACGCCCTAATCCGAAACCTCGGTCTGCGGCCGGTCGCGGCCGTCGGCGAGCTCGTCGTGCCAGTTGCCGTCGGCGTCCTCATACTGGATGCCGTCGGTGTTGCCGGCGACCTGCTGTTCGGCCGAAGCGATCTCGGCGGCGCGCAAGGCATCCTGATGGGTGGGGAACGTTTCGGAGAATGTCGAGCCGACCTTGTAGGCCCAGCCTCCGTCATGCTCGACGATCTTGTAGGTCAGTTTCGCCATGAAACCCTCCGGTTGAAAGCCCGTTGCCTCAATGCAGCCTGTCGTCGGCCAACCTGTCGTCTGGCAGCCTGTCGTCTGCGACCAGCACGTCCGATTCCCTGGCGGCTTCGATCAGTGCCCGGCGCGCATCCGCCGTCGAACGATAACCTTCCAGCACTTTTAGGCAAGTGTCGAGGGCATCACGATGACGGGGCCCGCGATTGAGTGGCCAGACCGTCATCAGGCACTCCGCCGCCTCCTGGGCGCTGCGGATGTGGCGATACTTGCCGACATGGCCGAGTTCGACCACGACCGGCTTTTCAAATGGCTTGCTGTCCATCATCGCCGCCAACGCGGAGCGGCCGATTTGGTTGCAACTGCTATTTTAGCTCAGGCGAAAATAGCTCAGTAGCCGCAGTCATTGCGCAGCCAGCGCGCATTCGCCCAGCCGGTGCGGCCACCGAAATCGACCTGGTACCAGTTTCCGCGGCGGTCGAAGATCTCGGTTTGGTCCCCATTGAACAATTGCGCGATCATGCGTGACGACGAGTTCGGTCGGGCCCGAACGGCGAGAAAGCCGCTTCCCGTTGCCAGATTGTAGTGCCTGGAAAGACCGTGAACCGTACCTTCGCAAGATTGCGCCCCGGCCGGCGTCGATGCGGCGAACGACAGCCCGGCCACAACCGCGGCGGCAGCCGCAATGGAAATCCCCCTAAACGACATGTCTCTGCTCCCCAACCCGCCGCGCCCCGCCGCGGCCCCGGCCACTCTACACCGGCAGAGGATCAGTGCGAAGCTGTGCTGGCCCGTCCAGCGAGACGAACCCGCCGTCAGTTCGCCGCCTTCATCCAGTGCTGCATCGTCGTCACCGAGCGGGCAAGCTGCGGCGCCGGGTGGATTTTCTCGCCGAAGGTGGCCGCGGCGCGCCAGCCCCAGCGCGGATCGGCAAGAAAGGCGCGCGCCAGCGCCACCATGTCGGCGCGGCCGTCGGCGACGATCGCCTCGGCCTGTTTCGGATCGTCGATCAGGCCGACGGCCCGCGTCGGGATGCCGACGGCCTTGCGCACCGCTTCGGCCAAATGCACCTGGTAGCCCGGGCCGGTCGGCAGCTTCTGCAACGGCGAATTGCCGCCACTCGAGCAGCAGAGATAGGCGACGCCGGCTTCCTTCAGCGCTTTTGCCACTTCGATCGCATCCTCGACGTCGAAGCCGCCATCGACCCATTCCTTGATCGACAGACGCGCGCCCAGCATCAGCCTGGGCACCGCCTTCTTTACCGCGTTGGCGATCTCGACGGCGAAACGCATGCGGTTTTCCAGCGAGCCGCCCCAGCGGTCGGTACGCCGGTTGGAAAGCGGCGACAGGAACTGGAAGATCAGATAGCCATGCGCGGCATGCAGCTCGATGAAGTCGAAGCCGGCGCGCTCGGCCCGCCGCGCCGCGTCGGCGAAGCGTTCGATGATTTGCAGGATCTCGTCGTCCTCCAGCGCCCGCGGCACCTGCCAGCCGGTGTCGTAAGCGATCGCCGAGGCCGATACGATCGGCCACGGGTCCTGATCGGCGTGCAGCGGGCCGCCGCCCTCCCAGGGTTTGCGGTTGGAGGCCTTGCGTCCGGCGTGGGCAAGCTGCGTACCGAATTTCGTGCCCGGTGCGGCGACACGCTTGGCTGCATCCAGCGTGCGCCGGGCAGCCGCCTCATTGTCCTCGGAATAGAGGCCGAGACAGCCATGCGAGATGCGGCCGCGCCGTTCGACATCGGTCATCTCGACGGTGACCATGCCGGCGCCCGACATCGCCAGGTTCATCCAGTGATAGAGATGCCAATCGCTGGCCGAGCCGTCCTCGGCCGAATACTGGCACATCGGCGCGACCGCGATGCGGTTGGGGAAGGTGAGGCCGTCGAGGGTGATCGGCTGGAAAAGCGATGAGGTCATAAAAAACTCCGGAAAGGGTTGCCGCTATTTAGGCAGCCGACTGTGCCAGCGCCAGACACGAGACGGTGAAACGGCCCCTGGACCAATTGGTGGACCGATTGCACGAACGGCCGTTCGCGGCTACGCCTTGCCGCGGCAGCAGGGAGTCCACCATGGAAGATCGCATTCGCATCCGCTCTGAGGAAGTCCTTTCCGACGAATGGGCGGTTTTGAAAAAGACCGTCTTCGACTATCGCCGGCGCGACGGCAAATGGGAAACGCATACCCGCCAAACCTACGATCGCGGCGACGGCGCGGTGATCCTGCCTTTCGATCCCGAGCGGTCGACGGTGCTTCTGGTGCGGCAGTTCCGCTACCCCGCCTACGTCACCGGCCACAAGGAGCCGCTGATCGAGGCCTGTGCCGGCCTGCTCGACGAAGACGATCCCGAAACCTGCATCCGCAAGGAGGCCGAGGAGGAACTCGGCTACCGTCTGAAGGACGTGCAGCGGCTGTTTTCGCCCTATATGAGCCCCGGTAGCGTGACCGAGCGGCTCTGGTTCTTCGTCGCCCGCTATTCGCCCGCCGACCGCATTTCCGACGGCGGCGGCGCCCACGACGAAGGCGAAGACATCGAGGTTCTCGAAATGCCGCTCGACGAGGCTCTGGCCGGCATCCACGATGGTCGGATCATCGACGCCAAGACGATTATTTTAATCCAGCATTTGAAGCTGAACCCGATCGGGAGGTGAACGGCTTTAATTCCTTGCCGCAACGGGCTGAGATGCAGCTGAGGGGAACAGATCCATGATTATCAAAAACTTGCCGAAGTGGTTGGGCGCGATTTCGACGGCTGTCTTTCTCTTGGCATCGATTGCCCCCTCACACGCTGAATCCTACTCCAACCTGCAGGGCAAAGGATACAAGACCGGCAAGCTGTCGCGAGGTGCGTCAGGCTCACTGGGCTGGTTCGTTTCCAACGGCGAGAAAAAATACTTCTGCAGAATGCGAGCAGCGCAAGCTTATGTCGGTAGTACAGGGATGGTCGCTTTTACCGCCGCCGGACGGCAAATCTCGTTGGACAGGAACGTCTACGAAAAATACGCTGGATTTGATGCATCCATTCCGCAACTGTCAGACCTGAAGTCTGGCAAGCTCAATAAGCGAGCGGTCGGCAATTGCAGTCCCGCGAAATGACCCGCTCTCGATCTGTCCTTTCAAGTCCAAATCTGGTGCGGACGACGGGAATCGAACCCGTACGATCAGAGATCGAGGGATTTTAAGTCCCTTGCGTCTACCAATTCCGCCACGTCCGCAGGCCAGCCCTTTTCAGCCGCCAGCCAAAGGCCGTCAAGCCGTCTTCTGCCGTAGAGAAATCTGGCACTGGAAGCTAGCGAGGGCCAATTACCCACGGAGATACAAACAAAATCGTTTCACCTGGAAATGTTTTTTAGCGGCAGCTTCCGAGGCTACCGCGAATGCGTGTCCCCCGTTCGCAGGATGCGTCGGGCGCTCTGGCCTGATAGACTCCAATCGGCAAGTGGATCGGCCCGCCGATACTCGACGCAGTCGCCTACAGACACGAGGAGATTGTCATGCTCAAGCTTGCCTCTGCCCTGGCACTGCTGCTTGTTGGGACGGCGCCTCTGTCTGCTGACGAGAGGCCGATGAACGCCAAAGACATCAAATGGGGTCCTGCTCCTGCTGTCATTCCGGCTGGGGCGGAAATGGCTGTTGTCGCTGGAGATCCCTCAAAGGACGGCGCCTTTGTGCTGCGGTTGAAGGCACCCGCCGGCTACAAAATTGCCGCACATAATCATCCCACCACGGAATACATGACGGTGCTTTCCGGCAACTTCCATTTTGGAATGGGCGATAAGCTCGACGAGGCGAAAGGCGTCGAACTGACTGCTGGCGGCTTCGGCGTCGCACCGGCCGGAATGAATCACTTCGCCTGGACGACAAGCGATACGATCGTAGAGGTTCATGGCGAGGGGCCATTCAAGATCACCTACGTCAACCCGGCAGACGATCCGAGCAAAAAGTGACAGTTCGGGGATCGAATTGATTGAACCGGCTGAAGGCTCGAACGATGGGGTGCGTCAAACTCAGCGACCGTCGAGACGAAAGCTGATTGGCCGCAACGGAATCGTATTCCGCTTGGGCCATTTTGCCGTGAATGGCGCGATAACAAAAAACCCGCCTCGGCGGGCGGGTCGTTGGAGCCAATTGGCACCATAGCCAAATTAGTAGCATAGCTGCCGGCACAAAGCAAGAACAAAGTTGCTGCGGCCGACACAAAAGCATGCCTTTGTCCTGCCTTCCCAGCCTTGGCGATTGGCGAAAGCCGTGGTGGCATCAATCTCCCCCTGAAGGGGGGAGATCTGCAACTTCGTCGTCCGCGCTGACTTCCTCGCTGGTCAAAATCCTCGCGGCTTGGCACAGTCGGGCAAAGAGGAGCCTGTTGATGCCGAAGACCGCCAATACGACAAAACCAAAACCCTGGGCCGAGATGGCGACGCATCTGGTCGATGTCGCCATGGGCCGCAAGCCCGCCGATCTCGTCATCCGCAACGGGCGCTGGGTCAACGTTCATTCCGGCGAGATCATCGCCGGCACCGACATCGCCATCGCCGGCGGCCGCTTTGCCTATTGCGGGCCGAATGCCGGCCACGCCATCGGCCAGGGCACCAAGGTGGTCGATGCCGGCGGCCGCTATCTGGTGCCGGGGCTTTGCGACGCGCATATGCATGTCGAGAGCGGCATGGTGACGGTGACGGAATTCTGCCGCGCGGTGATCCCGCACGGCACCACATCGATGTTCATCGATCCGCATGAGATCGCCAACGTGCTCGGCCTGCCGGGCGTGCGGCTGATGCATGACGAGGCGGTCGCCATGCCGGTCAACGTGCACGTGCAGATGCCGTCCTGTGTGCCGTCGGCACCGGGGCTGGAGCATGCCGGCGCTGAGCTGACCGTCGCCGATGTTGCCGAGGCGATGACCTGGGAGAACATCGTCGGGCTCGGCGAGGTGATGAATTTTCCGGGCGTCGTCGCCAATGATCCGGTGATGTCGGGCGAGATCGCGGCGACGGTGAGGGCCGGCAAGACTGTCGGCGGGCACTATGCCTCGCGCGATCTCGGCCTGCCGTTCCACGGCTATGTCGCCGGCGGCGCCGAGGACGATCATGAAGGCACGCGCGCCGAGGATGCCATCGCCCGCGTCCGCCAGGGCATGAAGGCGATGCTGCGGCTGGGCTCGGCCTGGTATGACGTCGCCTCGCAGATCAAGGCGGTGACGGAGAGCGGGCTCGACCCGCGCAACTTCATCCTGTGCACCGACGACAGCCACTCCGGTACGCTGGTGCACGAAGGCCATATGGATCGGGTCGTGCGCCACGCCATCAGCCAGGGCTTGAAGCCGATGACGGCGATCCAGATGGCGACGCTCAACACCGCCCAGCATTTCCGGCTAGAGCGCGAGATCGGCTCGATAGCGCCGGGACGGCTCGCCGATCTGCTGATCGTCTCCGACCTCGCCGAAATGACCATCGACGAGGTCTATGGCCGCGGCGTCAGGCTGGCCAAGGGCGGCAAACTCGAAATCGACATTCCAGCCTACAATTATCCGCGGACGGCGAAGAACACCGTCAAGCTCGGCAAGAAGCTCAAGGCAGGCGATTTCGAGATCGCGGCACCCATGGGCGCCAACGAAGTGCGGGTGCGGGTCATCGGCGTCATCGAGAACCAGGCGCCGACGCGGGCGCTGGAGGCCGATCTTGCTGTCGAGGACGGGCTGGTCGCCATGGATCGCCGCAACGATGTCTGCCAGATCGCGCTGGTCGAACGCCACAAGGGCACCGGCGGCGTCACCAACGCCTTCGTCTCCGGCTTCGGCTATATCGGCGACTGCGCCATGGCCTCCAGCGTGGCCCATGATGCCCACCACATCATCGTCGTTGGCACCAACAAGCAGGACATGGCATTGGCGGTGAACCGGCTGGGCGAGGTCGGCGGCGGCGTCGTGCTGTTCTCCAAGGGCAAGGAACTGGCGCTGGTCGAAATGCCGATCGCCGGGCTGATGTCGGACGAGCGGGCGGAAATCGTCGCCGCCAAGGCGGACAAACTCAGCGACGCCATGCGCCAGATGGGCTGCTCGCTGAACAACGCCTACATGCAGCACTCGCTGCTGGCGCTGGTCGTGATCCCCGAGCTCAGGATTTCCGACGTCGGCCTGATCGACGTGACGACCTTCCAGAAGGTTGATTTGTTCGTTTGAACGCCGCCGGGGCGCTTCTTCAGCCGCCGGTGGCGATGGTCAGCACCTTGAACGGCGTGGTGATGACGATTTCGGCGACCGAGCCGACGGCCTTGCCGAGGCCCTGGCCGAGATTGTCGAGCTGGGCCGGCGCGGTCTCTTCAGAGGCGAGGCCGGCCGGGGCGCGCAGGCGGTCGCCGAGCAGTTGCACCAGGAACGGGTTGTCGGCGAATTTGGCGTGGTTCAGCCGGTCGCCGCCCTTGGTCTTGGTCAGGTCGACCACCGAGACGCCATAGCTGGCGAGGTCGGCCGCGTCGCCATAGTCGCCAACGCGCGGCTTGTCGCCGGAGATCAGCGTCGACAGCCTGAGCGCCCGGTCGTCGCCCGAAAGCAGCACGGCGAACGGCTTGTCGGGCTTGCCGTAGCGGATCATCTGCTTCTTGAACACGTCGACGTCGATGTCGGGCGAAGCCAGGATGACGTAGCCGAGCTTGCCGCCGAGGTCGCGGTCGCCGGTGATGGCAAGCTGCCGCAACGCTTCCATCGTCACCCAGGTCCCCATTGAATGGGCAATGATGTCGATGCTCTTGGCGCGGCTCTTGGCGAGCATGCGCAGCGTCGCTTCGAGATCGTCGCGCGCCGCATTGGCGCTTTCCTTGTCGTAGATGTAGCCGGTCGTCTTGCCGCTCGACGCCCACGAAAACAGCACCGGCGTGCCCGGATATTTCGTATCGTGCGCGATCTGCGTCAGCCGGTAGATGCCGTCGTCAAAACCGTTGTTGAAGCCGTGCACGAAAACCAGCGCGCGGTCGCCGCGCATGGCGATGTCGGCGCCGACAGCCTTGGCGAATTGCGGCGCGCCTTTGTAGAAGGTGACGCCGGTCGCCGTGAAATCCTTCGCCGGATTGCTGTTGGCCGAGCCCTTGACCCGTTCGATGGCGCCGACCTGGTGCACCTTCGGCACCGTCACCTCGACGCTGGCAAAGCTGGTGGTCGGCGAACGGTCGCCGTCGAACACCTGCCGGGGCTCCTTCGTTGCCCTTTGCCGGGTTGTGGCGACGAAGATCTTGTGCGTCGCCACAATGTCCGAAGCAGGCACGATGATCGTCGTCTTGTTGAGCAGATCGTGCGTGTTCTGGCCGGCGCAGCCTGCCAGCGCGAGCGCGAACGCAACGACGAGAAAGATCTTCGAAGGCACGATCACGCGGGCTCCCGCAAAGGCGACGTCGAGCCGGAGACGTCTTGGCCTATTCGATAGAGGCAGAGGCCGGCACGGTCCAGTTCAAACTGTTCCGATGGTGCGGCAATGGTCAACAACGACTGCCGCGCAATGCAGCTATTGTCCGACCGAGGCAATCCGGTCGGTCACCTCGCGGTCGCTGGCAAACCCGTCATCCTCGCGCAGCTTCTGGCCGATCAACTGCACCAATTCCGGATTGTCGGCGAATTTGGTGTGGTTGAAACGGTCGGCTCCCTTGACGCTGGAGAGGTCGACGACCGACACGCCATAGCTGGCGAGGTCGGCGGCGTCCTTGTAGTCGCCGACGCGCGGTCGCGCGCCGGCGATAAGGCCGGACAGCCTGAGCGCCCGGTCGTCGTCGGAGAGCAGCAGGATGAACGGCTTGTCCGGCTTGCCGTAGCGGCGCATCTGGCTCTTGAACACGTCGACGTCGATGTCGGGCGAGGCCAGCACGACGTCGCCGAGCTTGCCGCCTAGGTCGCGGTCGCCGGTGATGGCGAGCTGGCGCAGCGCCTCCATGGTGACCCAGGTCCCCAGCGAATGGGCAACGATGTCGATGCGCCGCGCGCCGGTCTGCGCCAGCATTCTCAGCGTCACTTCGAGCTGGTCGCGGGCAACGCTGGCGCTTTCCTTGTCGTAGACATAGTCCGTGGTCTTGGCGCCCGACGCCCAGGAAAACAGCACCGGCGTGCCCGGATAGCCGGAATCATGGGTGATCTGGGTGACGCGGTAGACCGCGTCGTCGAAGCCGGTGTTGTAGCCGTGGACGAAGACCATGACGCGGCCGCCGCGCGCCGCGATGTCGGCGCTGAGCGCGCTGGAGAATTTCGGCTGGGTGTCGTATCCGACGACCTCGGAAGCCATGAAGTATTTGGCCGGATCGTCCGACTTGCCGCGCGAGCGCCGCTCGATCTGGCCTGTCTTGTGGATGCCGGGGACGGTGACGTTGACGCGGGCATAGTTCAGCGTCGCCGACCGCTCGCCGTCGAAGACCTTGTTGGGATCGTCGGAGCGCTTGCGGGTGGTGGCGATGAAGATCGAGTGGTTGCCGGCGATTTCCGTCACCGGCACCGCCATCATGGCGCTGCCGAGCAGTTCCTCGGTTTGGCGGCCGCCGCAGCCGGCGAGCAGCGCTGCAAGGACAATGATGCAAATCGTCTTCAAGGGCACTTAAGCAATTCCACTCCGGCCTGACCAAAGGCCCATCCACCTCCGCCGCCCCTCCCGGACAGGCGAAGTGCGGCAGAAGTAAGTCGCGGATGCCGAAATGCGCTCAGTGCCTCGCGACGGCCATCGCACTGTTGCGCGAAAGCCAGAACGGCGGCAGGAACGCCGGGATATTGGAAAACGGCAGCACTTCCGGCTTCAGTCTTATGCCAAGCACGTCGGTCATGAAGGCGCGGCGCGCCTCGATGCGGCGCCAGGCTTCGGATAGCGCGCGGCGATCTCTTCGCGCAGCGCGTCGTCTGCCAACGCGATCCCGTCCTCGATGTTGGTGGTGAAATAATCGGTGCCGGTCGCCGGGATGATGTCGACCTGCAAGGCCATGCCCGACCTCAACCTGATGTCGGAGCCGGAGAATGACGGCGAATGCATCCATTCGTCGATATGGATGAGATGGCCGGGATTGAGCGACACGCCGAAGAACGGATCGCCGATCCGGTCGTGCACCGCCTGCCACAGCGCGCCGCCGGGAACGCCGATGCCGACCGTCTCGTACCAGTCGACGACGGCGCAGAAATAGGGCGCGACCAGTTTCTCGACATAGTCCTGGATGCCCCTTGGAAGTTCGGCCGCGCCCTCGACCAGAAAACCGGCGCGGGCGTTGAGCGAGCCATGGATGCCGTAGGCCATGATGATCGGGTCGCCGCGCTTGATGATTTCGAGGCGCGGGCTTGGCAGGCCATAGGCCGCGCGCCTGCCGGCCGACAGCATCGGGTGACAGCATTGCGGCAGGCCGTTGATGCCCATCAGCCGCGCCGCTTGCAATTCGGTCATGCCGGGTTCGATGCCTTGCAGGACGTTACGCAGCCCTTGCGAGGAATAGGTCGCGGCGAATTCGAACGCGGCCAGCTGGTCGGCCTCGTTGATGGCGCGCAGGCCGTCGGCAGGGTTCATCAAAAGGTTCGCGGCGTTGACGATCACCCCCCTGTCGCCGGCAAGCGTGCGTAGCGTGTCGGCGATGAAGGACGGCAGGTCGAGCGTCGTTTCACCAAAACCGACATCGCCGGGGCCGAACGGTTTCCAGCCGATGGCGCCGATGCGCTGGCCGGCTTTCAGGCCGCAATCGGCAAGAATGTTGGGAAGCGCCTGCGAGCGGTCGCGCGGCTGCGCCGGCAGCGAAAAGGTCTGGTAGAGCACGCGCTCGTACGGCCCGTCGCAGATCTCGGCATAGCCCCAGCCCTCATTGCCGACCAGCAGTTTCGGCGGCTTGCCGGGAACGATGAGCAGCAGCGTCTCCTCGAAGCGCGGATCGTAGCCGCAGAGATAGGCGACATTGGCGGCATGTTCGCGGTCGCCATAGACGACGAACGCGTCGAACCCCGCTTCGCCGCCGCGTGCAACCAGTGCAGCGATGCGGGCCTCATAGGTGGCGCGCGGGACCAGCGGCATCACCGTCGGTTCGCCGAACTCCGGCAGCGACACGGTTTTCTGGGCCACCGATGCGACAGGCATGAACAGACGCTCCTAACGGCCAACGAGGTTTTGGGAACACCCTTTCAGGGTGGCCGGACAATGGCTTCGTGAAGCCGGATATGCAATAGCGGGACCGAATTCGGCTAGCCTGTGGGGTGCTCTTGCCATGACCAGTTTCTCCTCTCGCGTCGCTGCCGCCGCTGCCGCGATCCGCGAGATCTTTCCGGAAACGCCGCTGCAGGAAAACGACTATCTGTCGAAGAAGAGCGGCGCGCGGGTGCTGCTGAAGCGCGAGGACCTGACGCCGGTGCGCTCCTACAAGATCCGCGGCGCCTTCAACTTCTTCCGCAAGACGCTTGCCGCCGGCAACGCTGCCGAGCTGTTCGTCTGCGCCTCGGCCGGCAATCATGCGCAAGGCTTTGCCTTCGTCTGCCGCCATTTCGGCAAGAAGGGCGTCGTCTTCATGCCGGTGACCACGCCGCAGCAGAAGATCGACAAGACGCGGCTGTTCGGCGGCGAATTCGTCGAGATCAGGCTGGTCGGCGATTTTTTCGACGACTGCTACCGCGCGGCACTCGAATTCACCGAAACTGCCGGCGCGCATATGGTGCCGCCTTTCGACCACAAGGACATTATCGAGGGGCAGGCGACCGTCGCCTACGAGATATCAGGCCAGATGCCCGGCGCGCGCATGGCTGATATCGTCATGCTGCCGGTCGGCGGCGGCGGACTGGCCGCCGGCGTCACCCATTATTTCGCCGACCAGCTGCGTGAAACACGTTTCGTCTTTTGCGAGCCGGCCGGCGCCCCGAGCCTGAGCGAGAGCCTTGCCGCCGGAAAGCGGGTCAAGCTCGCCAAGGTCGACAATTTCGTCGACGGAGCGGCGGTAGCCGAGATCGGCCGCGAGCCGTTGCGCCACCTCAAGGAGTTTGCTGCCGATGCAGTGCGGCTGATCCCGGAAAACCGGCTCTGCGCGACCATGATCGAGATGCTCAATGTCGAAGGCGTCGTGCTCGAGCCGGCCGGTGCGCTGGCGATCGATGCGCTCAAGGACTTTTCCAAAAAGGAAATCAGGGGCAAGACCATCGTCGCCGTGGTGTCCGGCGGCAATTTCGATTTCGAGCGGCTGCCGGATGTGAAGGAACGGGCCCTGCGCTTCGAGGGCTTGAAGAAATACTTCATCATCCGCTTTCCGCAGCGGCCCGGCGCGTTGCGCGATTTCCTCGAATTGCTTGGTCCTGACGACGACATCGCCCGCTTCGAATATCTGAAGAAATCGGCGCGCAATTTCGGCTCGGTGCTGATCGGCATCGAAACCAAGGACCGCCGCAATTTCGACCTGCTTAAGGCGAATTTCGACGCCGAAAGCGTCCACTACCAGGACATTACCGACAACGAGACGCTCGCCGGGTTCATCATATGAGCAGCAACGATCTTCCGAACGCTCCGGCGAACGTTTTTATCGCGCTGTTTTCCGGCATCAATGTCGGCGGCAACCGCATCGTCAAGATGGCGGAGCTCAGGTCATTCTTGGAGCAGCTCGGCTTCTCCGATATCGCCACCTATGTGCAGAGCGGCAACGCCGTATTCCGGTCGCCAGACGGCGATGCGGCGATGCTGATCAGGCGGCTGGAAGCGGAATTCGAGAAGAAATGGGGCTTCCATTCGCGCATCATGGTGCGCGATCTCGGCTGGCTCGAGCGGCTGGCGGCGGACAATCCCTATCCGGAAGTGGCCGGCGAGCCGACCAAGCTGCATGCCTATGCGCTGGAGCGCCGGCCGACCGCCGAGGAGGTGGCCCGTCTGGCGGAAAAATGCACCGGGCCCGAACGCTTCGAGATCAAGGGCGACGTGCTCTACCTGCATGCGCCCGACGGCCTCGGCAAATCGGTCTTTGCCAATCTCATCCCGCGCGTTCTGAAGGTGCACTGCACGGCGCGCAACTGGCGCACCGTGCTGATGCTGCTCGAGATGGCCAAGGCCCGCGCTTGACAGGTCTTCTACGCGGCCGGAGCGCGTTTCCAGTCGAATGCCAGCTCTTCACGGAAGGCGAAGCGCTTGATGTGCTCGGCGACGACCGTTTCCAGGCGCTCGAGCGAGCCAGCTTCATCGGTCATCACCGCAATGTGCAGCGCAGCCGGGTCCGCATCGAGAACCGTGCGGCCGAGTGTCAGATCGATCGTGCCGTGGTTCGGGTCGAATTCGACGGGAAACTTGTGCGCCCAATGTTTGCACAGCTGCTGCAGATAGCGGCTGGCATGTTCGGTGGCGACGTCGACATGGCTGGCCGGCATGAATGAATTCTCCTTGGGAATGCGAACGGGAAAACCGAACCAGGGCCCGCCGACGTCCGCTCAAGATGGCGTGATGGCTACCAGCTGCCGGTGTTCGGCATCGACGCCCACGGCTCGGCCTTCGGCTTGGCCGGGCCTTTCTGCAACAGCTCGATCGAGATGCCGTCCGGCGATTTGACGAACGCCATGTTGCCGTCGCGCGGCGGCCGGTTGATGGTAACGCCATTGTCCATCAGCCGCTGGCAGGTGGCGTAGATGTCGTCGACCTCATAGGCAAGATGGCCGAAATTGCGGCCGCCTTTGTAGTCTTCCGGGTCCCAATTGTAGGTCAGCTCGATCAGCGGCGCCTTTTCGGAGATGCCGCTCTGCTCGTCTTCGGTCGCGGCGAGGAAGATCAGCGTGTAGCGGCCCTGCTCGTTTTCATGGCGACGCACTTCCTTGAGACCAAGCTTGTTGCAGTAGAAATCGAGCGAAGCATCGATGTCGGCGATGCGGACCATGGTGTGCAGATAGCGCATGATTTCCTCCTTATGTTGCGTTGCGGCGCACCATAGGGGCGGCCCGGCCAAAGGGCAATCGGCCACGCTTGCCAGCGCCGGCAAACGGCAAATCCGCTATTCCTGTACGGAACCGTGAAAAAAGGCACGTCAGGTCTTGCACACACCGGAAGCCGCGGTGTTAATCTGATACCAAGAATCAGTTGCAGTGTTTCTTGAAAAAAGGGGGCGTTCTTATGGGGGAAAAGGCCTCTTTCATGGGGCGGGACGGGGCCGGTAGCGATGCGTTGAAGCGGGATGAGAGCGCCGATACGGCCGATCTCGTCGAAATCGCCGGCGCCATCAAATGGTTCGACGTGGCCAAGGGCTACGGTTTCATCCTTCCCGATGATGGTACTTCGGGCGACATCCTCCTCCATGTGACATGCCTTCGAAAGGACGGTTTTCAGACCGCGCTTGAAGGCGCCCGTGTCGTCTGCCTGGTCAAGCAGGGCGAGCGCGGGCTGCAGGCCTTCCGCGTGCTCTCGATGGATGTCACCACGGCGATCCATCCGGCGGAGATGCAGGAGCAGCGCACCCATGTCGCGGTGACGCCGGAAAGCGGCCTCGAACGGGCGCTGGTGAAATGGTTCAACCGCACCAAAGGGTTCGGCTTTCTGACCAGGGGCGAGGGCACCGAGGACATTTTCGTCCACATGGAGACGCTGCGCCGCTACGGCATCACCGAACTCCGCCCGGGCCAGGTGGTGCTGGTCCGCTTCGGGCGCGGCGACAAAGGCCTTATGGCTGCCGAAATTCACCCCGATATGGGTACCTTGCCGGTCTCGCATTAGTTCCGGTCGAGGATTTCATATGGCTCACAGGAACCGGCTGACGGCGGGCGCGCTCTGCGCCGGGATTTTCCTCATCGTCGCCGCAAGTGCGTTCTTCTATTTTCAGCAACCGAGTTCGGCCGACGGCAAGGCGATGATCCTTCCCGTCGACCCGGCGCCGCTGGTCGCGGTGACGAAGGCCGGCGAGCGTTCTTTCTCCGTCGAAATTGCCGACACGCCCGCCGAGCGCGAGGCCGGCCTGATGTTCCGCCGGCACATGGCCGACAATCACGGCATGCTGTTCGTGTTCGGTGCGCCGCAGGATGTGAGCTTCTGGATGAAGAACACGCCGATGCCGCTCGACCTGATCTTCGTCGGCCAGGACGGCCGGATCCGGGCGATCGAGCAGGGCGAGCCGCAGTCGGAGGCGATCATCTCGCCGGACGAACCGGTGCGCTTCGTGCTCGAGCTCAAGGCAGGCACCGCCGCCAAAAAGGGCATTAAGGACGGCGACCTGCTGCGCCATCCGGCCATCGGCACGGCGCCGGGGCCGGCCATGCCGCCGCCCGACAAGGGCGACGCGCCGAGTGTCGATTCCGACTGAACGAACGGGCAGGATCTTCGGCCGATGCAGTTCTTCTCCCATGATGGTTTCGACCTTGCTTTCCTTGATCGCCAACCGGCGTCAGGGCAGGGCGATCCGGTGCTGATGATCCACGGCTTTGCCTCGAGCCATTACATCAACTGGGTGTCGCCCGGCTGGTTCAAGACGCTGAACGATGCCGGCTACCGTGCGATCGCCTTCGACAATCGCGGCCATGGCTCGTCGTCGAAGAGCTATGACGAAGCCGACTACACGCCGGCAAAAATGGCGTCCGACGCGGCAGCGCTTTTGAACCATCTCGGCATCGAACGCGCCCATGTCATGGGTTATTCGATGGGCGCGCGCATATCGGCGTTCCTGGCGCTCTCCGACCCGGACAAGGTGGCGACGCTGGTCTTCGGCGGTCTCGGCATCGGCATGGTCGACGGCGTCGGCGACTGGGATCCGATAGCCGACGCCCTTCTGGCCGACGATCCGGCAGGCACCAGCGATCCGCGCGGCCGCTCGTTCCGCGCCTTCGCCGATCAGACCCGCAGTGATCGCCGGGCGCTCGCCGCCTGCATCGCCACCTCGCGCGAATTGCTGAGCGAGGCCGACATTGCCCGCATTGCCCAGCCGACGCTGATCGCCGTCGGCACCAAGGACGACATCGGCGGCTCGCCGGATAAGCTCGCCGCCTTGATGCCCAACGCCAGGGCCTTTCACATCGAAGGCCGCGACCATATGCTGGCGGTCGGCGACAAGACCTTCAAGCAGCGCGTGCTGGAGTTTTATGCCGAGCATCCGCTTTGATGGACGGCTCCCAAAGCGACCATTGCGCCTGAAGCTGGGGTCCTTAGCGGTTTTGCAACGATACAGGAGTAAATAAGCGCGACGTGTGGATCGGTTCAAACCCGCCATGCGCTGAACGGAGGGCAGGGGGTATCATGGCACAATGGGGAAGGACCGACGCCGCTTTACCGGGCGTCATTGCAAAAAGCACGTTCGGCGAATGGTCCGTTGTTCTGGCGGAGCTTCACCCGAGCAGCCGCCAAGCTCGGCGTCACTCCTTCGGCACTTAGCCACACCATCAAGTCGCTGGAGTCGCGGCTTGGCGTCCGTCTTCTGTCTCGCACCACCCGCGACGTGGCCCCGACGGCGGCCGGTCAACGCCTCAAGGAAGGCATCGAACCGCATTTCGAAGGCATCGCGGCTGAGGTCAGCGCTCTCGGCGTCCTGCGCGAAAGGCCGTCCGGCAACATTCGCCTGGTGTGCACCGACGATTCGGTCGACATTGTCTTCCGCGCCCGGCTACCAAAGTTCCTGAGCGACTTCCCTGATATCAATGTCGAGCTGGTGGTCGATAACGCCTTCACCAACATCGTCGAGCGCCAGTTCGACGCCGGTGTTCGGCTGGGCGAGTCCATTGCCCGGGACATGGTAGCCGTGCGCATCGGAGCCGACGTGACCTACACTGTCGTCGGCTCACCCCGTTACTTCGCCCACCGGACACCGCCGCAGACGCCGCAGGAGCTGACCGACCATAACTGCATCAACTACCGGCTGCCGACGTCAGGATCGGTCTATGCATGGGAATTGCGGGAAGGAGCGCGCGAGTTCAGTGCTCGGGTCGAGGGGCAACTGACGCTTAACAACATGGGGCCGGCGATCCAGGCCGCGCTTGACGGAGTGGGCTTGGCCTATCTACCGCGCGAACTCGTCCTGCCACACATTGAGAGTGGCCTTCTTCAGGAAGTCCTGACCAAATGGTGCCCGACGTTCCAGGGTTACCACCTGTACTATCCAAGCCGACGCCATCCATCTCCGGCGTTTTCCGCCTTTGTCGAGGCGTTCCGTATCAGGGGCAAGTAACAGCGTTTCGACGGCAAACGGCAGCCCGTATCCCACAAACGATCGTGAGACAGCTTGGATGACGAAGCGCAGTTGGAGGCAAAACCGAGATAACTGTATCGAGATGTTGTTCCGCCGGAAATGGTGGAGCCGGCCCGGGGACGGGGCCGGCTCCTAAACCCGGTCGTTGGGGACGGGGAGGGTGGGGACTCGACCGGGTTTCTCCTAAAGCGCGAAGTCATGCGACGCACTTAACCTCTGTTTTATGCATGTCGTTATCCCAAAACCGCTACGCGCTTTTGGGCGACATGCCTTGGCGTCCTCAACGGACGCTGGCGACCGCGTCGGAGCGGCCGTCGTTGATCGTCACCCAGGCGCCGGAATTCCGCTCGGACTGGCGCTTCAGGTAGGTGTAGCCGGTATTGGTCCAGGACAGCACCTTGGGTTGGAGATTGTCGAGGATGAACTCGCCAAGACTGGTGCGCACGGTCAGCACAGCATGGCCGTCGCCGTTGCGCTGGCGCACGACCGTCATCAGCAGATCGCCGGCCGGCACGCCGATGCTCATCAGCTCGCGGCGCTTTTCCAGCGCATAGTCCTCGCAGTCGCCGAAGCCGTTATTGGGAAAGGACCAGACTTCCTCCTTGCCCCACATTTCCATGTCGGTGCGCGGCGCGACCTTGCTGTTGACCGAATTGTTGATCTTGACGATCGTCGCCCACAGCTTTCGGGTGAGCTCGACGGGTGCCCGGTCAAGCGTCCTCTGATTGCATTCCCGCGGAAACTGCTGGCACAATTCGTAGTGACCGACCGGCTGTGTGGTGCGGCCGCCGGTGTGCATGAAGGCCGGCTCCGCCGCGTTTGCAGTCCCCCAGCCGAAAAGCTGCATCGCTATTGCCGCCAGCAACAGCTTGCCCCTCATCCTGTTCATTATTCAGTCTCCCCGTTTGAGGAGACAATGACACGGCTGGATTTATTTGACACAAAAGCGCGAAGTAGACATTAAGTAAAACAGCAATAGAATAAACATAAAATTTGATGCAATTGAGTATAGAATTGTTTATGGATTCTAGCCGGGTGCGTTCCTTTGTTTCGTGGCACCGTTCGAACAGCTAGGATGGCGGGACGGAGGGCGCGAAGGATCGCCAGCCTCGCTTCCCGATGGCGCTAGCGCTTCCGCGTCAGCCGCGCGGTGAGCTGAATTCGGTATCGAGCGTTTCGGGCCGCTGGATGACGGCGAACTCAATGGCGATGCCATCTTCGAAATGGCGCACCACCTGGCCGCGCATGGTGCCCAGCGTCACCTGGACGCCGATGGCCGGCTTGACGTCGATCTCGATCGCCGCGCCCGACAGCGACAGGTCGATGATGCGGCACTGGTACTGGCGTCCGTCGGCAAGCTGCAGCACGCTCGTCGGGTTGCGCGGCGCGACGCGTTCGTGGCGACGGTCTTCCGGCAGGTCGAGCTCGTGCTTGTTGGCAAGCCAGGTCAGTTGCGCGGCGAGCTTGTCCCTCTTGCGCTCCGACGCGATGACGGTCATCGCAAAGCCATCCTGCAAAGTGCGGGTAATGACGCCCTCGATGCGTCCGATATGATCGATATAGGCAATGACCTTTTCGCCAGCCAGGCCGGCGCGCTCGGTGCGCAGCGAAACGTTGCCGGGCGACATGTCGACTACCTGGCAGGGATGTTCGGTGCGGTCTTCCAGCATGAAGCGTCCGTAAATCTTCACGCGGACGCGCTGAAAGTTACGCCTTTCAGCTTGGGACGGTGCATGGTCGACCGCCGCTGACCTCATCACTGCCATACCCCGTTCGGCATTCCGCGCATGGATGCGGGGAATTTCAGCGGAAAACTACAACAAAGCAGGTTAACAAAGGGGAAAACCCGGCGCTGTTGCTTTAAGCTTTGGGCATCATTCCTCGCGTCCGCCGTCGAAGACGACCAGGTGACGGATGCGGCGGGCCTGGCCGAGCGCCGAAATCGTCTCGGGCGGGTCGAATTCCGACGGGGCGAGCGAGGGAACCTCTATCGCCGGCCGGTTCTTCAGGAACATCGGCTCCTTGTCGGGATCGACGACACGGATCGAATCGATCAACGCGTCGAAAACCGGGTCCGCGCCCAGCCAGAAGGGCTTTTCGACGGCGCTTATCACGCCGAGGCAGCGCGGGCTCTCGACCCCGCCGTCGAGCGGCAGCGCGAGCAGCTCGAACCTGTTGGAGCGGCCATTGCGGCTGAAACCCTCATAGGTAATGAGGGCCGCCGATTTCAGGTCGAAGACGCCATCGGTCAGCTTCGAGATCAGCCGCTGGTCCTTTTCGCGCCACAGCGAAGGGAATGAAAACCCCTTGAGTTCGCGGCCATAGACTGCGCAAAGCCTGGTGCCGGCCAGCCGGAACACCGCTTCACCGCGCGTGTCCTTTTCCAGGATGAACGTGTCGGCCAGCAGCGACTTGATGTCGGCCGGTTCGACTTCCGAGCGCTTCGGGGCAGGGCGTCCGTCACGCAACCGGTTCCAATAATGGAACAGCGTGATCGATCCGGTCTGGTTCATGCTAATGCTGCTCCGCGCATTCTGTCTTCTGATGTCCCATCGGTGAACAGAAGGGCGCCCTCCGAAGACCTACATGCGTTGCGGAGCAGGATGCGTGCCAGCATCGTTAATACTTGTTCACGGGTCGGGGCGGTTAAGGTTAACAACTGGTTTACGTTGCGCGCCTGCCAGCCCTGTGGCACACCAAAACCACTCCAGAAGCGGTCGTTTTGCGGCGATCGGCAGCACTTCAGTCAAGAGTTCAGGGGGAGCAAGGGGGCTCGACCAGCCGTTCAAGGGAAACCTTGGACGGCTTCTTTTTTGATTCGGGCCTGCTGATTCGCCGTTTGTGATTCGGTTGGCCGTGATCTACATGCTCGCGAAGTCCAATCCAGCGACTGAGTGCAAGCCATATGAGTGACCCAGAAAGCCCACCGCAGATCGAGCAGGGCCAGGGTGGGCCTGTCGCCCGCGAACCGGAGCAGCGTCGCGAGCCGGTGTTCAACCTGCCGCCCGTGGTGCTGGCGGTGATCGGCATCTGCGTCGCGGTCCATCTGATCCGGGTCTATTGGCTGACCGACGACCAGGACTTCGAACTGCTTGTCCGGGCTGCCTTCGTGCCGATCCGCTATTCCGGTCGCTTCGACCTGGATTTCTTCGCGTTTTCAAGCCCTTTTACCTATGCCTTCCTGCATGGCGGCTTTGCCCATCTTGCCATCAATATGGTGTGGCTTGCGGCCTTTGGCTCACCGTTGGCCAACCGCTTCGGCGCGCTGCGCTTCAGCCTGTTCTTCGCCGCCACGGGACTGGCGGCGGTGGCGCTGTTCTGGGCCATGCACCCGCTTGGCGAGGCACCGCTGGTTGGCGCCTCCGGCGCGATTTCCGGCATGATGGGCGCGGCGGCGCGCTACGGCTTCCGCATCGACCGCTCGTCGGGCAAGGCCGCCTTCGCGGGCCGGCCTTTGCCGATGGCGGCGGTCCTGCGCTCGCGTGGCGTCGTCACCTTTCTCGCCATGTGGATGGTGATCAACCTGGCGACCGGCCTCTTCGGCCTGGCGCCCGGCATTGACGGCCAGATCGCCTGGGAAGCCCATATTGGCGGCTTTCTTGCCGGCTTCTTCGGCCTGCGGTTTTTTGATCGGCGAGAGCAGGTGCCCCGGCAGACGGAGGAGCCGGAGAGCTGAGACCTCCGCACTTGAAAAGCAGCCGATCGCGGCGCACCATGTTCATCCTAGGGAAAGCCGGCCAGGGCAGGAGCCGGCAGGAAATGCAGAGGAGGACGCCATGACTGTTAAGGCAATTCTCGAGGCAAAAGGCCACGACGTGGTGACGCTCGGGCCGAACGAAAAGCTCAGCGAAGCCATCCGCATGCTTTCCGAACACAGGATCGGCGCGCTGGTCATCACCAACGGCGATCACAAGATCGTCGGCATTCTTTCCGAGCGCGATGTGGTGCGGGTTCTCGCCAAGGAGGGGGCCGCGGCGCTCGACCTTGCCATCCGCTCGGCGATGACGCCCAAGGTGAAGATCTGCAATGAGAACCACACCGTCAACGAGGTGATGGAGATCATGACCGAGGGCCGCTTCCGCCATCTGCCGGTGGAAAAGAACGGGCTGCTCGACGGCATCGTGTCGATCGGCGATGTGGTCAAGCGGCGCATCGAGGATGTCGAGCGCGAGGCCGAGGAGATCAGGGCCTATATCGCCACGGCATGAGGCGGCGGCGGCCGGGTTGCCGGCCATTTGAATTTTTCAAGCTGTTATAGCCGTCCATCGCGGCAACTGCGGGCCTGTGCCGCGTCGGCGCCTGCGGCTTGGCGCTTGTCTCGCGAAGCGGTTTGCACTAGCGAAGTTGCACACCAAACTATGCGTTCCGCATATCCACAATTCCAATATGCAGGCCCTTATGAGCATCATCGATACTCGCACGCCCGACGCCAAGCGCCTGGTTCCCGGCGCCACCGGCGACTGGGAGATCATCATCGGCCTCGAGGTCCACGCGCAGGTGACCTCGCAGGCAAAGCTGTTTTCCGGCGCCTCGACCACTTTCGGCGCCGCGCCGAACGCCAATGTCAGCCTGGTCGATGCGGCGATGCCTGGCATGCTGCCGGTGATCAACGAGGAATGCGTCAAGCAGGCGATCCGTACCGGTCTGGGCCTGAAGGCCCAGATCAACCACAAATCGGTCTTCGACAGGAAAAACTATTTCTATCCCGACCTGCCGCAGGGCTACCAGATCTCGCAGTTCAAGCAACCGATCGTCGGCGAGGGCAAGGTGATCGTCTCCGTCGGCCCCGACCGGCAGGGCGAGTTCGAGGATATCGAGGTCGGCATCGAGCGCCTGCACCTGGAGCAGGATGCCGGCAAGTCGATGCACGACCAGCATGCGACGATGTCCTATGTCGATCTCAACCGTTCCGGCGTGGCGCTGATGGAGATCGTTTCGAAGCCGGATCTGCGCTCCGCCGATGAAGCCAAGGCCTATGTCACCAAGCTGCGCACCATCGTGCGCTACCTCGGCACGTGCGACGGCAATATGGACGAAGGCTCGCTGCGCGCCGACGTCAACGTCTCGGTACGCCGGCCTGGCGGTGAATTCGGCACGCGCTGCGAGATCAAGAACGTCAACTCGATCCGCTTCATCGGCCAGGCCATCGACTCCGAGGCGCGTCGCCAGATCGCCATCCTGGAGGACGGCGGCAAGATCGACCAGGAAACGCGGCTGTTCGATCCCAACAAGGGCGAAACGCGCTCGATGCGTTCCAAGGAAGAAGCGCACGACTATCGCTATTTCCCGGATCCCGACCTTCTGCCGCTGGAATTCGACCAGGCCTATGTCGATGCGCTGGCAAAGGACCTGCCTGAACTTCCGGACGCCAAGAAGGCACGGCTGATCTCCTCGCTCGGCCTGTCGACCTACGACGCCTCGATCCTGGTATCGGAAAAGGCGGTCGCCGACTATTTCGAGAAGGTGGCCGCTGGTCGCGATGGCAAACTTGCCGCCAACTGGGTCATCAACGATTTGCTGGGTGCGTTGAACAGAGCCGGCAAGAGTATTGAAAATGCTCCGGTTTCGCCCGATCAGCTCGGCGCAGTCATCGATCTGATCAAGGAGGGCACCATCTCCGGCAAGATCGCCAAGGATCTGTTCGAGATCGTCTGGAGCGAGGGCGGCGATCCGCGTCAGTTGGTCGAAAGCCGCGGCATGAAGCAGGTCACCGATACCGGGGCCATCGAAACGGCGGTGGACGAGGTGATCGCAGCCAACCCGGACAAGGTCGAACAGGCGCGCGCCAAGCCGACCATGGCCGGCTGGTTCGTCGGCCAGGTGATGAAGGCGACCGGCGGCAAGGCCAACCCGCAGGTGGTCGACGAGCTAGTCAAGGCCAAGCTCGGGATCGAATAGGATGTTCGTCCGCACCGCCGGCGAGCGCGATCTTGCGGCGGTGCGCGCATTGCTGGTCGAGACATGGCACGCCACCTATGACGCCATCTACGGCGCGGCGCGGGTCACCGAAATCACCGACGAATGGCATTCAATCGCCGCGCTCAAAGCGCGGTTGACACGACCGAACTCGGAATTCCTGGTCGCCGACGACGGCAAAAGCATTGGTGGCATGGCTTTCGCGGCCGCCACGACGGATGCCGGGGTCGTCATGCTGAACCAGCTTTACGTGCATCCGGCCTGGCAGAGGCAAGGCATCGGCAAGGCCCTGCTGGACGAGATCGAGGCCAGCTTTCCGGAGGCCCGAACGCTGCGCGTCGAGGTCGAGGAAGCAAATGCTCCGGCCGTTGCCTTTTACCGCTCGAGAGGGTTCACGCCCGCCGGCAACACGGCCGATTGCGGCGGCGCCTCAGGATTGCCGGCGCTGGTTTTGGAGAAGGCGATCGGCTAGCTCGTTCGCCTGGCGCTCAGTTGCGTTTCACGGGCAGGTTGGAGCAGCCGGCGGCGAGAAACTCGCACGGCAGGCTGCCGCCGCCGCCCGACGTGTGCGGGGGCGTAGCGGCTTCGATCTTTTCGACCTCGTAATATTTCGAGGTGACGCCCCATTTTTTAACGCCCTGGCACGTCGAGCGCACGCCAACCTCCGTCGCCTTTGCCGCCGTCTTGTAATAGGTGGTGATCCGGCAGGATTGGCTGACCGGCAGCGCGTTCGCCGGGATCGTGACCGGCGGCAGGAAGTTCGGGAAGGCAAGCAGCGAGATTGCCGCAATGATCCGGACGGCGGGCATGGTGTGGGGAAAGTGCAGCATCGTGCGTCTCCATCGATGGCGCCGCTCGCTCGTGGCGCAGCGGCGCGTTTGTTCCCGCAAGATCAGGCCATGAAGCCAGCGCTGCCGCATCTGCCGCGCGGGGGATGGCGGCAGCAGTCTGAACCGCCGCCATCATCCGCGAGCGGCTGCGTCAGGGCGTTTTCGGCTTGATGAGCGTCTTTATCGGAACGGCGACTTTTGGGGGCCGGACCGTACTGGTTCCACCATCGACGGCCAGCTCGCCGCTGTTGAGATAGCGCACCGTATAGTGCAGCTCATAGGCGGGAACTCTTATCCATGTAGGCTTGGGATTGAACTGGTCCGGAGGCCTCGAATACCACTTCGGGATCTGCATGATCTTGGAACCGGCACCGAATCCCGCAGTCTTGGCCGCTACTGCGAAGGCGCTGTCTCTGGGATCGTTCGGCGGCTGGTCGACATTGCCGATGACCACCAGCGAATCGTATTTTCGCGCGTCGAGCCGTACTGCGGGAAGGTTCAGCGCAGCCGCGTCGCCTTCGCGCATCGTCAGCGCCCTCTGAAGGCCGTCCTCATTGGCGTAGACGTTGAGGTTTATAGCCTCGGATTCCGCATAGACGACATTGTTGTGGAAGTCGCGGGCTGGCAGGCGTGTGAGGCTGTCGAAGGTGACTTCAACCGTCGGCTTGGCTATGGCGTCCGTCACCACCAGGTTGCGCCGCGGCACCGTCCAGAAGATGAGATCATCGCCGGTAGCCTGCGTGCCGGCATCGGAGCCGTCTATTGCCGAGCATTTCGAATTTGGAACCGGCGTCGTCACCGGTAGGGGTGCCGAAAACGAGTTGCGTACCTGCGCGTCGATGTAATTGCCGACGTTGAAAACGTCCTCGAGGATATTGCCGCCCTCAAAGCTTGCCGGGCCGGGTTGCGAGCGGATGATGACCTGGCTGGAATCGGTCTGCCAGCCGCTGCAGAAGACGTTGACGTCTATGGGAATGCCGATGTGGCGGTCGGAGGTCACAGGGATCGAGACTTTGATGGTCAGGATGTAAGGAACTTTGACAAACCAGCTGTTCGGCTGGTTCAGCATCTGCGTCGCAAAGCGCGACGGCCGCCATTGCTTCAGCGATTCGATCGATGCGCGTGACGATCGTCCCTGGGCGGCCAGCTGTGCGTTGGTGGCGTCGACCTTGGCTTGCGCCAGGTTGCGGACGGTGTTGGTGATCAGGAACACGCCGAGTTCGGCTTTGCACGGCTTGTTCGATTGTGTGGCGTTGCATGGGGCAAGTGCCGCACTGGGAACCGGCGGCCCCGAAGGCGGCGGCTGGGCGGCCGCGGTGGCCGCCATCAGGCAGAACAACAGCATCATGCAGGTTTTCAACATGGTATCCTCGCTCTATCGTTGGAAACCACCCTCCGGCTAGACAGCAGCACTTCTTCGTTGGCGGTTCATCGCGCGCACGGGGGATGAACCGCGAAACGTCGCGCCGGCCCAGCGACGTCGAGCCGCCGTCCCCTCGGATCGGACATCTACTGCTTCACGACGCCTTTGGTTGTCGCCTTCGGCGCGACGACCTTGGGCTTGGGGGTTTTCGGGCCAGGGTCGACTATCAATGCGGCCGTGCAGGAGCATTTTCCCGAACCGCAGTTCAGGTCGCCCTTGCACATTTTGGAATGCCGCATATCGGTGCAGTCGGCGGTCCCGGAGCAGGAGCAACTGCCTTGCCCGATCGTTCCGGACTGACATTTGAAGCTCCATGCCGGATCGGCGGCAAGGCCGGCCACAGCGAGCGATAAGGCAAAAAGCGTCGTTGAGATGAGCTTGCGCATGAATACCTCCCGGTTCTATCGAGCGATGGAACCACGAAGCAGCAAGGCCTTCATCTCCCGCGCGGGGGACGAACTCGCATACCGGTGACGATCGTCAATGCTGTCCCTTCAGCACGACGAGATAACCGCGTTCGACGCGAAGCCGGAAGGCGATTTGCCCTGCAGTGCCGGGATCCTTGGAAACCTTGTCGATGACATAGCCGCTGGGATGCGAGCCAAGCCATTCTTCCGGTTTGTCGGTGCTTTCGAACGGCCTTTGCAACCGGGCCAGGAAGCCGACTTCGCCTTGATAGTCGAAAGCCACGGCCCAGTCCGCATCCTTTCGCTCGTCGATGAAGTTGGCGAGCGGCGTCAGGTCATAACGTTTGAACGCGGTTGCCGATGCCACCGCGTGGCCGATGCCGAAAATGACAAGCATGACGACGGCCGAGCTTTTCAGCCTGGCGAGCGGGATCTCCGCCATGAAATACCCGAACAGGATGGTCACGAACGGCAACATCGGCACGACATAGTGAGGCTGCTTGCCGGATATCGCGCTGAACGCCAGCAACACGGCAACGAACGAGAACGACAGCAGGCGCAAGGCGCGCAGATCCGGCGACTTCGTCTCGATCAGGCTGCGTATCCGCGTACGCAGCTTCAACCGCCAGACCTCGGGTATGAAAATCCACGGTATGAACATGACCGGCAGCAGCAGCAGATAGAAATAGAACGGCCGGCCGTGTGAATTGCGCAAATTGCCGGTGACGCGCCCCGCCGACTGGTTCCAGACCAGATCATAGACAAAACTGCCCTTTGTCAGGATCGTCGCCGGCACCAGCCAGATCGCCACCGGAATCAGCGCGGCGAGCACTGCCAGGCCCACTCCAGCGAGGAAGTTCGGTGTCGTCAGTCCCGCCCGTCGGTCGCGCCAGAACGGATAGAACAGGATGGGCGCGGCGATATGGATGAGCACCACAGGGCCTTTCGTCAGCACGCCCATGCCGATGAACAGCCCGGCCAGAACGGCCTGCCAGCGGTTGCCGCTCCGGGCAAAGGCAATCAACGACAATAGCGCGGCGAGCACAAAGACCGTCAGCAACAGGTCGAATAGGATCAGCGTCGAATAAATGACGAACACGCAGCTTCCAGCAACCAGCCAGGGGATGCGTCGTGCTATGTCGTCGCGGCCCGGAAACAGGGTCTTTGCCAAAGCCGTCGTCAGCCAGATGACGAGCGAGGAGGCGGCGAAGATGACCAGCATCGCGGCCGGCCGGCTGGCGCCGAAAATCTTCCAGACAAGGTCGATAAGCCAAAACAGCAGCGGCGGTTTCTGCAGATAGGGCGCGAAATTCATCGTCGGGACGAAGATCTGTCCGCTCAGATACATTTCCCAGGTGACGCTGAGATATCGCGTTTCGTCGACGGGCAGCAGAGGCCGGAAAGCGACTGCGATTACGATCAGCCCAAGCAAAAAGAGGTAGGGGAGCAGCCGCTCGGTAGATGTCGGTGTCAAAGATTGAGATCCGCGCCAGAAACCATTTTCTTTCCAGCCGAGCAGAGTGCCGCGTTTCTGGACCGCGAACGACCGCACCACGATTTTGGCCGAATTGCAACGATGCCGGTTTCGTTTCCCAGATTTTGCGGACGATGGTGTCAAAGGTTTGAAAAACTTACCGACCGAGTCATTTGGACCACCGCCGGTTCGAGAATCTGCGCAAATCAACTGGAGCGCAACGGCGGTGACAATTCGCGCATCAAGAGTTCGAGCTCGCGCTGATCGCCGGTGCCGGTCTTGTCGAAGATCGTCGCCAGCTGCGACTTGACGGTGCCGTCCGAGACGCCGCCGGCCGCGGCGATTTCCTTTCGCGTCAGGCCGGCGGCAACGTGACCGGCGACTCGCCTTTCTGCCGCCGTCAGTCCGAACAGCGCCGCAATGGCGTCCAGCGCCGGGGTCGGTGTCGAACCGGCCGCGGCGATGAAGATCGCTGCGGCCGCCCGCTGCGAGATGCGCGCGGAGATTTCACGCCGCGCCAGCGGCATAACATGGGCCACCGCCGGAACGGCCGTCTTGGCCAGCGGAATGTTGATGCCGCAAGGTCCGAGTGCGAATTCGTCGCGCGTGCCGAGCTGGACGGCACGGCCGATCGCGGCGTTGGCGTTGGCATAGGTGAAGGACAGCTGTCCGCGCACGCAAGCGACCGAAATGTTTTCGGCGAGCAGCGCTTCGGCTGACGGGTTGGCGAAGATGATGGTCATGTCTTCGGCGACGATCAGCACCGGATGGTCGAGGCTTTCGATGATGGAGCGGAAGATTTCGGCCTTGCGCCGCTCGGCCTCGAACAAGTCGCCGATGGTCACTGCGCGCCGCACATGCGGCGCCAGCAGGCAGACAAGCTCGAGATCCTCGCGGGAAATCTGGCGCCTGTCCTTGTCGGTCACCACCATCAGCGTGCCGATCCGGGTCGGCCGCTTCATCAACGCCACCCAGAAGAAATCGTCCAGCCGGTTGGGTTGTACCCATTCGCGCACGATGCGGCTTTCGAGCCATCTCTGTCGTGTATCCGGGCCTTGCAGGGCGTAGATCGAATCGACCGTGAAGGGCACGTCGATCTCCATCTTGGGAACCGCCGCATAGAACGGTACTTGCGAGCCGTAGTCATGCTTCAACGGCTCAAGAACTGCGGGATCGCCGCAGGACACCGAAAACCGCGCAGAGCTGCTGATGGTGTCGATGACGGCGAGCATGGCAAGCCGGCCTTCCGCCAGATTGCAGATGGCCTCGAGTGTCGCCTGCCAGCGGTCGACGTCGGCAATCGAATCGTAGATCGCCTCAACGACCTGCGGCAATGCGCGACCGGCCGTGCGCGCCAGCGATGACATAAACCCCTCTCATTTGCCGTCCTAGGCAACGAAGCATCAACTGTTAGAATAACGCTGCGTAAGGTTGCCAACAACTTATTTCATCTGCTTCGGACGGCCGCGAAAATAGCATGAACGTATCGCTTTTCCGTCAGCCATTTGCTCGCCGGTTGCGGCAAGACCCTTGCCTTCGCAATGCCGTGACGCCATAAGCAGGAACAGGCGCCGCAGCCGCCGCGAGGACTTGCCACAAGGACTTGCCACGAGGATTTGGATGAAGACTTTCCTTCTACAGTTTTTCACCTGGTGGAACAGCCAGACATTGGGAACGCGCTTTCACACCTGGCGGCATGGCAAGAAGGTCGGGCAGGACGAGGTCGGCAACGTTTATTATGAAGGCGGCGTCGATTCGGAAGGCCGCACCCGCCGCTGGGTCATCTACCGCGACTATTCGGAAGCCTCGGCGATTCCGCCCGGCTGGCATGGCTGGATCCATCACCGTGTAGACGTTCCGCCGCCAAGCGAAGACTACAAGCCACGCGACTGGCAAAAGCCGCATGTGCCGAACCTCACCGGCAGCCCCGCAGCCTATCGGCCGAAGGGCTCGGTGCTGACCAACCGGCATCGTCCGCAGGTGACGGGCGACTACGACGCCTGGACGCCCGGTTCGTGATCGATCGCCGCGACAGGCGCGCGGTCCCCACGGGCGCGGTCCTCACGGGGCGGTCCTTTGTCGCCACAATTACTGTTTAGCTGTTTGCTGATCCGACAGCAGCAACTAGCCTTGGCGTTAAGAGAATCACCCGGGCGCAAACCACCGGACCTTGCATGAGCATGTTCAGCAGAATTTTGACGGGCGGATTAACCGCGGTCGTTCTCGCTTCTATGGTGACGCTTGCTGCTGCGCAGGAATTGGCGCCGCCCGCGCCTGACGCGTCGGTGGCGCCTGCAGCACCGGCAGTATCCGAACGCCTCACCAATCCCGTCGCTGAATTCGCCGGCATCGACAAGATCACCGGCCGTATCATCACCTTCGATGTCTATATCGACGAGACGGTGCAGTTCGGCGCTTTGCAGGTGACGCCGCGCATCTGCTATTCGCGGCCCGAAAACGAAGAGCCGAAGACGGATTCGTTCGTGGAGGTCGACGAGATCACGCTCGACCGGAAGATACGCCGTATCTTCACCGGCTGGATGTTTGCCGAAAGCCCCGGGATCAACGCCGTCGAGCATGCCGTCTATGATATCTGGCTGAAGGGCTGCAAGCAGAAGTCCGACGTGCCGGCACCCGCCGCCCCCAAAACCAACTAGAATCTGTCAGCGCGCGGTGGATACCCGCGCCTTGCGGAACCGCCGCGTTGCCCGAGCGTTGGTGCCTCTCTACGGAGGAGGTTGCCATGATGATGGCCAACAAGAACGAACTTCTCGACATCGAAAGGGGATTCTGGAGCGGCGACGCCGACTACTTCAAGGCCAATGCCGATACCGAATGCCTGGTGGCCTTCCCCCAGATGGCGCGGGTGATGAGCAATACCGATCTGGCCGAAACCGCCACGGACCCGAAGCGCTGGCGCGATCTCGACATCGACCTCAAGGGCATCATCGAGCCGGGCAGCGACATCGTCATGCTGACCTACGAGGCGCGTGCGACCCGGCAAAATGGCGAAGCCTATGCGGCGCTGGTCAGTACTGGCTATGTCCACCGCGTCAATGGCTGGAAAATGATGTTTCACGCACAGACGCCGCTGCCGACGCCAGCAAAAGGCTGAGCGGCCGATAGAGCAATTCCAGGAAGAGCGTGAACGGCTTTCCGTCCGGAATTGCGTTTCTTTGAAATGATGAACCATTCCAGGTTATGGAAAAAACGAGGCCTCGCCCTTCAGCGCCTCGGCCAGCATCTTCTCGTATTTGCCGCGCGGCACGTCGATTGCGCCGAAGCGTTTGAGATGCTCGGTGGTGAACTGGGTGTCGAGCAGTGCAAAGCCGCGCGCCTTCAGGCGTTCGACGAGGTGAACCAGGCAGGCCTTTGACGCGTCGGTCTCCCTGGCGAACATGCTCTCGCCGAAAAACACGCGGCCGAGCGATACGCCGTAGAGCCCGCCGACCAACCGGTCGTTGTGCCAGGCCTCGACCGAATGGCAATGGCCCATCCGATGCAGCTCGATATAGGCTTCGCGGATCGGCGCGTTGATCCAGGTCGACCGACGTTCCTCGCGCCTTTCGGCGCAGGCCTCGATCGTCGCCTCGAAGTCGAAATCGATGCGGAACTCGAACAGGTTCTTGCGGATCGTCTTTCTCAGGCTTTTCGGTATGTGGAACCCGTCGAGCGGAATGATGCCGCGCGTCTCCGGCCGCACCCAGAATACTTCGGGGTCATTGGCGCTTTCGGCCATCGGGAAGACGCCGGAGGCATAGGCTTTGAGCAAAAGGTCGGTCGGGATGCGATAACCGGGTGCGTAGGGACGGGTCATCGCTTCGCCCCTGTATCACTCGCCTTCGGCCAGGTATTTTTCCAGCCAGTGGATATCGTAGTCGCCATTGGCGATGTCGGCGTTGCCAACGAGGTCGCGAAACAGCGGCAGCGTCGTTTTGATACCGTCGACGACGAATTCGTCGAGCGCGCGCCGCAGCCGCATCATGCACTCGACGCGGTTGCGGCCGTGCACGATCAGCTTGCCGATCAGGCTGTCGTAGTAGGGTGGGATCTTGTAGCCCGAATAGACGCCGGAATCGACGCGGATACCGAGGCCGCCCGGCGTGTGAAAGTGGGTGATGGTGCCTGGCGAGGGGGTGAAGGTGCGCGGATCCTCGGCGTTGATGCGGCATTCGATGGCATGGCCGTGGAAGCGGATATCCTCCTGGCGCACCGAAAGCCCGCCGCCCGAGGCGACGCGGATCTGCTCGTGGACGAGATCGATGCCGGTGATCGCCTCGGTCACCGGATGTTCGACCTGCAGGCGCGTGTTCATCTCGATGAAATAGAACTCGCCGTCCTCATAGAGGAATTCGATGGTGCCGGCGCCGGAATAGCCGAGATCGGCGATCGCCCTGGCGCAGACTCCGCCAATATGCGCGCGCTCCTCGGCATTGAGCGCCGGCGAGGGCGCTTCTTCCCAGACCTTCTGGTGGCGGCGCTGCAGCGAGCAGTCGCGCTCGCCGAAATGCACGCCGCGCCCGGCGCCATCGCCGAACACCTGCACTTCGATATGGCGCGGCTTCTGCAGATATTTCTCGATGTAGACGGCGTCGTCGCCGAAGGCCGCACCCGCCTCCGAGCGTGCCGTCTGCAGCGCCACCTCGAGGTCGGCCTCGCTATGCGCCACTTTCATGCCGCGCCCGCCGCCGCCGGCCGACGCCTTGATGATCACGGGGTAGCCGATCGCGGCGGCAATGCGCTTGGCTTCCTTGTCCTCGGTGACCGCGCCGTCGGAGCCGGGCACCACGGGGATGCCGAGGCGCTTTGCCGTGCGCTTGGCCTCGATCTTGTCTCCCATAATGCGGATATGGTCGCCGGTCGGGCCGATGAAGGTGATGTTGTGCGCGGCGAGGATGTCGGCGAACTTGGCGTTCTCCGACAGAAAACCGTAGCCGGGATGCACTGCGTCGGCGCCGGTGATCTCGCAGGCGGCGACGATCTGGTGGATGTTGAGATAGCTGTCGCGCGACGGCGGCGGGCCGATGCAGACGCTCTCGTCGGCGAGACGCACATGCATGGCGTCGGCGTCGGCGGTCGAATGCACCACCACCGTCTGGATGCCGAGCTCCTTGCAGGCGCGCAGCACCCTGAGGGCGATTTCGCCGCGATTGGCGATGAGGATTTTCTGGAACATCTTTCGCCTGTTCCCGGCTCTACTCGATCACGACGAGCGGCATGCCATATTCGACCGGCTGCGCGTCTTCGAACAGGATCGCCGTCACCGTGCCGGCGCGCGGCGAGGGGATCTGGTTCATCGTCTTCATCGCCTCGATGATCAGCAGCGTCTGGCCTTCCTTGACCTTCTGTCCGACCTCGATGAATGCCTTGGCGTCGGGCGACGGCGCCAGATAGGCTGTGCCGACCATCGGCGAGGCGACGGCGTTCTTCGACACGTCGGGCGCCGCCGGCACGGCGGCTGCCGCGGGCTGCGCGGCTGCCGGCGCGTGGGCCGGCTGCGCTGCGGCGACGGCATGGACGGCCGGCGCCTGCCGCGAGACGCGCACCTTCAGATCGCCCAGCTCGACCTCGATCTCGGTCAGGTTGGTGTCGTTCAGTATGCCCGCCAGATCGCGGATCAGCTGCTGGTCAACACCGTTCTTCTTTATCGACATTTTCGAGCCTTCTGTTTGTTGGCCGGTCATAGGCGTGCAGCCAGCGCCTGCAGCGCCAGCGTGTAGCCGAGCGGCCCGAACCCGCAGATCATGCCGACGGCGACCGGCGCGACCATGGAGACGTGGCGGAATGGTTCCCGCGCGTGGATGTTGGAAAGATGCACCTCAGCCACCGGCAGCGGCGCGACGGCGCGGATGGCATCGTGAATGGCGATCGAGGTATGGCCGTAGGCGCCCGGATTGATGACGATTGCGGCGGCCTTGTCGGCGGCCTCCTGGATCCAGTCGACGAGGTCGCCCTCATGGTTCGACTGGCGGAAATCGATCTCCAGCCCAAGTGCGGCACCTGCCTGCTTGCAGTCGTCGGCGATCGCGGCAAGCGTCTTGCCGCCATAGATACCCGGCTCGCGCTTGCCGAGCGCGTTGAGATTGGGGCCGTTCAGGACGAAAACCGTTTTCAAAAAATGCCGACCTTTCCCGGCGCGGCTAAGCCGGCGCGCCGGACCCTCTATAATGGGCATAGACGCTGGCGAAAAGAGCGCAAGTGCGTTCTTTCGCCGTCCACAACAGCCGGAAAACGGCCCGCGCCGGAAACCCGCAGCCCCAATCGAAACCCGAACGCTAATCAGAGCGCCGCCTTCGCCGCCTCGATCTTTTCGGCCAGTACTTCCTGGCCAAGCGCGCCGAACACAACCTCATTGCCGACCACGTAGGACGGCGTTCCGGTGATGGCGAGCTTGGTGGCGAGATCATAGGTCTTGGAGAAGGCCTCGGTGATGCTCGGGTCCTTCATCTTTTCGCGCAGCGCCGTCTCGTCGGCGCCGAGCGACAGCGCCACCTTGATTGCCGCCGCCTCGGTGGCGCGTCCTTGGCCGCCGAGCAGCGCGTTGTGGAATTCGCCGTATTTCTCCGGCTTCAGCAAGTGGAAGGCCATCGAGACGACGCTCGCCTTCTGCGAATCCGGGCCGAGGATCGGGAATTCCTTGAGCACGAAGCGCAGGTCCGGATCGGCCTTGGTCAGCGCGCGCATGTCTTCGATGGCGCGTTTGCAGTAGCCGCAATTATAATCATAGAATTCGACGATGGTGACCTTGCCGTTGGGATTGCCGACAACACCGTCAAAGGAGGAATTGAAGATCTGGTCCTTGGCGTCTTTGATGACGCCGAGACTGGCGACGCGCTGTTCTTCCTTCTGCTTGGCCTCAAGTGCCTGCTGTGCCTCCAGAAGCACTTCCGGGTTCTTCAGGAGATAGTCGCGGACGATGCCTTCGACTTCGGTGCGGTCGAGCTTGGTACCCGAGGACGCCGTCTGGGCAAGCTGCGCCGTGCCGGCCTTCGCGGTCTGCGGATTGCCGGCGACGAAGCCGAACGCCAGCATGGCGAGAGCCGCTGCCACTCCGGTAGTGCCCAGCAGAATTGCCTTGGTCATAATCCTCGATCCTCTTGCCCGTGTTCCGGTCCGCTCGCTTTGGCTGTGTCGCAGCCTGCGTCCGAAAGGTTCACTTCTTCTTACCTGATGGTGCGTAGTTTATAATGTCCTGCGCGCGAAGCCAGCCCGGCTCGCCCCGCTTCATGCTCTGCTGCGCCCGCATGGCGAAGATCTTCGCATTCTTGTAGTCGCCGGAATAGAAATGCCCTTCGGCGGTTGCAAGCTCGGCGGCCGGGATGTTGCCGAGTTCCCCGTAAGCCTGTGCCAGATAGCGGTATCCGTCGGCGTTTTCGCGATCCCGTCCGAGGCCGGTGTTGATCTGCGCAACTGCCTTCTTCAGCGAATCCGCCGTGCCGATGGCCATCAGCGCCTGGCCGTAAGACACCGGCAGCAGCCCGGACCGCGCCGGATCGAGGCTGACCGCCTTGGCATAGGCGTCAGCAGCCTCCTTCGGCCGGTTCGCCTTCATCAGGATGTCGCCGCGCAATTCCTGGAAATACGGGTTTTTCGGCTGTTCCTTGATCAACGCGTTGGTCTTGGTGAGCGCCGAAGCCAGATTGCCGAAAAGGTACGTCATCTGTGCGTCGCCATAGCGCGAGGCGAGGCTGCCGGGGTTCTTGCGCATCAATCGTGACGCCGCCGCCTGACCTTGCATGTAGGCGGCGATCTTGATGCGCATCATATCGTGGCGCTGCTGTAGTGCCGGCGGGTCGACCTTGTCGACGTAAGGGCTCTGCTTCACCAGCACTTCGAGATTGGCGATACGCTCCTGCGGCATCGGATGGCTGATGCGATAGGGATCGACTTGCGCGCCTGAGAGCGACAATGCGTTCTGGAAACGGCCGAACGTCTTCAGCATGCCCATGCCGGACTGGCCGGTTGCATTCAGATAAGCGATTGCCGAACGGTCGGCGGTCATCTCTTCGGTGCGCTGATAGGCGAGGATACTGCGTTGCGCCATCTCGCCGCCGCCGGCCATCACGCCCATGCCGGCCCCAGCGAGGCCGCGGCTGTTGCTGGTGGCGCCGGCAACCATGGCGCCGGCGCCAAGCAGCGTCGCCAGTATCGCCATCGTCTTGGCACGCTCGAGCTGCTCGCGCAGTTTCTGCTGATGCCCGCCGGCGATATGGCCGGCCTCGTGGGCGATGACGCCGATGATCTCGTTGGGCGTTTCGGCCGTCATCAGCGCGCCGGTGTTGATGAACATGCGGCGGCCGGCAACAAAGGCGTTGAAGCTCTGGTCGTTGACCAGCACGATGTTGATGGCGTCGCCCGACAAGCCGGCCGCCTTGAAGATCGGCCGCGCGTAGTCGCGTACCAGCGCCTCGATCTCGGCATCGCGCACAACCGGCACATTCTGCGCAAATGCATCGACCGAGCCGGCCATGGCGACCACCGCGGCAAGCGCAACCGTCGCGAAAGCGCGCGCTGTCCTGGCGATCGTCGATTTGGGTCGGCTCAACATGGCAGGTCCACTGGTAGACGAGTGGGCGAAGGATGAAAAGTCGGCAGCCTAAACTTACCGAACTTGTGATCCCCACACCAATCGGGCATTTGTGCGGCGCGGCCAGCATGGCCGGCACGCGCGGACAAGTGTGGTGGATTGAAAAATGGTTGTTTCGCTTTCGCGCCGCAGCGCGGTCGAACCGTTCCACGCCATGGACATCCTGGCCGAGGCGAATCGGCTGAAAGCCAAGGGCCTGCCAGTCGTATCCATGGCCGTCGGCCAGCCTTCCGATCTGGCGCCGGCCGGGGTTCGCGAAGCGGCGGCCAATGCCTTGAAGGCAGGCCGCATCGGCTATACCGACGCGCTGGGCCTCGCCGGTCTGCGCAAGGCGATCGCGGCGCATTATGGCGAGCATTACGGGCTTGACGTTTCGCCCGAGCGGATAGCCGTCACCACCGGATCGTCGGCTGCCTTCAATCTCGCCTTCCTGGCAATGTTCGATCCAGGCGACCGCGTCGCCATCGCCGCCCCCGGCTATCCTGCCTATCGCAACATCATGGCCGCCCTCGGCATCGACATCGCCGAGATCGAGCTCGACGGCGCCGCCTATCTCCATGCCGAGCACCTGCAAGCCGCGCATCGCGAAAAACCTCTGAAGGGCGTGCTGTTCGCCAGCCCGGCCAACCCGACCGGCGCGGTCATTCCCGCCGGCGATCTCGAGACGCTGGTCAAGACGGCGCAAGAGCTCGGCATCGCCGTAATCTCGGACGAAATCTATCACCGGCTGGCCTATGCGGCGCCCGACACGACCGCGCTTTCTTTCGGCGCGGATGTGACGGTGATCAATTCGTTCTCGAAATATTATTGCATGACCGGCTGGCGCATCGGCTGGATGGTGCAGCCGCAGGAACTGGTGCGGCCGGTCGAGCGCATCGCCCAGAGCCTCTATATCTCGCCGCCCGAGCTGTCCCAGATTGCCGCGATCGAGGCGTTCAAGGCGACGCCAGAGCTGGAAGCGGTGAAGGCGCGCTATGCCTGGAACCGCGAGTTCCTGATGCAACGCCTGCCGGAGCTCGGCTTTGCTTTGGCCGCGCCCATGGATGGCGCGTTCTACGCCTTCTGCGACGTCACCAGGCACACCAATGACAGCATGGCGTTTGCGCGCCGGATGCTGGCCGAGGCGCATGTGGCAGCGACGCCCGGCCGCGATTTCGATCCGCTGCAGGGCCATCGCACGATGCGCTTTTCCTACGCCGGTAGCCACGACGACATGGTCGAGGCGATGGCGCGCATCGAACGCTGGCTGAAGTAGCGGGGGCGACGATGCCGGAGCTTGAACAGGCGTCTCAACTTGAACAGGCGCCCCAGCTTGAACAGGCCTTGCGCGAGGTCGCCACCGAAATGGCGGAGCGTACCGATCGCGGCGACGTCGCCAGCTATATTCCCCAGCTCGGCAAGATCGATCCGAAAAAATTCGGCATCGCCGCGGTGACCGATGACGGCCGCGTGCTGACCGCGGGCGACGCCGACGAGGCGTTTTCAATCCAGAGCATCTCAAAGGTGTTCACGCTGACGCTGGCGCTCGGCAATGTCGGCGACGCGCTGTGGCAGCGGGTTGGGCGCGAACCTTCGGGCAATCCGTTCAACTCGATCGTCCAGCTCGAGCACGAGAACGGCATTCCGCGCAATCCATTCATCAATGCCGGCGCCATCGTGGTCTCAGACATCCTGCTTGCCGGCCATCAGCCGCGCGAGGCGATCGGCGAGATCCTGCGCTTCATCCAGTTCCTGGCAGATGACGACACGATCATCGTCGACCGCGAGGTCGCGGCGTCCGAACGCGCCACGTCGCAATTTCGCGCTCGCCAATTACATGAAATCGTTCGGCAATCTCCACCATGCGCCGGAACTGGCGCTGGGCGTTTACTTTCACCATTGCGCTATCGCCATGAGCTGCCGGCAACTGGCCCTGGCCGGCCGCTTCCTCGCCAATGGCGGCAAGAACCCGGCGACCGGGCATTCCGTCGTCTCGGCCGAGCGCGCGCGTCGCATCGGCGCGATGATGCTGACCTGCGGCCACTATGACGGCTCCGGCGACTTCGCTTTCCGCGTCGGCATTCCTGGCAAGAGCGGCGTTGGCGGCGGCATATTGGGAATCGTGCCGGGCGTCGCCTCGCTTGCCGTCTGGTCGCCTGGCCTCAATGCCAACGGCAATTCCAGGCTGGGCTCGATCGCGCTGGAAAAACTGGCGAAGATAATGAACTGGTCGATCTTCGCACCATAGTGTCGTCGCCTGCAATTGGGGCAAAAAATCCCGCGCAGCCGATCGGCGACGCGGGACTTTTCTAATCAAAAAGTCTGGCTAATGCACGGAAAGGCTTAGAAAAAGCCCTTCCGCTGCCACCAGCCGGCACGCTTTGGCTTGTCCTCGGTCTTTGCTTCCTCGGTCTTTGCCTCGTCGGCGACGATCGAAGAGACGACCGGCACGACCGGAGCATCCACCGGTACGGGCTTGCGGCGCGACGGCCGGACCTTCGGCGTTTCCTCGGCAGCCGCCACTTCGGTCTCCGGCGACACCGGCGCGGGGGTCTCGCCGGAAGCCACGGCCTCGGCAGCCGATGTCTCGGCGCCCGCAATCTCGGCAACTGCTTCCGCCGCAACCTTCTTCGGCTTGGCGGCGCGGCGCGGCTTCTTCGGCTTTTCGGCGCTCGGCATGTCGTCGTTCGCCGGAGCAAGCACCGCAAGCTCTTCGGCCGGCGGGGCACCTTCCTGCTCGCCGGTCACGGGCTCTGCTTCCGACACGGCACCTTCCGTCATGGCGGCTGGCTCGCCGGCGCCGGCTTCGACGCTGTCCTCGCCGTCTTCACGGCGATTGCGCTTGCCGCCGCGCTTGCCGCGCCGGCGCTTCTTGCCGTGACCGTCGTCCGCCGCTTCCGCCGTTTCGGCAACACCGGCCGGCGCTTCACGTTCCGCTTCGGCGGCTTGGACGCCGTCGGCTACCAAGGCATCGTCGGTCGGCGCCGAAACGGAAGCACCTTCCACAGCAGCGCCATGTTCGCGGTCCCGGTGGTCACGATCCCCGTGTTCACGATCCCCGTGTTCACGATCCTTGCCGCCGCGCCGTCTGCGGCGCTTGCGGCGCTTGCGATCGCGACCTTCGCCGTCCTCGCCGGACCTTGGCTGCTGCGGCTGCTGGGCAGGGCGTGGCTGCTCGGCCTGCACCGGTGCCTCGTCTTCCTCCTCGATGACGATCTCGTCCTCGGGTTCTTCCGGCTCGACATAGGCCGGGAAGGTGCGCGCCTCGACGAAGCCTTCCGGCTTTTCGGCCAGCGCACCGCGGAAGATGGCATAGTGTTGTGCACCGACCGTATCATCGGCTTCGATGGTGATGGTCACACCGAAGCGGTGCTCGAATTCCACCAGCGTGCCGCGCTTGTGATTGAGCACATAGAGCGCGGTCGCTGCCGGCGTCCGCACGGTGATGTGGCTGCGCGAATCCTTGAGCAGGAATTCCTCGATTGCCCGTACCACCATCAGCGCGACCGACGAATCGGAGCGCACATGGCCGGTGCCGCCGCAATGCGGGCAAGGCTTCATCGTCGATTCCAACACGCTGGCACGGATGCGCTGGCGCGACATCTCCATCAGGCCGAAATGCGAGATGCGGCCGACCTGGATGCGGGCACGATCGTTCTTGAGGTGATCCTTCAGCCGCTTCTCGACGGAGCGATTGTTGCGGTTCTCCTCCATGTCGATGAAGTCGATGACGATGAGGCCGGCGAGATCGCGCAGCCTCAATTGCCGGGCGACTTCCTCGGCAGCTTCCAGATTGGTGTGAAGTGCGGTGTCCTCGATCGAGTGCTCCTTGGTGGAACGGCCCGAATTGACGTCGATGGCGACCAGCGCTTCCGTCTGGTTGATGATGATGTAGCCGCCGCTCTTCAGCGTCACCTGCGGCTGCAGCATGCGGTCGAGCTGCGCTTCGATGCCGTTGCGCACAAAGATCGGCGTCGTGTCGCGGAACGGCTGAACCACCTTGGCGTGGCTCGGCATCAGCATGCGCATGAAGTCCTTGGCCTCGCGGTAGCCTTCTTCGCCGGAAACCAGGATCTCGTCGATATCCTTGTTGTAAAGGTCGCGCACCGAGCGCTTGATCAGGCTGCCTTCCTCGTAAACCAGGGCAGGGGCCGTGGATTGCAGCGTCAGATTGCGGACGTTTTCCCAAAGCCGCATCAAGTATTCGTAGTCGCGCTTGATCTCTGCCTTGGTGCGGCTTTCGCCGGCCGTCCGCAGGATGACACCCATGCCCTGCGGCACTTCGAGATCGGCGACCACTTCCTTCAGCCGCTTGCGGTCCTGCGCATTGGTGATCTTGCGCGAAATGCCGCCGCCGCGCGCCGTGTTCGGCATCAGCACCGAATAGCGGCCGGCCAGCGACAGATAGGTGGTCAGCGCCGCGCCCTTGTTGCCGCGCTCTTCCTTGACGACCTGCACCAGCAGGATCTGCCGGCGCTTGATCACTTCCTGGATCTTGTACTGGCGGCGCACCGGCTTGCGGCGGTTGCGCACTTCTTCCAGCGCGTCTTCGGCGCCGACCGATTCAACCTCGTGATCGTCCGAATGCGAGGATTGCACCTCTTCCAGCATGCCGCGATCATTGTCCTCGGAGGTTGCCTCGCCGCTTGTCTCGGCCCCGCCCGTCTCGGCTTCGCTTGTCTCGACTTGCGGGATGGCTTCCGAGATTACGTCGGCATCGACGCTGGCAGCGATGGAACTGGAACCGCCTTCGGACGGCTCGGTCTCGCCGCGATCGGCGACTTCATCGCTCTGTCCGGCGGCACCCTCACTCTGTCCAGCAACGTCGGACATGGTTTCGCCATTGTCGGGAGCGGCATCCAGCTTTTCTGCGACGGCACCTTCGCCGTTCTCGCCGTCGGACGCGCCTGCCTCGTGCCTGTGCTCGCCGCGGTCACGGCTCTTGCCGCCGCGCCGGCGTCCGCGCTTGCCACGGTCGCGGCTCTGGCGGTCCTCGCCTTCGGCGGCTTCCTCGTCCTCTTCGTCCTGGGCTTCCTGTGCTTCCGCACGCAGCAGCGCCTGACGGTCGGCGACCGGAATCTGGTAGTAGTCGGGATGTATTTCACTGAAGGCGAGGAAACCGTGACGGTTGCCGCCATATTCGACAAAGGCTGCCTGGAGGGAAGGTTCGACGCGCGTTACGCGGGCGAGATAGATATTTCCTTTGAGCTGCTTCTTGTCCTGGGATTCAAAGTCGAATTCTTCAATTCGGTTACCGCGAACGACGACAACGCGTGTTTCCTCCGGGTGGGAGGCGTCTATCAGCATTTTGTTGGGCATTATTTCGTTTCCTCCCGGCAGCCGTCGGCCGCAGCTTGCGGGGCAATGCCCGCTGCCGTGGACCTGGAACATGAGTGCCGGACAATTGAACGTCCGCCGGCCGCTGCCTGAGCGCCATGGCGGTGCCGCCCGCAGCCGTAGTGGCGCGGTTTGTTGCGGACCTTTCCATGATTGCGCTTGAAGCCATCGTCACCAGCAGAACCTTTTGAACCAAAGCCCGGGAAAAACCGGACCAGCTTGTTTGCTCATACAGAGCCGGCACGGGACAATCCCGGCCGTTTTGCTCACGCAGGCGATTCCCCCGCCACGGGAGCACGCCTGCGAAAATCGTCGCGATCACCGATGCCTTCTTCGCCTGAAGCGAAAGGAGCCGTCTTGCGTCTGACCTGTAGCAGGAAGCTGCGGAGGAGGACGGTTCCAGGATTGCAGTGATCCACCATCGCTTTTATGATTTGGCGGGTTGGAAGGCAACCCCGATTCCCGATGCCGGCAAAAAGCCGTTCCGCTGCGGAAGCACAGGTCCCAAGCCTTCCATGAAAAGGCTTGGTTAACCTTCTCTGGATACCAATCGTTAATCGAGTTCGCGGCCTGCCGGCCCTTTGACAAGCAACAGGGCCCTTCGACAAGCGGTCGGACATGACGCCAAACGGGAGCGACTGGTAGAAAGATGGGACTGGCAGGCTTCGCAGACAAGGGCCGTCATCATGGAGGCTGGTTCTTCCGCACGGTCTGGCTGCCGTCGCTGATCCTGGCTTGGCTGGTCTTTTCGCCGCTTTCGCGTGCTGCCGACGCACCGCTTGGTGCCACGAGCTACAAGATGGCCGGCGATGCTACCAAGATGCGCATCGTCATCAATTTCGACCGCGAGCCCGACATCAAATGGTTCCTGCTGCGCGGCCCCGATCGCCTGGTCATCGATCTGCCGGCCACGAGATTCGCTCTCAATGCCAAGGATGTAAAGCCGCGCGGGCTTGTCCGCGCAGTGCGTTACGGCGAGCTCGGCGAGGGGAAATCGCGGCTGATTCTCACCGGCAAGGGACCGTTCGCCGTTGACAATCTCGACGTGCTCAAGAACGGTGACGGCAACGGCTACCGCATCGCCATCGACATGTCGGCGGCGTCGCAGCGAGAATTCGACGCTGCGCTCGCCAATCAGGCGCTGACGACCGGCTCGACGGTCTCCGCCGACAAGGCCGGCAGGGTCGGTACCGGGCCGGTCTCCAATCCGGGCCATCGTTTCACCGTCGTCGTCGATCCCGGCCATGGCGGCATCGACGGCGGTGCCGAGGGCCTGAACGGTACGGTCGAAAAGAACGTGACGCTCGCCTTTGCCATGGAACTGCGCGACAAGCTAGCCGCCAGCGGCAAATACGACGTGTTCCTGACGCGCGAAACGGACGAGTTCCTGCGGCTCGACGACCGCGTGCGCATTGCCCGCCAGCATGAGGCCGACCTGCTCATCTCGATCCATGCGGACACGATCAGCCTCAAGGGCATTCGCGGTGCAACCGTCTACACCGTGTCCGACAAGGCTTCCGATCCCGAGGCGCAGGCGCTTGCCGACCGTGAAAATCTTTCCGACCAGTTCGCCGGCATGGAGATCAAGGACGACAGCAAGGAAGTGACCGATATCCTGATCGACCTGATCCGCCGCGAGACGCATAATTTTTCGATGAGCTTCGCCCATACTCTCGTCGGCCAGCTTTCCACCAGCGTCGGTCTGATCAACAACCCGCAGCGTTCTGCCGGCTTCAAGGTGCTGAAGGCGCCGGACGTTCCATCCGTGCTGGTCGAACTCGGCTATCTGTCGAACGCCAAGGACGAAGCGCAGTTGCTCAGCGCCGATTGGCGCAACAAGGCGACCCAGAGCATAACCAATGCCGTTGCCCTGTTTGCTTCGGCCAGAAGCGGAACGGGGGCCGGAGGCTGAAATGCCTACCGGCGCCACAACCTGAAGCAGCGTTGCACGGCGACAACACCCCTGTGCTTTTATTTCCGGCATTCGAAACCGAAATCCCGCGCTGCCGTATTTTGCCCACATGGTCGCGACATGGATTTTGCGATTACGGTTTGGGATCGTCCCGAAAGCTTGCGTGAAGGGCGGCTTCGTTTAGGAAATTCCCGAACCAAGGACTGGAGCGGGTATGATTCGTCTCATTGGCTATTTCTTCGGCATCGGCACGACGCTGGCCCTTTTGGTCGCGGCGGGCGTGGCGATTTATATCGGCCATTTGTCGAAGGACCTGCCCGATTACGAGGTGCTGGCCAAATACGAGCCGCCGGTGACGACCCGCATCCACGCGTCGGATGGCGCGCTGATGGCCGAATATGCGCGTGAGCGGCGGCTTTATCTGCCGATTCAGGCGATCCCGGATCGTGTCAAGGCGGCCTTCCTGTCGGCCGAGGACAAGAATTTTTACAATCACCCCGGCATCGACGTGACCGGCCTTGGCCGCGCCATTGTCGTCAACCTGCAGAATGTTGGCTCGGGAAAGCGCCAGGTCGGCGCCTCGACGATTACCCAGCAGGTGGCGAAAAACTTCCTGTTGTCTTCAGATCAGACCTACGAGCGTAAGATCAAGGAGATGATCCTCGCCTTCCGCATCGAGCAGGCCTATTCGAAGGATCGCATTCTCGAGCTCTATCTCAACGAAATTTTCTTCGGCTTCGGCGCCTATGGCGTCGCCGGTGCTGCACTCACCTATTTCGACAAATCGGTGAACGAGCTCACCGTGGCCGAAGCCGCCTATCTCGCCTCCCTGCCAAAGGGGCCGAACAACTACCATCCCTTCAAGCATGCCGATCGGGCCTTGGAGCGCCGCAACTGGGTCATCGACCAGATGGTCGAGAACGGCTACGTCACGCATGAAGAAGGCGAGAAGGCCAAGGCCGAGCCGCTCGGCGTCACGCCGCGCCGCACCGGCAACTATCTCTTCGCCGGGGAGTATTTCACCGAGGAAGTGCGTCGCCAGATCATCGCGCGCTATGGCGAGAATGCGCTCTACGAAGGCGGCCTTTCCGTCCGCACGACGCTCGATCCGAAGATGCAGCTGATTGCCCGCAAGGCCATGCAGAACGGTCTCATGAAGTTCGACACGTTGCGCGGCTACCGCGGGCCGGTCACGAGCATTGACATTTCCGGCGACTGGGGCGTGCCGCTGGGCAACGTCAAGCGATTGGAGGACGTGCCGGAATGGTCGCTCGCCGTCGTGCTCGACAGCTCTGCCACCGGCCTGTCCATCGGCCTGCAGCCGACGCGCCAGATCTCCGGTGATATCGTGAAGGACCGCGTCGAAGGCACCGTCAGCAAGGAAGACATGAGCTTCGCCATGCGCCACGTCGTCGGTGGCAGGACCGTCAAGGCGAAGTCGCCGGCCGACGTGCTGAAGCCGGGCGACGTGATTTTCGTGCAGAAGAACGAGGGCTCGGACAACAGCTACAGCTTGCGCCAGGTTCCCGAAGTGGAAGGCGGCCTGATCGCCATGGATCCGCATACCGGACGCGTCCTGGCCATGGTCGGCGGTTTCTCCTACGCGCAGTCGGAGTTCAACCGGGCGACGCAGGCCATGCGCCAGCCCGGATCGTCGTTCAAGCCGATCGTCTATTCGGCCGCCCTCGACAATGGCTATACGCCCGCCTCCGTGATCATGGACGGGCCGATCACCATCCAGAGCGGCAACACGACCTGGACGCCCAAGAATTACGACGGAACGGTTGCCGGCCCGGCGACCTTGCGCTCCGGTATCGAGAAATCGCGCAATCTGATGACGGTGCGGCTTGCCAACGACATGGGCATGAAGCTGGTCGTGGAGTATGCCGAGCGTTTCGGCGTCTACGACCATCTGGCGCCGTATCTGCCGATGGCGCTGGGATCAGGCGAGACTACGGTGATGCGCATGGTGTCGGCCTATTCGATCATGGCCAATGGCGGCAAGTCGATCAAGCCGTCGCTGATCGACCGCATCCAGGACCGCTACGGCAAGACCGTCTTTAGGCAGGACGAACGCGGCTGCTCGAACTGCAACGCCGCCGAGTGGCAGAACCAGCCAGAGCCCGAGCTGGTCGACAATTCCGAGCAGGTGCTCGATCCGATGACCGCCTACCAGATCACATCGATGATGGAGGGCGTCGTGCAACGCGGCACCGGCGCCACCATCAACGAGCTCGGCCGTCACATCGCCGGCAAGACCGGAACGACCAATGACGAAAAGGATGCCTGGTTCATCGGCTATACGCCGAACCTCGTTGTCGGCCTTTATATGGGCTACGATCAGCCGAAAGGCCTTGGCAAGGGCGCGACCGGCGGCGGCCTTGCCGCGCCGATCTTCAAGGATTTCATGCGCGTGGCGCTGGACGGCACGCCCAATGTCGACTTCAAGGTTCCGGAAGGCATGAAGCTGATTGCGATCAATCGCAAGACCGGCATGCGAGCCAACGCGGGCGACGCCGGAACCATCATCGAAGCCTTCAAGCCGGGTACCGGTCCCGCCGACAGCTATTGGGTGATCGGCATGGGTGCGGACGGCTCCAACGCCACCGGCGGGGCGCTGTCGCCGCAGGCCAACCAGGCCATCCAGTCGGGCGGCGGCGGGCTCTACTGATAATCGCTGCATCGGGTCGGACCGGCTTGACGATGATGGTCGAGCCGGTCCATTCCGCTTTACGGAGGCCGGTACATAAAGGGGCCGGCGCTTTACAGGAGACCGTGCCGTCCCTATGTATCGCGCCACCAAACCGCCATCCAGCAACAGGACATAACAGCCAGCCATGCGCGCGGAAACGCAAAACATTGTCGACGAGATCAGGCAGGCAATCACCCTGCTGAGGAGGCATCTTTGACTGGGACCAAGCCATAAAGCGGCTTGAGTACCTGAACGTCCGTGCCGAGGATTCGAGCCTCTGGAACGAGCCGCTGGAAGCGCAAAAGCTGATGCGCGAGCGTCAGGGCCTCGAGGAAGGCATTGCCGCGGTCAAAGGCCTCACCCAGGCCCTGGAAGACAATATCGGCCTCATCGAGCTTGGCGAGGAAGAGGGCGACGAGGGCGTCATCGCGGAGGCCGAAGCGGCGATCCGCTCGATGCGCGGCGAGGCCAAGGCGCGCCAGATCGAAACGCTGCTGTCGGGCGAGGCTGACGCCAACGATAGCTATCTGGAAGTCCATGCCGGCGCCGGCGGCACCGAAAGCCAGGACTGGGCCTCGATGCTTCTGCGCATGTATACGCGCTGGGCCGAGCGGCGCCGCTTCAAGGTCGAGGTGCTTGAAGTGCATGACGGCGAAGAAGCCGGTATCAAGTCCGCCACGCTGCTGATCAAGGGCCACAACGCCTATGGCTGGCTGAAGACGGAATCGGGCGTGCATCGTCTCGTGCGGATTTCGCCCTATGACAGCAATGCGCGCCGCCACACCTCCTTCGCCAGCGTCTGGGTCTATCCCGTCATCGACGATACGATCGACATCGACGTTTCCGAATCCGACGTCCGCATCGACACGTATCGGTCGTCGGGATCGGGCGGCCAGCACGTCAACACCACCGATTCGGCGGTGCGCATAACCCATCTCGCCACCGGCATCGCGGTTGCCTGCCAGGCCGAGCGCTCCCAGCACAAGAACAAGGCCAAGGCCTGGGAAATGCTGCGCTCGCGGCTTTACGAGGAAGAGCTGAAGAAGCGCGAAGCGGTGGCGAACGCCACCGAAGCGTCGAAGAGCGATATTGGCTGGGGCCACCAGATACGGTCCTACGTGCTGCAGCCCTATCAGCTGGTGAAAGATCTGCGCACCGGCGTCGAGAGCACCAGCCCGTCGAGCGTGCTCGACGGCGACCTCGACGATTTCATGGAAGCCTCGCTGTCGCAGCGGATCGAAGGTGGCGCCGGCGAAACGGTGGCCGATATCGACTGAGGCGCCGGGCACCAATCCGGCAGGAACGTGGGTTCATCACGCGAGCGTTACGGCCACCGCGCGAGAGTGACGAGCTCTCAATTCGCACTTACCTGTCGTTCTACAACTTTGTTTTTCATCGGATTCTTCAAGATCGATTTCCGCTTTTGACGCGGATGTCGCGGGCCGCCGGTGCCAAGCCTGGAACCAGCGCGAGCCAAATCCCGTTATTGGCGATCCCGTTGCCGGGCTTGACCAGGTTTCGTCAATCAGGGCGGCAGGTTGGTTCCGACTGCAGAGGTCGGCGTTCGGTTGCGACAGCAATTGCTTGCGCCAACCAAGGAATCAGCCCAGCATTCATGCGCTGGGGAGGAAAAAAGCATTTATGGCCGGACGCGGCGTATCTGCGACCTGACGATCCGGCCACTGGGAAGACACGTTCCGGGAACGGGCAAGCGAGATGCTTGACAACCGTTGATAGGAACTGCGCTCATGCTTGCTCTCACAACCAGACCGGCCCCAGTCGCCCGCACGGCGCGCCGACTCCTGAATTCACTTGTCGCGGCAGTGGTTTTGATTGCTGCCGCCATTCCATTTGCGGCGCCTGCTCTGGCGCATGATGCCAAACCGACCGCGGCCATGCCGCAAGGCTGGAGCTATCCGTTCTCCTGCTGCTCGGGCTATGATTGCCGCGAGGTCTCTCAGACATCGATCAGCGAACGTCCGGAGGGCTATGTCATCAAAGGAACCGGGGAGGTCGTGGCCTATAGCGACAAGCGGATCAAGAATTCGCCCGACGGCGAATATCATTGGTGCTCCGTTGCCGGTGCCAATGACGGAAAGACCATCTGCCTGTTCGTGCCGCCATCGTCCTATTAGCGCATGACGCCCAAAGCTTGCCGACGGGCTGACCCGAAGGTGCGCCGGCTTTGGCTCGATGAGCCTTCGATCGGCACTCCAGCACTTTTAACCTGCCTATCGCAGGCTCACAGGCCTGCTGACTGGCAGTTGTCAGGAGCGCTTCTTTATGCTGCCTTTGCCGTACGGGGCGGCGGCATTGTGAGGGACCAATTCATGACCATCAAGGCAAGCTGCCACTGCAAGGCGACGACGTTCGAGGTTTCGCAAGCGCCGCAGACGGTGACGCGATGCACCTGTTCCTTCTGTTCGAAACGCGGTTCGTTGTGGGCCTATTACACCCCATCGCAATTCAGACTCACCAGCTCGCCGGAGAATGTCTCGTTCTACCTGTGGGGATCGAAAACCATAAAACACGGTTTTTGCGCCACCTGCGGCTGTGGCACCTTCACCGAGACGCCGGACTGGTCGACAGGCGAGCCGAATTTCGACAATCCGAAGATCAGCGTGAACTCGCGGCTGTTCGACGATTTCGATCTCGACACGGTCGAAGTGGTGGTCATCGACGGCAAGAATCTCTGGTAGCCGATCGAATTGCGGTGGTCGCGCGAGCCGCTGCAGGCGTGTGGAATTGAGCCGGGGAAAGCCGCGGCAACGGCTTTTGCTGGTCCGCTTTTCGCCGCATTTCATGTTACAAGTCGCTGGAAGGGCTGATGCGGTGCGCCGTTGCGCGGCCGTGGAATGGAGAGGGACCACCGTATGAAAAAGATTGTGCTCGCCGTCGTGGCGACGGCTGTGCTCGTGAGCGCATGCACCACCGATCCCTACACCGGGGAACAGAAGGTTTCCAACACCGCTGCCGGCGCCGGTCTCGGTGCTTTGGCGGGTGCCGGGCTCGGCATGCTTGCCGGCGGTAACGACCGCCGCAACGCGCTGATCGGCGCGGGCATCGGCGCGCTTGCCGGCGGTGCCATCGGTGCCACCATGGACCAGAACGAGGCCGAACTGCGCCGACAGCTTCAGGGCACCGGCGTCAGCGTCACCCGCACCGGCGACCAGATCATCCTCAATATGCCGTCCGACATTACCTTCAACGTCGACCAGGACGCGGTGAAGGCCGGTTTCTATCCGGTGCTGAATTCAGTGGCCCTTGTGCTGAAAAAGTTCCGCCAGACCACGGTCGACGTGTTCGGCCACACCGACTCGACCGGCAGCGACGAGCACAATTTCGACCTTTCGCAGCGCCGTGCTTTGGCGGTCGCCAACTATCTGTCCGGACAGGGCGTCGATTCCCGCCGCTTCGCCGTCACCGGCTTCGGCAAGACGCGTCCGATCGCCTCCAACGCGACCGCTGCCGGCCGGGCTCAGAACCGCCGCGTCGAGATACAGCTGTCGCCGCTTACCTGAGGCAAGCGCACGAACCGGCAGCGGCCCCGCAAGGGGCCGCTCTAATGGCTATGCCGGCCCTCTGGCCGCCGGCACCCTTCGTTCGTGATGTCAGGACCGGGCCGGCTGATCGACAATCGCGGCAACGATCCGGCGCACGATCGGAAGCACAATCAGCAGACTGGGAAACGCGACAAGCCATGAAGCGCCCCATGCATAGCTCCAGGCTGCTATAAACCCGTTCGTCCAGCCTGCGCCGATTGCCGTCGAAACCGCCGAGACAATCGAGGACATCAGAATCGAAAGAACCAGCGGCATCACCACCGCGCCGTAGGAGGGCGGCAGCTTTCTCAACTTGAAGGCTCGGTCCGGTGATGCTTGCATCGAAATCTCCTAATCAGAAATATGCATAGGCGTTATTGTGAGGACGATCAGGCGGCATATGCCGTCTGCAGCGCCAATTCCCGAATGAAGCTTCGCAGCGAACGCGGCTCGCGGCCAAGCACGGCACGCAACGTCAGGCTGTTCCCGCCGAGGCCGTATTTGGCGTAGTGGCTGTGTACCTTGGCCAGCATCTGCAATTGCCGGTCGGTATAGGGAAGGCGGGCCTTCGCCGCCCAGTCCTTAAATGTCGGCTCGCCCGCCGAAACCGGCCGGCCAAGCGCTTCGCTCATCATGGCGACGACCTCTTCGCGGCTGTGCATACCGTCGGCGCACAGCTCGAGGGTCGCATAGGACAAACGTGCTTCGGTCAATGCGATTGCCGCCACTTCAGCCACATCGCGATAGTCGACGCGGGCGAGCTTCGCCGTCCTTGGAAACGGCTCGGCGAAAACGCCGTGCTCGACGACGGACGGCCAGGCCCCCGCAATATTTTGCATGAAATTGGCCGGGTGCAGAATGGTGTATTCCATGTTCGTCGAATAGAGGGCAGCTTCGACGGGTACCTTGCTTGCATGGTTTTCCAGCCTCGTATTGGTCGGCCGGATCACCGACGAAAAGACGAACTTTCGAACGCCTGCTCGCGCCGCCGCCTCAACCATGGCAACCCCCATGGCGGCTTCGTCGGGAGCAAAGGCCGGTCCGATGTGAAAGACACCGTCGACACCTTTCACGGCCTGCTCAAGGCTCTGATGGTTGCGCAGATCTCCGATCGCGATCTCGGATGCGCCGGCTTTCCGGGCTTTTTCGGCACTCGCGGCGTCACGAACAAGCGCCCGAATCCTGGCATTGCGGCCGACGAGTTCAGGCACTACCAAACCGGCAACGCGGCCTGCGGCGCCTACGACCAGGATGGTTGGACTGGACGTTCGCATGACGATCTCCTTCCCTCGAGTCTGCCTTTCGGCCTGTGCAGGGAAGATAAAATCTAGCGAACTGCGTTACAATCAATCGAATTTGCGATAGTTTCTCCCGATTTTCGGGAGAATGAGCGATGAGCCGGATAGATGATTTCGAAGCCTTCATTGCCATTGTCGAGCATGGCAGCCTGACGGCTGCCGCGCGCCGGCTGAACCGCTCGCTGCAGTCGGTCAGCCGGTCCCTGGCGACATTGGAGGAATCAATCGGGGTCGAGCTTCTGCACAGGACGACACGCCGCTCGAGGCCGAGCGAAGCCGGAGCGGCCTTTTTCCAGCGCATCAAACCCGCCGTCGAGGAAATTAACGAAGCCAGGCTTCAGGCGGCCAATCGACGGTCGGAGCCATCGGGCATCCTGCGTGTGAGTGCCCCTGTTTTGTTCGGCCCGGACTTCCTCGTGCCGGTTATCGCCGACTACATGCGGACATATCCCCGGGTCGAGGTTGACCTCAAGCTTTCCGATGAATTTGTCGATCTTGATGCCGAGGGTCTCGATCTGGCGGTAAGAATCGGCAATTTGCCGGATTCCAATTTACGTGCGAAGCGCCTGGGCGCGCTGCGACGCGTGGTGTTCGGCGCACCTGCCTACTTCCAGCAACACGGCCGACCGGCCCATCCGCTCGAATTGCGTGAGCATGAATGCATCGTACGAACCGTCGACGGCCGCCCAGGCGAATGGGTGTTTCAGATTGAAGGCAAGCCCCGGCCGGTGAAGGTCGCGGGCACCTTCCGGTCGAATTTGATGATATCGATCTATGCAGCCGCGGTTCACGGATTGGGATTGGGCTACTCGCCGCTTTGGCAGGTAAAACACTTGGTGGACGACGGCTGCCTGGAGCTGGCTCTGACCGACTTCGAGCCAGTGCCGGTGCCGATACACGCCGTGTGGCCGGAAGGCAGATCATCCTCGGCCAAAGTCCGCGCTTTTCTGGACCTGTTGGCATCCCGCCTGGAACTCAAGAACCTTTAGGCGCAGACCAAACTCAACGCCGATCTTACCTCATCGACATCAAGTTCGTGATGAGAACAGCCGTGGCGGCATCGAGTGCGGGTTGATGAACCTCCGAATGACCGATGTCCTTCAGCTGTTCGGTCGTCAGATCTGCCAGTGCTCTGCGTCTCGCGACGGTCCGCCGCCATCCCGTGAAGGCAGCGATCATCATTGCTGCGCCTTTCAGGCTAGACCCAAGCAAGCGTTTGGACATGCTGCGGGCAGCGCGAGTTGCCGTGTGAGCCATTGTTTTGGTCTCCCATTTCGAGTTTGCGGATGGGAGCGTGCCACGCAGGGGTTTTCGGGCTGTTCGGCTGTGCGTGAACAACTGGGAGAAGTCCGGCGATCCGCCGTTAAATCGGTGTTAAATCGATCCGCCGAGATGCTATTCTGTCGCTGCATAGAAGCCTGGAGACGATTTGTGCGCATCCGGTTGCTTGGTGGCCTGGCGGTTACTTCCCCGGAGCATCGGCCTGTCCGGTTCGCCACACGCAAGACTTCGCTCCTTTTTGCTGCTCTGGTTCTCGCGGGCCGCCGCGGCCATGGTCGCGAGCAGCTTTCCGAAGCCTTTTGGCCGGGGCGAAGCAACGGGCAGGCCCGCAATAGTTTGCGGCAAGCGCTGGTCGACATCAGGCGCACGTTCCCCGCCAGCTCGGATGCAGCCGTCTACATTTATGGGGATCAGGAAACCGTTGCGCTGATTGCCGGTCCGGATGAGGCGGACATCTCGATCTTCGACAGGAAATTGGAGCAGGGCCGAACCGCCGATCTCGCCTTCGCCGCCGATCTCTACCGCGGCGAGCTGCTTGCCGGGCAAGCCATCCCTGACGAACTGGACGAGTGGTTTGGACCGTATCTGAGCAAGTATCAGCGCAAGGCGCTGCAATTGGTCGACCGGCTGAGCCTGGCGCTGCCCGCACCCGGCTCAGCCGAAGAGACGGCCTGCGAAGGGCTCGCGGAGAGATTGCTCGCCTCGGATCCGACGGCGGAGGCAGCCCATCGGGCGCTTATCCGCATCCACGCTCATCGAGGCCACGAAAACGCCGCCTTGCGTCAGTTCGAGCTGTGTCGGGCAGCTTTAAGGAAACATCTGAACGCCGAGCCTGAAGAGCAGACAAGCTCGCTGGCGGCTTCCCTGCAGTCCCGTGAACGACCTGAACATCAGCGGCCGGAGCCAAGCTCTGGCGCCGCATCACTGGCGCCGGTTCTGGCAGTCCCGACGAGGCGCGACGACCAGCCATCGATTGCGGTGCTGCCGTTTCAGAACCTAAGCGGTGATATCGAGCAGGAATATTTTGCCGACGGCATGGTGGAAGACATTGTCACCGCCTTGGCTCACTTTCGTCACCTGTTCGTAGTCGCACGGAATTCGAGCTTCACCTACAGGGGACGGTCCATAGACATAAAGCAGGTCGGGCGTGAGCTGGGCGTGCGCTATGTGGTCGAGGGAAGTGTTCGCCGGGCGGGCGACCGCCTGCGCATCGCCGGGCAGCTCATCGACACCTCGACGGAGGCCTATCTCTGGGCCGACCGTTTTGACGGGATGCTCGCCGAAGTCTTCGATCTGCAGGACCAGGTCGCCTCGAGTATTGTCGGCGCAATCACACCGAAAATGGAGGAGGCTGAGATCGAGCGTGCCAAACGCAAGCCGACAGAAAGCCTCGACGCTTATGATTACTACCTCCGCGGGCTGGCGGCCTTTGACCGGACGATCACTAGTAGATCGGCCATCGACGATGCCTTGCGCCTCTTCATGAAAGCGATCGACCGTGACCCGGAGTTTGCCGCAGCCTATGCGCGGGCGGCGCGGTGCTACGCCACCCGAAAAAGCAACGGCTGGATGGTCGACCGCGCGAAAGAGAATGCCGAGGCTACTCGACTGGCCAGGAGAGCGGTCGAACTCGGAAGGGACGATGCGATTGCGCTTTCCTTCGGTGGATACGTCCTCGGCTACGTAGGTGGCGACCTTGACGACAGTGCGGCTTGCATCGATCGCGCGCTCGTTCTCAACCCGAATCTAGCGGCCGCGTGGGGCCTAAGCAGCTGGGTCAAGGCTTGCTTTGGCGAGCCAGGCAAGGCCGTCGAGCACGCCGCGCTTGCCATGCGCCTAAGCCCATTGGATCCACGTCTGTTCGCTTGGCAATTCAACACCGGGCTCGCTCATTTTTGTGCCGGCCACTACGATGACGCCGCCGCTTGGGCGGGAAAGTCGCTACGGTACCAACCGAACTACGTGAGCGCGATGCGTGTAGTGGCGGCGAGTCATGCCCTGGCGGGACGCCTGTCGGAAGCGCAGCAGACTATGGCCCGGGTCTGCGAGGTCGATCCCTCGCTGCGGCTCTCGAATCTCGCCGAGGTGCTGCCGCCGTTTTATCGACCGGACGATCGCAGCAGATATATCGAAGGCCTTCGCAAGGCGGGGCTGCCGGACTGACTGGCGGCAACGCTTCGCGCGGCCATGGGACGCGCAAGCTGGATATCAGACCTTGGCGACGATCCGCATGAAGGCCGGCATGTCGTCGCCGAAGCCGACGGTCGCGTCATTGTCTTCCTGGCGTTGGCGGGCAGGGCGCTCGCGCTGCGGCCTGGTGTCGCCGCGTTCGGGCGCACGCCGTTCGTTGCGATCGGGCGAAGCCTTCCGTTCAGGTGAAGCCTGGCGCTCGCTGTTTTCCGAGCGGATCGCCTCCTTGCGGGTACGCCGCTCGCCAATATCGGCGACGGCGGCTTCGGCCACGACCGGCTGTTCCTCGCTAACCGCTTCCGGCGCTGCTTCTTCGCTGCGCTTGGCGTGGCGTTCACGCGGCTTGCGCTCGCCCCTGTCCTTGGCGTCGTCCTTACGCCCGGCGCGGCGTGGCGCACCACGGCCACGGCGCGGGGCCTCGTCCTCGCCGCCCTCGCTGGCGACGACTGTCGACAGGTCGCCGTCATGCCACTCGATCTTGGTGCCGATCAGCCGTTCGATGGCGTCGATGTATTTGGTGTCCGATTTGGTCGCGATGGTGAAGGATTTGCCGGAGCGTCCGGCGCGGCCGGTGCGGCCGATGCGGTGGACATAATCCTCGGCGTGGATCGGCACGTCGTAGTTGAAGACATGGCTGACGTCGGGAATGTCGAGGCCGCGCGCCGCGACGTCCGAAGCGACGAGGTAGCGCAGCTTGCCGTCACGGAAATTGGCCAGCATCTGCATGCGCGCGCGCTGGTCCATGTCGCCGTGCAGAGCGCCGGCGTCGAAATCATATTTGAGCAGCGAACGGAACAGCTCCGACACCTCGACCTTGCGGTTGCAGAAGATGATGGCGTTCTTCAGCTCGGCATCCTCGGCCTTCATCAGATTGCGCAGCGTCTCGCGCTTGTCCCAGGGTTTCGGGCCGGATTTCACCAGCCGCTGGGTGATGTTGGTGGCGGCCGATGCTGCCTTCGACACTTCGACGCGCACCGGCGCGTGCAGGAATTTCTCGGTGAGCTTGGTGATTTCCGGTGGCATCGTCGCCGAGAAGAACAGCGTTTGCCTGGTGAACGGGATCATTTCGCAGATGCGCTCGATATCGGGGATGAAGCCCATGTCGAGCATGCGGTCGGCCTCGTCGATGACGAGGATCTCGACGCCGTTGAGCAGGAGCTTGCCGCGTTCGCGATGGTCGAGCAGGCGGCCTGGCGTCGCGATCAGCACGTCGGCGCCGCGCTCGAGCTTCTTGTCTTGCTCGTCGAAGGACACGCCGCCGATCAGCAGCGCGATATTGAGCTTGTGGTTCTTGCCGTATTTGACGAAGTTTTCCTCGACCTGCGCGGCGAGCTCGCGCGTCGGCTCGAGGATCAGCGTGCGCGGCATGCGGGCGCGGGCGCGGCCCTTTTCCAGCCGGGTGAGCATCGGCAGGACGAAGGACGCCGTCTTGCCGGTGCCGGTCTGGGCAATGCCCAGCACATCCTTGCCGAGCAAGGCGTGCGGGATAGCACCAGCCTGGATCGGCGTCGGCTCGGTGTAGCCGGCATCGGTAACTGCGGAAAGGACCTTCGGCGACAGGCCGAGGTCTGCGAAGGTCAACGCTTCTTGAGCGATCTGGGTGTCTGAGGACAAGTTTGGCGGTCTTTGGCTGGTTCGGGGGCGCAACATAAGCAGTCGCGGCAAGCGCCGCGCGCCTGCAAGATTGGTATTGCAGGTAGGCGCAAGCCCACGATTTGTCAACACAAACGGGCGGCATTGGCGCGATTGTGAAGTCGTAACCTTAATCGCGATGGTTACCGCATCGCCGATGCCGACTTTCCAGGAAGGCAACAGTTTTTTCCGCACCAGCGCAAGTGTTGCGGATCAGCAACGCCTTGCTGCATTCATCCCGATTGCACGGCAAAATTGCATTTAGGATTTGAGTTGGAGCAGAAACCTTGACACGAATGATTCATCCATTTTTCTTAGTCGAGGGGCCACATCATGAAAAAAATTCTTCTCTCTGCCGCATTTGTGGCACTTGCCTTGATGCCGGCGATGGCGGCCGACGTCGTGGAGTTGCCGGTTGCGTCAACATACAACTGGACGGGCTTTTATTTAGGCGCGCATGTCGGCGGCGGCAAAAGCAAGGTGGACTGGGAATATAGCCTTAACGGGGCGACGGCTGATCACGATGGCAGCGGTGCTCTAGGCGGCGTTCAGGCCGGCTACAATTTCCAGAGCGGAAATATAGTCTATGGTATCGAGGCGGATATCGCGGCCGCCAAGATCGATGGGGACACATCTTGCCCAAACCCAGCCTACACTTGCGAGTCCGATGTAAAGATGCTCGGTTCGTTGCGGGGTCGAATTGGCTACACGATGGACAGGCTGCTGATTTACGGTACCGGTGGTCTCGGCTATGGAACCATAGAGATTGGCACCAGTGGTCCCGTCGGGACGAACGATACCACGAAGACCAAAGCAGGCTGGACGCTGGGTGCGGGCCTGGAATATGCCTTTAATGATCACTGGTCGCTCAAGGGCGAATACAAGTATTTCGATCTAGGCAAGGGCGATTATACGGTCGACGGCGGCGAGAATGTCGAGGCAAAGGTCCGGATACACACCGGAGTTGTCGGCCTGAACTACAAGTTCTAAATCGTAAGGATCGGTTGCGGCGAGACTTTGTGTTGCACTGGACCCGGCCTCGTGCCGGGTTTTACTTTTGTCGTTTAATACCTGAACTGTTCGGCGAGAATGCGCTCGTTCCACGAATGGTTGGGATCGAACAGCAGCGTCGCCGTTGCCGTCGGCGATTCCCTTACCGTGACCGTCGTCACCGCCTTGACCTCGGTGTGGTCGGCGGCGGCGTTCACCGGCCGCTTTTCCGGCTCCAGAATGTCGAAACGCACGCTCGCCTTGTTGGAGAGCAGCGCGCCGCGCCAGCGGCGCGGGCGAAACGGGCTGACCGGGGTCAGCGCCAGCAGCGGAGCGTCGAGCGGCAGGATCGGCCCGTGCGCGGACAGATTGTACGCGGTCGAGCCGGCCGGCGTCGCAATCATCACGCCGTCGCAGTGCAATTCCTCCAGCCGCTCTTGCCCATCCACGGTGATGCGGATCTTGGCGGTCTGGTAGGACTGGCGCCAAAGCGCGACCTCGTTGATCGCCAGCGCCGAAATCGTCTCGCCCTCCGCCGTAACTGCCTGCATCTCCAGCGGACGGATCGTTTCGGCAACGGCCGCCGCGATGCGCCCGGTCAAGCCGCTGGCGCGGTATTCGTTCATCAGGAAACCGATGGTGCCACGGTTCATGCCGTAGACCTTCTTTCCCGTGCTCATCGTCTCACGCAGGGTCTGCAGCAGAAAGCCGTCGCCGCCGAGCGCCACGACGATCCCGGCTTCTTCGACGGATGCCTGGCCGTAACGCGCAGAAAGGCTTTCCAGCGCCGCATTGGCGTCGGCTGTACCGGACGAGACGAAGGCGAAACGGCTGGCGGTTTTGCTCATGGCTCTCAACGACAACCGATTGGCAGCGATCGATTGGCGGCGACCGGTTGCTGGGCCGCGCCAGCGCCGGGTTAGCATGGGTGGGCATTTCTGCAAAGGGAGGGAGGTGTCTTGATATGGCGGCCGAACAGGGCGCACTCGCGCATCGTGTCGGAGGACAAAATGATGTGATGGTTAAGGCCCGCTTTAAACTCTCGTAAAGCTGGATCGATCATGTTAGCCGGCAGCGGACGGGCGGCGTGGGGGCTAACCAGTCGAGGCCGATCTATTGCCGCTGGCACGCTTGATTATTGTCTTCCTGATGCTGGCAAGTTTTGCCCTGGCTTTCGCGGAACTGGTGCGCCAGTCGGAGGAAAAGAGTTTCAGACCCGAGCCCACGGCCTCACGCTGCGGCGACGCGGCGGGGACACCCTGTCCGCAAAGGGCGCTTTGACGTTACTACGCTGGTCCTTAACGGGCGAGCAGATGACAGCCGGCCTGGCGCTTTTGCGCGAGATACTCGTCGACAAGCTGGCGATAGCGGACTCTCCCGAAGCTCGGGAAATGGCCGCCATGCACGACCGAGACATCGAGATCGCGCATGCGCAGCAGCGTTTCGACATAATCGTCGATATCGGAGTGATAGACGTCGTCGATCAGCGGGCCGTCATAGACGATGTCGCCGGAAAACAGGATGCCCGTCCTGTTTTCGTAGAGCGCAATGCCGCCGGGTGAATGGCCGGGCGTGTGGATAACCTCGAAGGCACGGTCGCCGAGATCGAGGATATCGCCTTGCTCGAGCAACCGGCCGGCTGGTGCGGGCAGGATCCGGTAGCGCTTCGTGTCCCAGCCTTGCGGCATGCCGTCGAACATCTCGTCGGTGGCATAGCGGTCGGCAACCGTCCATTCGTTGCGCGGGTCGGCGAGGATCCCGGCCTCGGCCGGGTGCACGCAGCGGTCGGGAAATTCGTGATGGCAGCCGATATGGTCGAAATGCGTGTGGCTGGCCACGCAGGTGAGCTTGCGCTCCGTCAGCAGCGGCACGTGGCGGCGCAGGCTGAAATGGCCAAGGCCGGTGTCGAACAGAAGATCGCGGTCGCGGCCGCGCACATGCCAGATGTTGCAGCGGAAGAACGGCTTGATCCACGGCTCGTGGATCAGCGTCACGCCATCGCCCATGCGGATGGTTTCGTACCAGTGGCCGGCGTCGATGGTTGGAGGCGTGCTCATGTTCAGTCCGCAAGCAGGATGATGTCGCCAGCATCGCACGATACCGCGACCACGTCGCCCGGCTGGACTGCCGATGCCGAGGGAACCTTGGCGATGAAATGCAGCGCCGGGTCGGTCGTGGAGGTCCCCAGCACACGCTTGAAGCTGCCCTGGAAGACGACGTCGCTGACCTTGGCCGTACCGAGCGCGACAGCACCGCCGGCAGCGCCGAGGACAAGATGCTCCGGCCGGACGGCCAGCGCAACGGTCGAGCCGGCCGGCAATGTGCCGGGCACGGAGAGCGACCCAAGCTTCGTGGTGACGGTGATTTTGCCGCTCTTCGCGTTGGTCACCGTTCCCGATATCAGCGTGCTTTCGCCCATGAAGGTCGCGGAAAAGCGCGTCGCCGGCCGTGCATAGACGCGCTCGGGCGGTCCTTCGTCCTCGATGCGCCCGTCATTCATCACCACGCAATGATCGGCCAGCGCCATCGCCTCTTCCTGGTCGTGGGTGACGTGGATGAAGGCGGTGCCGACGCGTTTCTGGATCGCCTTCAACTCGTCCTGCATCTGACGGCGCAATTTCAGGTCGAGCGCGCCGAGCGGCTCGTCGAGCAACAGCACCGCCGGCTCGACCACCAGGGCGCGCGCCAGCGCCACGCGCTGCCGCTGGCCGCCGGAAAGCTGATGCGGCTTCTTGTCGAAGGCGGTGGCGAGGCCAACCAGCGCCAGCGCCTCGCGTGCCCTTGCTGCCCGGGTTGCGCCATCGACGCCCTGCATGCGCAGACCGAAGCCGACATTGCTGCCGACGCTCATATGCGGGAACAGCGCATAATCCTGGAACACGGTCGTCGTCGGCCGCTTCGCCGGCGGCACGGCGGTGCAGTCCTCGCCGCGGATCAGCACCTTGCCCTCGCTCGGCGTGACGAAGCCGCCGAGGATGGACAGAAGCGTCGTCTTGCCGGAGCCGGAAGGCCCGAGCAGGATCGTGTAGCTGCCAGGCTCGATCGTCAGCGAGACGTTCTTCAGCACCGTGTGCTGGCCGAAGCGATGCGAGACGGAGCTTATGTCGACCAGTGGCGCACTCATGCCGGCTTCCTCCGCAACAGCATCAGCTCGAACAATATCACCAGTACGATGGAGACGGCGAAGACCAGCGAGCCGACGGCGTTGGTCTTCGGATTGAGGCCGGAGCGCAGCAGGTTCCAGATCTCGACCGGCAGCGTCGTGTCGAAGCGCGTCAACAGGAACGAGATGACGAATTCGTCCCAGGAGAAGGTCATCGACAGGAAGAAACCGGCGAAGATCGCCGGCGCCATAACGGGTACGGTAATCAAAAGCAGCACCTTCCATTCGGGTGCGCCGAGATCGCGCGCGGCGCGCTCGATGTTGATCTGGTGATCGCCCATCTGGCTGTAGATGATGGCAAAGCAGAGCGGCAGGTTGATCACGACATGGCCGATGCCGGCGGCAAGTAGAGACTTCGGCACGCCGGCCCAGTTGAACAGCACCAGCAGCCCCATGCCAATGATGAGATAGCTGACGGTCAAGGGCAAGGTGATCAGCCCGCGCATCAGGCCCGAGCCCGGCAAGGCGAAGCGCGCAAAACCCCAGGCGGAGAGAAAGCCGAGCGTGACGGCGACAGCCGAGGAGACGACCGCCACCAGCAGCGAATTGACCAGCGCCGAAGTCAGCCGCGTGTCGGCGAGCACGGCCTCGTACCAGCGCAGCGACGGCCCGGTGAAGGGCGGGATCGGAAACGAGGTTGCCTGCAGCGAAAACAGCACAAGAACGACGACCGGCAGAAAGATGAAGCCGTAGATTGCGATGGCGTAAAGGCCGGAGACGAGGCGGATGAAAGCGCGCATGGTCAGGCCCGCTCGATCTTCAGCCAGCGGGCGCAGGCGAGGTAGGCGATGGTGACCACCGCCATCAGGATGATCGACAGCGCCGAGGCGAGCGGAAAGTCGCCGCGCCGGCCGATCTGCATCATGACGAGCTGTGGCATCAAAAGCTCGTTGTTGCCGCCGAGGATCTGCGGCGTGATGTAATCGCCGATGCACAGCACAAAGGTGAGGAAGGCACCGACCATGATGCCAGGCAAGGTCAGCGGCAGAACGACATGCAGGAAACTCCGCAGCGGCCCGGCGCCGAGGTCGGCGGCGGCCTTCCGGTAGCTGGGGCTGAGCTGCTTCAGATTGGCGAAGATCGTCAGCGTCAACAGCATGACGAAGAAATGCACGAAGCCGGTGATGGTGGCCAAACGCGTATTGGCGAGTTGCAGCGGTTCGCCGAGCAGGCCGGAGCCGGTCAGCGCCCGGTTGACGACGCCGTTCTGCGCCAGCACCAGCAGCCACGAATAGGAGCGCACGACATAGGAGGTCCAGAACGGCAGCACCGCCAGCATCAGCGCCAGCCGCTGCCAGCGCTCCGGCACCTGTTCGGCCAGAATCCAGGCAAAGGGATAGGCAAGCAGCACCGAGATAATGGTGACGATCGCTGTGACCTGTAGCGAGTTCACCATCGCCTGCCAGTAGGACTGATTGGCAAAGAATTGGCTGTAGTTGGACAGCGTGAAGCCGCCGCCTTCATGCGCCGTCAGGCTAGATACCGCCATGGCGACGAAGGGCAGCACGAAGAACAGCAACGTCCAGCCGAGCGCCGGCGTGACCAGCGCCCAGGGCAGGGCGCGCCCGCTGTTGGCGGCGTTCATGACCGGCAGCCGGTCATTGCGCCTGCAGCATTTCGGTCCAGACGTCCTGCATCTTCTTGTCGAGATCGGCATTCGGCGCCGGATAGGCCTGGGCGCGGGCGAGGAATTCCGGCTGCTCGTCGAAGCGCAGGATATTCTTCTGCTCGTCGCTCAGGGCCGCCTTGCTGTTGGCCGGCATGCCCCAATAGCAGGACGAGGTGGCGAGCCGCGCCTGCCCTTCGGGGCTCATAATGTACTGGATGAATTTAAGCGCCAGCTCCTTGTTCTTGGAATCCTTGAACATTGCCAGCGACTGCGACCACAGCACCGCGCCTTCTTTCGGAATAGAGAAGTCGAGGGCAGGGTTTTCCTTGGCCAGCCCCGCCGTCACCCATTCGCCGCCGCCGACCAGTATGTCGACTTCGCCGGTCGCCAGTGCCGTCTGGCTGGCGGTCACTTCGCCGACCAGCTTGGCGTTGGCCTTCATTTTGAGCAGCTCTTCCTTGATGGCGGGGAGGTCGGCTTCGGTCAGTTCCGCCGTCTTCTTGCCGATCGCCAGTGCGGCCATGCCGATGACCGGCAGGTAATAATCGTAGATGGCGATCTTGCCCTTGTATTTGTCGCCGGTCAGCGCGGCAAGCGACTGCATGTCGGCCGGGTCGACCTTGGTCTTGTTGTAGCCGATCGTGTTGTAGCCGAATTTTTCAGTGATGCCGTAACGCTTGCCGTCGACGACGGTGGAGCTGTCCATCTTCACCTGCGGGAAGAGGTCGGCCAGCGGCAGCTTGTCTTCCGGTAGCGGTTCGAACAGGCCTTTTTCGACGCCGCGCGGTATGTCGATGCTGTCGATCACCATCACGTCCCAGTCGCCCGGCTGCGACTGTTCGACGATGGCCAGGCCGGCGCCGGTGCCTTCGAACTCCTTGACATTGACCTTGACGCCGTTCGCCTCCTCGAACGGCTGCAACAGCACCGGATCGGCGTGATCGCACCAGATCAGCGCGTTGAGGTCCTGCGCCTGAGCGAGGCTGCCAGCCGCCAGCAGCAGTGCTGCGGCGGCGCACGCGCCTTGGAGATAGCTCTTCAGAAAAGAAAGCGGATTCCTGACGGTTGGATTGGGGGTCTTTGGATTGACGGACATCGAGTGTTCTCCCTTGCCTTTTTGGCTTGTAGCAAAAAATTGAACCAATTCTAAAATTGAGTCAATTCTGTTTTTGTGGCAAACAGCCGCTATGAGCGGATTGCGGGCAAGGCAGAAGGCGGATCGGCACCGCCGCATCATCGAGGCGGCGGCGGCGCTTTTCCGCGATGCCGGTTATGAAGGCGCCAAGATCGAAACTATCGCCGCGCAGGCCGAAGTCTCGGTCGGCACGATCTACAACTACTACCAGAACAAGGGCGACATCCTCGGCGCGATCGTTTCGATGGAGGTCAACGAGGTGCTGAATGCCGGGCGCGGCGTCGTCGCCAACCCGCCAGCCAATGTCGGCGACGCTCTCGATGCGCTGCTCGGCATCTATATCGAACATTCGCTGCATTATCTCAGCAAGGAGATGTGGCGGCAGGCGATGGCGATCTCGACGCAACTGCCGGACAGCCCGTTCGGCCAGGCCTACACGGCGCTCGACCGGGCACTGACCGAGCAGATTCGCGCGCTGATCGCCAGGCTACAGGCGCTCGGCCTGGTGCGCCGCGACATCGATGGTCCCGCGCTCGGCGAACTCATCTTCAACAACATGAACATGATGTTCATCGAATTCGTGAAGCGCGAGGAGGCGAGGATTGCGGAGTTGCGGGCAGCGATCCGGAGGCAGAACCGGATATTGGTGGCGGCGATTGGGGTGTAAGACGATCAAGGGCGAGTAGAACCAGCAACACAAATCGCCGTAGCCGGAGTATCGCCTAACGGTTGATCAGCCATAGAATGGCCGAAAGCACGATGCTGACCAGTATCGCCGTGGTGATAGGGACATAAAGCCTGAAGTTCTCACGCTCGATCACGATATCGCCGGGCAGCCTGCCAAGGCCGGTCCGGGCCAACCAAGGCCACAGCAGGCCTATGGCGACTATGCTGAGACCAACGACGATCAGAGTTCGCGACATGGCAGCATCCTGCCGAAATAATATCGTGCCAGGAATATAATGTTGACTGGTCTCGCCAGCAGCGCTTCCACTCGATATTGCCCCTTGAGTTGAGGTTGAAATCTGTTACAACCTGAACGGGCATCAAAGGAGGGATTGGATGCAGATTTCCATCTGGCATTGGGCTATACTGCTGCTGCTGATCGGCGTTCCTGTTTTCTTTGCCGTTCGGTCAGCCGCAAAGCCATTACAGGATACTTCGGCTCTCGTCGGTTTCGGAGGCTGGCTTATGCTGCTGGCGATTGGACAGTGCTTGGCACCTTTCCGCACGCTGGCTGAGCTGTTCTCTTCGAGCGGGACCTATCGACAGCTAATGACGCTCCCCAACGGCGCCTTGGCGGTCTACGGCGAGATCGCCCTGTTGCTGGCGTTTCTGGTGCTCCAGCTGGTTGTGTTCGTTGCAATGCTCCGGCGGAGTTACCGCTTCAAGCAGCTGTTCCTGTATCAGTGGTTTGCAATTCCAGTCGTGTTTTTTCTGGACGCGGTATGGATCTCAGCGGTTATGAGCGCTCCTGTGAGCTTGGTGCTTGCAGGGGATGCGTTGGTACTGCCCGCAGTTTCTTTTGTCCTGACCGGGATCTGGGTCGCCTACGTTTACAAGTCGGTCAGGGTGAGAAACACGTTCGACAGAGCCGCGATATCCGGTCAGGTCACGAGTGCTTCATAGAGCTTGCCGCGAGCCCTATGTATGGCTGCCGACAAAAAATGCCGGGCGCGCTGCATCGACCCAGATCACCCGGCCTGTAGGCCTGCTCGAGCGAGGATTTCAGGTGCCGGCGTGACATGCCCGTGCGGCTTGCAGTAGCCGGGGTCGATCGCGCGATAGCCAAGCAGATGGCCGAGTGGCGCCAGGATTCCCAGCGCCACTCGCTGAATCGCAGGTGGCGGGTACGTGAAGACGATTACGTCGGCAAACTCTCTGGCGATGACCGCTGCCTGAAGCGGCGAAGGCCTACCTTTTCTGTCCACCTTGCCGGCATTGGCCAGGCCGAAGAGCATGCCGATCAGCAGCTCGAAACGGTTCGGGTCGACATTGTCTGAACCTGGCGCCCGGTCGACTTCGACCAGCACATGCGCTTCTTCGGTTTTGCTGCTGTTCCACCAATCGTGTGCGACGCCTGCTTCGACCGTGGCGGATTGGCCGGGCCCCAGGGACAAAGTCTTCCCGGCGATGCGAGCGTCGAGCCGGCCACGGAGGACGGCAAACCGCTCCGTCAGGTTCGGGTGGTAGTGCTCGCCCACCACTGCGGCTCCCGGTCGGGCGGTCAGATGAGCGATGCCAGGTCCCTGGCCGCGGTCTTCGGTGCCACGCAGGATGACCGCATATTCGCCGGTCACCTTGTTCTCGTAGACATCTCCACAGCGTGACATGGATCAGCTCCGGGTTTCAGAGCACCGCTGCCGGCAAGCTTACGGTTAACGGGTTGGCGGTTCAACGACCGCTCGAACGAGCGATTGCGAAAACACTAGTTGCCGGCTCTTCGTCAACGCGGGCGATCAGCGCTCTACCGGACATGCTTAGGCGGGCGCGCTCGCGGAAACGGCACGACCGTCAGTGGCGCCTTGCGGAATTCCGCGATGGCTATTTCTTCAATCAGCGCGTCGAGGGCCTCGTTGACGCGTTGGCTCGTTTCATCTGCGCCGCAGAGGCGGTTTTGTGCGCACTCCAAAAGCTCGCGCGCCGCGGCGAAATCACTACGCATGACAACACCTTTGGTTTTTGGCCCGCCGCACGGGCATTGTCGGCGCGCTTAATTGAGCGAGTGCTAATATACACTGGAGCAATTTAATCGAATGCTGTTAAGTGGCCGTCGGGAGGCGGGACGAACCTATGGCCCTGCAAAAAGCAAGACAGGAATGAGCTCGGCGTCTCCTGGTAGGAGATGCTTGAGCCCGATCTGGTTCAGGCTAAGCCGGCAATTCACGGGAACTTTCCGGCGATCCCGACGCTCCCGGTACGTACCGTCCTAATCTTTCGTATAGTCAGGCCCAAAACGGGTCGGCAGGTTGTCGGCGAGTTTCAACCAAGGGAGCTTCTCCTCAAAAGCGACATGCAGCGTAGGTGCAAATTTTTCTGGCTCCTCCATCGCCGCCGCAAAAAAATGCATGACATCAGACATGTTCTTTGAGCGGAAGGACAGCGGCGTACCACAGTGATCGCAAAATGTTCTTTCCACACCGGGAGAAGAGTTGAATACCTTCGGTAGCTTGCCCAGCCATCGCCATTGGCCGTTCAAGACGCCAATATAAGCGGTCATCGGCGCAGAACATTGCCGCCGACAACTTTCACAATGACAGACCACGCAGGCCTGTGCCGGGCCATCGACTTCAAAGGCAATAGCGCCGCATAAGCAATGACCACGCATGCAAATACTCCTCGAGTCAACAAGGACAGCTTCATGCCTGGGCGTGAGGGAGGCGCCATGAAATGCGCCGAGCTGGCGCCCAATTCCGACATTCGGCGCTGGCGATTGTCCTCGCGTGCGCGAGGCGTTGCCTCCAAGCTGCCTTCACTATCGCCTTTGCGGCATATTGAAATGTTCGTAGAGTTTCTCCGCCAGGTCGCTGGCGCCAAAGCCCGTCAATACCGATGAAAGTGCCAGCGGCGCCTTTTTGTCGAGCATGGCCTTGGCGATCATCAGATCGTCGCTTCGCTTATGAGTCCTCAGCCTAATACGATCTTGGGCGGCTTAAGAATTCTCTGGCGGCGGCAATCTGGCGTCGATGCTCGCGAAGGAATGCCGCGCCGAAGCAAATGGCGAATGCCAGTACCGAAAGGCTTGTCGTTGCTCTTGATGCAGGATCAGGATCGGGACTTATCAGGAAACGGAAGCCGAACGCCAAGGCGAAGACGACAACGCCACCAAACATGCCGCTGACGAAGGGGGCGGTCGTGCGTTTCTGCTCCAACGACAACTCCTAGGTTTTCCGCTAGGGAACTATGGTTTCCGCCAGGGAATATATGCGTTGAAGCTGATGTGCTACCGATCCTGACGGCCTCGGCCTGTGGATATCGGGGATGAGCAGATATCAAGCGCCCCGGAGGTCTCAAGACGCCCGTGCTGGTGCCCCCGGACGGGATCGAACCGCCGACCTTCGGTTTACAAAACCGCTGCTCTACCAGCTGAGCTACAAGGGCACGGCGCTCCGGTTAGCATATTTGCTGCGCCAGTAAAGACAAAACTCCGTTTTTCGGTTCCCGGCGACCGCGCCGGTTCTGCCGCCAGGGCGTCCTGAAAACGGCCAATTCGCTTCCTATATTGATCGAAGGTGCAATCGCATCAGCGAGGCAGTCGCATGATCAGGTTTGTCATCATTCTCCCGCTCGTCCTCGTGGCGTGGGTTCTCCTGGTGAAGCTCATCAAGGATCTGAAGCGCGCCAATATCGACTGGACCGGCGTCACCACCATCATCGGCTTCATCGCGCTCGCCTTCTGGCTTCGCCATATCACCGGCATGGGCTGAGGCCTGCCGATCGGTCCGGTGAACTGTCGACCAGCGCGACCGTTGGTGGTCGCGGCTGACAGTATCAGACTGGCGTCGCGCTCCGTCAGCTTCTCTGTCCTGTCGAACATCGCTTAAGGCGAGATCGGATGCCGCTTCAGCATTCGCCAACACCCTTGCCGATGTACAGGGATTTCCCGACAGCCTAATCTACGGCCGAGCCGAAACAGGGAGAGAGGGCGCTTGGGCGAGCACGATCCGAACGAGGAACCGATCGAGACGGTTTTCCGCAACGGCACAATCACCACCGTCGGCATCCTGCTGGCGTTCTCGCTGGGCTTCATCACGCATTGGGCCGCCAACCCGATACCATGGGAAATCTATCACCTGGCCGCCGTCGTGCCGATTTTGATCGGCATTGCCCTGCAGATACGAGCGCTGCGGTTGCTGCTCGACATAACGTCTCTACAACGGCGCGTTTATGAACGCGCCAATCGTATCTTCATTGCCGGCCTCATCTTCACCGCCTGCGGAGTTGGGCTGGCGATGCTGCTTGATTTCTACGACCTGTCGACCAAGAGCGCGGTGCCCGGGGGCTAGCTCTGGCCATCCTGGCAGATGTCGCACCATTCGGCGCTGGTCAGCGCTGCCATGCGCTCGGTTCGCTGCCAGGGCCGGGAGGGGTCGGCAGGCCGCCGATCATCCTCGTCACCTGCGCTGCTGCATCGCGCACCAGCGGGCCGATTTCGGCCAGCCGCTCCGGTGTGACCCGTACCGTCGGCCCGGAGACCGAGACGCCGCCGATCGGTTCGCCGAATTCGTTGAAGATGGCGGCGGCGACACAGCGCATACCTGGATGCCGCTCCTCGTCATCGACCGACCAGCCGCGCAGCTTGATCGTCACCAGATCGCGGGCGAGCGCCGAGATGTCGGACAACGTGTTTTCGGTGAAGCGCTCCAGCCCGGCCCGGCGCAGTATGGTGGCTACCCGTTCCGGCTCGAGATGCGCCAGCACCGCCTTGCCGATGCCCGAGGCATGGAAGGAACTGCGCGTGCCCGGCCGGAAGAAGGCGCGGATCGCCTGGTGCGTCTCGACCTGGCTGACGAAGACCACGCAATCGTCCTCGGCGACGCCGAGATTGGCGGTCTCGCCGGTCTTCTCCATCAATTCCTGCATGACGATACGGGCGCGGTCGACCAGCTTGCGGCGGCGCAGGAACGCTGCGCCCATGCGATAGGTCTCGACGCCGATCGACCACAGCTGGTCGGTGCCTTCGAACTCGACCATGCCATGGTTCTCCAGCGTCGTCAGCATGCGGTAGGCGGTGGATGCCGGCAGGCCGGAACTGGCGGCGATCTCGCTCAACGACAGGCCGCTGCCATCGGCGACGATTGCCAGGATGCGCAGCGCCCGGTCCAGCGACTGCACCGAGGCGGCTTCGGACGGCCCGCTGAAAGTGCGCGGCCGGCCGCGCTGGCGTTTTTCGGTGGTTTCCATCGGGCCATTCTTCGCTCTGTTCGCCCAACAAGCAATGAAAAAGTTTTTTACCGGTCGGCGAAGCGAATTTATGGAAAACAGAAAGGCCAATCAATTCAAGCAGCAACAGCCGTTCCCTAGAAATGAAAAAATATTCTGAAAAAATTGAAAAATAATCGACGCACTGGCATCATCAGCCATCAACAATTCCGTGGAGGCTGACATGGCCAAGATGCGCGCAGTCGACGCAGCGGTTCTCGTTCTTGAAAAGGAAGGCATCTCGTGTGCCTTCGGCGTGCCGGGTGCTGCGATCAACCCGCTTTATTCGGCGCTGAAGGCGAGGGGCAGCATCCGCCACATCCTTGCGCGGCACGTCGAGGCGGCCTCGCATATGGCGGAAGGGTTTACCCGCGCCAGATCGGGCAATATCGGTCTGTGCATCGGCACTTCGGGTCCGGCCGGCACCGACATGATCACCGGCCTCTATTCGGCCGCCGCCGATTCTATCCCCATCCTCTGCATCACCGGGCAGGCGCCGCGCGCGCGTCTCAACAAGGAGGATTTTCAAGCCGTCGACATCGCCGCGATCGCCGCACCCGTCGCCAAATGGGCTGTTACCGTCATGGAGCCCTATCTGGTGCCGATGGCGCTGCAGAAGGCGTTCCATCTGATGCGCTCGTCGCGGCCGGGGCCGGTGCTGGTCGACCTGCCGGTCGATGTGCAACTGGCGGAGATCGAGTTCGACATCGATGCCTACGAGCCGCTGGTGCCGTTCAAGCCGGCAATGTCGCGCGCTCAGGCGGAGAAGGCGCTGACGATGCTCGACGCGGCGGAAAGGCCTGTGATCGTCGCCGGCGGCGGCATTATCAACGCCGATGCGTCGGACCTGTTGATAGAATTCGCCGAAGTCACCGGCGTGCCTGTCATTCCGACGCTGATGGGCTGGGGCGCGATCCCCGACGACCACCGCCTGATGGCCGGCATGTGCGGACTGCAGACCTCGCATCGCTACGGCAATGCGACGATGCTCGAGGCCGATTTCGTTTTCGGCATCGGCAACCGCTGGGCCAACCGCCACACCGGTTCGGTCGATGTCTACACCAAGGGCAAGAAGTTCATCCACGTCGATATCGAGCCGACGCAGATCGGCCGCGTCTTCGCACCGGACCTTGGCGTCGTCTCGGATGCCGGTGCGGCGCTTAAAATGCTGCTCGACGTCGCCACCGAATGGAGGACCGCCGGGAAATTGCGCGACTGGTCGGGCTGGGCCGGCGAATGCCGGCAGCGCAAGAAGACGATGAAGCGCAAGACCCATTTCGACCAGGTGCCGCTGAAGCCGCAGCGCGTCTACGAGGAGATGAACAAGGCGTTCGGCCGCGAGACCACCTATGTCACCACGATCGGCCTGTCGCAGATCGCCGGGGCGCAATTCCTGCATGTCTACAAACCACGCAACTGGATCAATTGCGGCCAGGCTGGACCGCTCGGCTGGACATTGCCGGCAGCACTTGGCGTTCGCGCCGCCGATCCGGACCGCACAATTGTGGCATTGTCCGGCGACTATGATTTCCAGTTCATGATCGAGGAACTGGCGGCCGGCGCACAGCACAAATTGCCCTACATCCATGTCGTGGTGAACAACGCCTATCTCGGGCTGATCCGCCAGGCGCAGCGCGGGTTTTCGATGGATTTCGAAGTCAGCCTGGCTTTCGAGAACGTCAATCGACAGGGCGATGCCGAAGCTGGCTATGGCGTCGATCACGTCGCCGTTGCCGAGGCGATGGGCTGCAAGGCGGTCCGGGTGCGCCGGCCGGAGGAATTCGCCGGTGCCTTCGAAGAGGCAAAGCGCCTGATGGACGAGCACCAGGTTCCGGTGGTGCTCGAATTCATCCTCGAGCGCGTCACCAACGTTTCGATGGGTACCGAAATCGACAAGATCACCGAATTCGAGGAGCTTGCCGAGCGCCATGAAGATGCCCCCACGGCGATCGTCATGCTCGATTAAGCCGCATATGAGGAACTACTGCCATGCCACGGTTTTCAGCCAATCTTTCGATGCTCTTTGGCGAGCATGACTTTCTCGACCGCTTCGATGCCGCTGCCCGCGCGGGCTTCAAGGGCGTCGAGTACATCGGTCCCTATGACCATGCGCCGGATGTCGTCGCGGCCAGGTTGAAGAAGAACGGGTTGACGCAGGTCCTGTTCAACCTACCTGCCGGCGACTGGGCCAAGGGCGAGCGCGGCATTGCGCTCCTGCCGGACCGCATCCCGGAGTTCCGGCAAGGCATTGCCAAGGTCGTCACCTATGCGCACGCGCTCGGCTGCGAGCAGGTCAATTGCCTCGCCGGCATCGCGCCGCAGGGCGTCGATCACTCAGTGCTGGAAGACGTCTTCGCCGAAAATCTGGCTTTCGCGGCGGAAAAGCTGGAGCAGGCCGGCATCAGGCTGCTGATCGAGCCGATCAACACCCGCGACATTCCGGGCTTCTTCCTTAATTACTCAGATCAGGCCCTGGCGCTGATCGACCGCGTCGGCTCGAAGAACCTGTTCCTGCAATACGACATCTATCACATGCAGATCATGGAGGGGGATCTCGCCCGTACCATCGAGGCAAACCTCGACCGCATCGCGCATATCCAGCTTGCGGATAATCCCGGCCGTCATGAGCCGGGGACGGGCGAGATCAATTTTCCCTTCCTGTACAACCACATCGACCGCATCGGCTATTCCGGCTGGGTTGGCGCCGAATACAAGCCGAAGGGTGGGACGGAAGCCGGACTGGGCTGGTTTCGGGATCTGGCCGGGCAGGGGAGTGCGGCGGCGTAGACGCTACGCATCGCCGCCTTACAAGAAACGGAGAAAGACATGGACACCATCGGCTTTATCGGCCTCGGCATCATGGGTGCGCCGATGGCGGAGCATCTGCTCGAGGCCGGCTACACCGTCGTCGCCAGCGATCATCGCTCGAAGCCGCCGGCCGATCTCGTCGCCAAGGGTCTGAAGACCGTCTCTGGCCACAGCGCCGTCGCGAAAATGGCCGACATCATTATCACCATGGTGCCGGATACGCCGCAGGTGGCCGATGTGCTGTTCGGCGAAAACGGCGTCGCGTCCGGGCTGACAAGAGGCAAGCTGGTGATCGACATGAGCTCGATCTCGCCGATCGAGACCAAGGCCTTTGCAAAAAAGATCAACGACCTCGGCTGCGACTACCTCGACGCGCCGGTGTCGGGCGGCGAGGTCGGCGCCAAGGCGGCATCGCTGACCATCATGGTCGGCGGCGAGGAAAAAGCCTTCGAACGCGCCAGGCCTATCTTCGAGAAGTTGGGCAAGAACATCACCTTGGTCGGACCGAACGGCGTCGGCCAGACGACCAAGGTCGCCAATCAGATCGTCGTCGCGCTGACCATCGAGGCCGTCGCCGAAGCGCTTGTCTTTGCTTCAAAAGCCGGCGCCGATCCGGCCAAGGTCAGGCAAGCGCTGATGGGCGGGCTCGCAGCCTCGCGCATTCTCGAAGTGCACGGCGAACGCATGATCAAGCGCAGCTTCGCGCCCGGCTTCCGCATCGAACTCCACCAGAAGGACCTGAATCTCGCTCTCGAAGGCGCCAAGGCGCTTGGTGTTGCGCTTCCCAACACCTCCACCACGCAGCAATTGTTCAATTCATGCGCAGCCAATGGCGGCGCCAAGGAGGATCATTCGGCTCTAGTCAGGGCGCTCGAGCGACTGGCCGGGCATGAGGTGAAGTGAGATCGGTCGCTTGGTTATACCCGCAACACCGACGGAGGCCTCAATACGACGGGTTGGCCCGCCATTTCGCAACAAGATAGAGAAGCAAGATACCAAGCATCATAATTGCTCCAGACAGGAACGGCAGTGCCGCAAAGATCGACATAAGAAGCAGGCCAACGACCCCGACAACCAGCGTTTGTGTCACAAAGATATTTCTGTAGAGGAGGCAAAGACAGAGTATGGCCCCCACGATTGTGAAATAAATTTGCGTTTGCTCAATTCCGAATTTTTCGCTCACGGCGCTGGGGGGATTAGAAAACAAAATTAGTATCAAAATGAGTATGCTCGATAGCAATACCCCGAGGAAGAGGCGACGAAGCACAAGTTCTTTTGTTTTGAATTCGTTCAAACTAAGAACGAGCTTAAGGTCACGAAACTCAGCGCTGTACGCTTCACGCCGGTATACTTGGAAGCGTCGCCATGAAAGCAATACGTGCTTGGACATGTACTGAAGTAGAAACAGCTTCTCGAAGTCGTCGACGATCTGCTCTCTGACTGTCATGTCTGGTCGCCACGAATGGCGACGAAGCCATACCCAATTCTGGTCGTCGTCAGTCGCCATTTCGTGGACTCCTGAGATGAGCGTGCGCCGCATAAAGGCTCACCGCCGCGGCATTCGACACGTTGAGCGAGCGGATGGCGCCGGGCATGTCGAGCCGGGCGAGCGTCGTCACTGTCTCGCGCGTTTTCTGGCGCAGGCCTTTGCCCTCGGCGCCAAGCACCAATGCGATCTTTGCTCCGGCAAAGCTGGTTTCGAGTTCCGCCGGACCGTCCGAATCCAGCCCGATCGTCTGGAAACCGGCCTCGTGCAGCTGCTCCAGCGCATCGGCCAGGTTCCTCACCTCGATCTGATCGATGTGCTCCAGCGCGCCGGAAGCCGACTTCGCCAGCACGCCGGATTCCTGTGGGCTGTGGCGCGCCGTGGTGATCAGCGCGCCGGCGCCGAAAGCCACCGCCGAGCGCAGGATCGCGCCGACATTGTGCGGGTCGGTGATCTGATCGAGCACCAGCACCAGCCTGGTATCGCCGAGCGCATCGAGGCGCTTGGGTTTTAGCGGCTCGGCCTCGATCAGCACGCCCTGATGCACGGCCTCCGAGCCGCTGACCTTGTCGATGTCCTTCGGCTCGACCAGTTCCGCCTTGAAGGGCAAAGCGGCAAGATCGGCGATTGCCAGGCGCTCGGCAGCGTTTCGCGTCACCAGCATTTTTTTGATCTTGCGGCGCGGATTGTCGAGCGCCGCCCGCACCGTGTGCAGCCCGTAGAGCCGCACCAGCCCATCCGCGGCGGTCTCGCCGGGCGGCACCGGCTGGCGTGGCCTGAACGCCGGCGCGCCGCCGCTCTTCTCGTCGCGATGTGCACGGCGCAGCTTGGCGTAGTGGGTGTCTTTAGGGGTTTTGGGCTTGTTGTCGTTGCTCATGGCCGGTTCTATAGCCGTGTCGTCCGGTGATGGATACAGCCGCACAAGCTGCTTGTCGGGCGAGGTGTGAAATTCAGCGCTTTTTGCCGGGATGTTGCGGTTGACAGTTTTGGACGCTCCCGCCATAAGGCGCTGCGCGGAAAGGCTGCTTTGGCGGCCGCGACGCGTCGATGCCTCGTTGCATGGCTCCGGCGGCAGACTGGAGAGGTGCCCGAGTGGTTAAAGGGGACGGACTGTAAATCCGTTGGCTATGCCTACGTTGGTTCAAATCCAACCCTCTCCACCACTGCCGGCCCGGAAGCCCTGAAACGCAGCGCGAGCGTCGGAGCGGATCCGATGCTTGACTGAAAGGCGCGGGTATAGCTCAGTGGTAGAGCAGCAGCCTTCCAAGCTGAATATGCGGGTTCGATTCCCGCTACCCGCTCCAGATTTCCCCCAAGGCCACGGCGCACTTCGCGCACGATCCCGAAGCAGGCAGCGCCAGCGAAGCGCTTGCCGATAGTTCAAAGTGTTCGATGCGCGTCCAGAAGGACGCGCATCTTAATCTGTGTTATCGTTGTCCCCAACCGCAGGCGGCGTTGGGCAGGCGTCAGCTCGCGAATTTGCTGAATATGGACGCGAGCTGGTTCTGCTGCGGCACTTGCCCGTTCGGCGTCAGCTGGTCGACAAGCCCGGGCAAGGCCGCGGACAATTGCTGGAGCAATTCCTGCTGGTTCAGGCCCGTCCTTTGCGCGATCTCCTGGATGATCTGCGGGCCGAGGGCACTGCCCAGATCGCTGGGGTTGATCGGCTGGTTCTGACCGGCGCCGACCCACGAATTGGCGACGTTGCCGTGGCCCGCATCCTTCAGTTTGTCGAGCAGGCCGCCCAGACCGCCGAGCAGTCCGCCGTCGGCGGATGCGGTTGTATCAGGCGGGACGGGGGCAGGGCTCTGCGCCGCCTCCGGCTGGGCGGAACTTCCACCGCTCAGCATTTTTCCCACCAAAAGTGCGCCGAGCGCGATCATCAGCGGCTTGGCGACGTTGCCGCCGGGAACGGCATTGTCAAACAGTCCCATTGTGGATCTCCATGTCAAAATTGCCCGTCCGTCTCCGACAATGACGCATTCATGGCGAATTTCAAGCCGGTTTGAGCTTTCCGTAATCATGATTTTCAAGTTGGCTTGAGCTTTGCGTAATAATGTGGAAGTAATCGAGCGCGGGGAACGGAGAGGAAAAATGTCAATATTAAGCTGGATTATTCTCGGCGTCATCGCCGGCTTCATAGGCAGCAAGATTGTCAATAAAAGCGGGCAGGGCCTGGTGCTCGATATCGTGCTTGGGATTGTCGGGGCTATCGTCGGCGGACTGATCTTCAGCGCCTTTGGCGCGTCGGGCGTCACCGGGCTCAACATCTATAGCCTGATCGTAGCCGTGATAGGCGCGATAGTTGTGCTGTGGGCTTATCACCAGTTTACCGGCAGGCGGGCTCTTTAGAAACGGGCAGATCGGCAGTTGCGCCGGCATTCACCCGAATGCCGAGCGCCTATCTAATCCTTTTGAGGATTTGGCGGATCAGCGTGTTGAGGCCGGCTTCCAGCCCTCTCACCATGATCGGCCATAGTTCTTCCAGCAATCGCTGCCATACGGCATCGCGCCCAATCCTCACCGGCAGATTGGGCATCTCGACCATTGCCGCCGTCACGTCGCGGCGCAGCCGCTCGCCACAGGCGCTTGCGCCGCCGATCGTCGGATCGAAGGGCAGCCGGGTGAAATCCCATTTTCCGCGCTGCTCGATGCCGAGATTGCTCTCGACTTCGGCATGCGACAGCACCGTTTTGGGCGTGACCTTGATGCGGTAATATTTGCAAAGTTCGGCGACAACCGCGGTCATCGCGTTCCACTGTGCCCTGGTCATCGGATAGCGGCCGGCATCGAACGGCCTTTCCTCCGCCCCGGCCATGCAGCAGAGCGAAACCCCGATCGGGCCGCCATTGCAGTTGAGCGTGTGCGCGGCATATCCCGGTTTTACCCGACCCGAATTGAGCGCGATCGAAGGCCGGCCCCTGACCAGACGGCCATTCCCCTCGACCAGTATGTGATACGCATCCCTATCGGTATCGCCGGCCGAATGCGAGCCTGCCGTCCAATGGCAAACGACGCGCTTCATCGCAACGTTGGGCAACCAGTCGGGCGGCAATGCCACAGAAATCTCCGCCACATAAGTTCAGTGACGGAGCACAGTATAATTTCCTTGGCGGCGGACGCGAAAACGAAACGATAGTTTGGTTGAGCGTTTCTAACGGTCAGCTATTCGCCGGCATCTTCGGCGACCGCGTGTTCTCTGTATTGCGGCAGATCGTCGGTGATCGTGAACCATTTCGCCTTGGAGCCGACGAAGATGTGCTGCGTCGGGCGGATGGTTGGCTCGTCGACGAGGCTTCCCATGGCGACATGCACGAAGGCACCGTCCCGGACCACCGAATAGAGCAACGAGCCGCAAGTCTTGCAGTGCGCGTCATGGCCGGTTTCGTCGCCGAAGATCGTGAGATTGTCCTCGCCCCTCGCCAGGCTCAGCCTGTCCCGCTCGATGCCGGCGAACGGCTTGAAGGCCGAGCCGGTGGTGCGCCGGCAGTTCGAGCAGTGGCAGTTCGCGGCATAGACGAACGCGTCCGCCACCGCATACTGAACGGCGCCGCACAGGCATTTTCCGGCGAGCATGCGGTTGCTTGCATTCTGGTTGTTTCCGTTCTCCGGGCTTGTCATACGCTTCTCCACTCAGGCGATTGTCCCTACGCCGTTTCCAGCTCTAGGCGACGACGGTTAGCCGGCGCTTGCGCTCGTCGAGCGAGACGATGGTCAACCCGCTGGCCACCACCAGCAGGATGCCGCAGATGGCCAGCGCATTCGGGAGCTGCCGGAAAACCACCAGGCCTGAAATTACCGCCCAGACGGTAAAGCAATAGTAGAACGGCGCCACCACGCTGGTCGGCCCGATACGATAGGCCATGAAAATGAAGAAGTGGCCGAAGATCAGGAACAGTCCGGCGCCGCCCATCAGCAGCAGGTGACGGGTTTCAGGCACCACCCACTGCTCGGAAACCAGATGCGCAGCGCCGGCGCCGGCGAGCACCACAATCACTGCGGAAATAGCCACGACCATTCCCGGCACGTCGGCGGCGACCTTGCGCCCGGCCAGATCGCGCGCCGCGGACAGGGCTGCATTGCCGAGCGCCAGCAGGGCGTAAACCGAAATCCCCTGCATCGTCGGTTGTGCCACCATCACCGCGCCGACAAAGCCGAGCCCGATCAGCGCCAGGCGAACCCCGCCGATCCGTTCGCCAAACAGCATCGAGGAGCCGACCAGCATCAGCAAGGGCGTGATCTGTCCGAGCGCGGTGGAATCGGCGATCTGCATGTTGGCGAGCGCCACCACGTAGCAAAGGATCGCACCCAGTTCGAGCAGGTTCCTACGCAAAACCTTGGCGTCGAGGATTAGCGGGATGTGCTTGCCATAGCCCAGCACGAACAGCAGCGGAATGCCCCACAACGTTGCCGCCGCGCCGCGCAGGAACAGCACCTCATAGGGCGGCAGTCCCGCGGTTGCGAGCTTCATCATCGTATCGTTGACGATGTAGGACCCGGTCGAAACGACCATGAACAGCGGGCCTCGTATGGCAGTCGGGATGAAATGCATCGGCCCACGAAATCAGACCGGCGCCAAAGCGGCAATGGGCCAGATCCGTCTGTAAATCCGTCAAAGCCGTGAGCCGCCGCCGTAACCATTCCATTTGCCCTTGTTCGTTCCTATATCCGCGCCACATTCTCCGAAACCGGATCACGCGTTCGGGCGGGCGAGCGCGCTCGGCGACAAGGCACTTGTGTTTTTCGGCCTTAGTCGCTAATCGCCCCGCATTCGACTGAACTGAAGGTCCAGGCCGTCCCAGGCCGTCCAAGGAAAGAGACTATGGCAAAAGGTAAATTCGAGCGCACTAAGCCTCATGTGAACATTGGCACGATTGGTCACGTCGACCATGGCAAGACGTCGCTGA